>NZ_NPJZ01000001.1:5492500-5792500 GCF_002245895.1 Rhodococcus sp. OK302
ACGGCTTCATGTACGGCCGCGCATTCCGCGACCTGGACAATCACGTCTGGGAGGTCATGTGGATGGATCCCGCCGCGACGGTTCCCCAGTAAATCGAGAGTCGACTACCGGAGGGATGTGCGAGTCAATGCACTCGCACATCCCCTTCTCCTACAGTTCCGCCGGCAGCCCGAACCGTGCGAACAGGGTCAGATCAAAGAAACAGGTCACGTGTGAGATCCCGGATTCGGTCACGTCGAGTACATGCAACTGGAAGGCACGGTGAACACCGTCCGGCTCTCGCATGTAGAGCCCGAACGCCGGTTGCCCGTTGGCCGCGGTCGGCAGCAATCGCATCGCACCGGGTCCGTCGGCCGGGCACTTGTTCCCGATGAGCTGCCCGATCGCCTCAGGACCCCGGTACCAACCTTCGAAGGGCGGCATCTCCCAGATCGCGTCTCGCGTGAACATCGCAACGATGGCGTCGACGTCGTAATCTTCGAAGCTGCGGACATACTCGCGAAGCATCGTCCTGGCCGCGTCACTAGTCGGTTCCACCAGGTCGTCTTCGGTGGGCCCGATTGCGTTGAGCTGTGCGCGAGCGCGCTGTAGAACACTGTTGACGGCAGTGGTTGTGGTGTCCAGTGCCGTCGCCACCTCCGCGGCCTTCCATTGCAGAACGTCGCGCAACACCAATACGGCTCGCTGCCTCGGCGACAAATGCTGCAAAGCAGCGATCAGGGCAAGGCGGACGGAATCGCGACGCACGACCATTACTGCCGGGTCATTAACATCGCTCAACGACGAGTCTGCAATGGGTTCGAGCCAGGCGATCTCATGACGTTCGACCAGGTCATCCGAAGGATCTGAACTGGGCGCGCCCAAACCAACAGGAAGCGGACGCCGCGCACGTCCCTCCAATGCCGTCAAACACGTGTTGGTCGCGATACGGTAGAGCCAAGTCCGAAACGATGACTGGCCGCGGAATCCCGAATACCCCCGCCACGCTCGGATGAAAGTCTCCTGGACCTGGTCTTCCGCGTCGTGAATAGAACCCATCATGCGATAGCAATGCGCCTGAAGCTCACGGCGGTACGGATCGGCAAGGGTCAGGAAGTCACTGTCCAACGCCTGATCGACTGTCATTTGTTCAGCCTAAATGCGCGCGGCGGGATTGGCAGGAGTTGACGACATTTTGATCAAGCCGTCGACCGCATCCCTGGCGACACCAGTTCCACTTCGAAGCAGAACGACGTACGTTCGCAGCGCTGGAACGACGTGTATTCGATTGCACGGCAATAAGAAACGGTATCCACATTTGACGCCGGCGCAAGATCCGCTCGGCAAGCTGCGACGTCAATTCAACGGAAGGTAACCCCCGATGAGCACATCAGATCCGATCACATCCGCCTTGAAAGGTCTCACCCTGAAGGAGATGGATGCCGCGACGCTCGTCTTCGCGATCGAGAACGCAGTCGACGAGATGTCGATACAAAGTGGCACCCTGCGCCTCGCGATGGAGGTCGCCACACTCGCACATCTCGAGCAGTCCCGAAAGAACGGGATCAAATCCGACATTGATCCCTACATCGTTCACCCTTTGCGAAATGTGCTGCGGCTGATTCGGTACGGATGCGCCGACGCCGACGTCCTGGCCGCGACTGCCCTCCACGACACAGTCGAAGACCAACCGCAGAAACTCATACCCCTGCTCGGCGGAATTCCCATTGATAACGAGGAACCTAACGAGATGCGGCAGCGCGCCTTGACGCTCATCGCGGAGCGCTTTAGCCCCAAGATTGCTGAAATCGTTGCAGCAGTTACTAATCCAATCAACTACGGACAGGACGGCAACGCATCTGGATACCGCGACCACGTCGTCGACGCTATTTCGGATCCTTCGGTATTTCTGGTGAAGTTCAGCGACTTCGTCGACAACGCCGGCAGCGTCAAGTACCTGGCGACGACGCCGAGGCTGAAACTGATCGCCAAGTACGAACCTCTCGTTGAACCTTTCACGGAGGCCGCACGATCCCTCGGCAGCACATTGAATCTGCCGCAGGCGGGCCTCGATGGAATTGCAGAGCACATCGCCACAATCGAATCGGACTTCGCGCGATTGCGCGCTTCGAACTAGAGGTCTGGTGTCGTCCGATCGGATGAATTTGGCGTAGAAAGCACCCAACCAGACAAACGCGGCGATAGCCTGCAGGTTTCCGGATGAGGCGTTCCTACGAAAGGGCCCGACGTGAGCGACGACAGGTCAGCACCACCACCGCCACCTCCACCGCCGCCAGCCCAACCTCCGTCTGGCCCGCCTCCCTACGAACAAGGCCCCATCGACCAGACGCAGCAACGCACGCCGGGACCCTACGGATACCCGCCGCAGCAGGCGCCACTCCCCTACGGATACCCGCCGCAACCGCCAAATCCGGGATGGGTATCCGGCGCCCAACAATTCGGGCCACCAGTCAGCCCGGCCGCTCCCGGAACGAAACGGGGAAAGGGCGTGTGGACCGCACTGGTCGCCGTCGTGGCGGTACTGGCTCTCACGGCAGGGTCCGTCGTCGCATTTCAGTATTTCCGAAACTCGGACGAGACCGTCGCACTTCCGCCCGGCATGACACAGGGCACCTTTCCGACTGCGCCAGAAGTTGCCTGGACAGCCGACCCGCACGACTACATGTCGGGACCTACAGCGTCGTTCATCAATCCTGAATTCGGCAGTCGCCAGTATCTTGCGACCGGCTTCCTCGATGTGGGCGACAAGGTCATTGCGGCTGTCGCGAAAACACGCACGGATTCCAACGAAGTACGGCTGATTGCCCTGAACTCGAGAACCGGCGCGCTGGAGTGGTCCGCACCGAGCACGTTTGGCGGCGGTTGCGCAAACGGTGTTGTCGAGGGCGTCCTCCCGTGCATCGAATCAGACTTCGGGCGCAACCCGAAAATGAAGTCCTTCAACGTTCACGACGGCACCGTCCGGAGCGAATCCAATCTCTCCCCAAACACTGTGGCAATCTCGGTGGGCGAAGGATACGTCTTCACCGCTGCTTACGGCCCCAGCGAAGGTGAATACACACTGACCAAAGGCAGTGTCGACAATCCGGCGTCAGAGTGGTCTCGAGCCTATTCGACCAAGAAGTGCGGAGTTGGCAGCGGCGACCACTACGCACTCGAGGTCTCGGACGGACTCGTATCGTTGTCAGGTGTCGGCGGGGTAATTGCGCATACATCCGACGGGTCGGTCGTCGCCGAAGATACTGCGTGGGCCAGTCCGGTCCCAGGATTCGGGGCCGTTGCGGGAATATGCAGTGGAAACACGAATAAACTCACCGTCACCCCGACGTACTTCCATGCATCCGGCGCGGTGGCGTTCACTGCGGACGCGTCCGTCTCGCCCACGGACTTCGTCGCATCACCGCGATCCGACATTCCCCTGATCATGTCCGACGGCACCGCCCGCGAGCACGACGGAACAGTCAAATGGTCTACTCCCCAAAGAGATTCAAACTACGCCGGAGCCACAGCCGTCCTCGGGGACGTAGTGGTCCAGCGCGGAACCAGTTCGACTACGGCACTCGACCTGGAAAGCGGTTCCCTACGGTGGGAGACGTCGGAATATCTACTGACAACTTCCACCAGTCTGGTCACCGATGGAGCGAACTTGATCGGGATTACCGCTGACGACGAGATTGTGGCCGTAAGCGCAGCCGACGGTTCAACGGTGTGGTCCACATCCGTGATCGACGACCAGGAAAGCAGTCGAACAAAATTCGGTACTGCCGGGAATGGATTCGTCTACGCGTCGAACACGTCCATCGCAATGTTCGAACCGACTGGTCCGCCGTCGCATGTCCCCGACAGCGTGAGCGTCTCATCCGGAGCGAATACGGACTCCGGTGGCGATCAGTACGTAACCAAATGCGGATCGGCACCGACGTTCACACCAACTGACATCATCACCGACACCGGCGCACTGATCGTCACGATGCGCATCACCGCGACCTGCCCGGGCGGCGACATACTCGCATCCGACACCACAAGCATCTCGATATCCGACGGCGCCGCCAATGTCGCAGCTGCGGTATTCGACTTCTCCGATTCCCCACTCGTGTTGCCACACACCACAAGCGGTTCCTCCAACTCATCTGCGTCTGCAGGCGAATCGGTACAGCGCAAATTCAGGTTTCCGATCGGTACATTCTGGAGAACTCCCGATACGTTGTCCGGCAAATCCGGAGGAAGCTGGAACAAGATACTCGTCGAATGCGTCGAGTCCGGGAACGCCAGTGCAACAACTGGCGTTGTGGGACAGCATGTTCCGAACGCCAAGATGGAGGCGACGGGCCCCGCCACACCGCAAACCGGAGATGCCGAATCAGCTGCCTTCGATGCACTGCGCGCCCTGGCGACGGCGGATTCGTCGTCCGTCAGTTCCGAACTCGCCGACCGCTGGGTGCCGCAGCTCAGTTCGAAGCGACCGGGATTGGTGGCCGAGGGTAAGACGTGGAACAACTCGGCGACACTCGAGGAGCACCTCGCCTTACGACTGAAGTATCCCCAGGTTCGACTGCTGTGGTCGGGCGATTGGAGCGTGTTCAGTGCTCCCGACTTCTGGATCACGATCGCCGGCGTCACCTTCCCCGATCCTGACGGAGCACTCGGCTGGTGCGTCGGCAACGGCCTCGACCGTGACCACTGTTATGCGAAGTTGGTGAGCAAGACCCATTCGATCGAAGGCAGCACAAAAACTCGCTGATTCCCTCAGCTCGCCAGGTCTTCGAACAACCTGCCGCTGCCGACTTCGTGTACACAAATGGACGGATAGCCGAAGGAAGAAATACCCACCGGTAGTACCGATCGGTAATATTCGCGCAATCCCAGAATTCGGCAACGGAATCAAATTTGTTACCAGCGAGTATTCAAATTCATCCACATTTACTTCCACCGTGATACGCGTCACAAGCTCGAAAGTTGTTGGAGCACAGCGCGTTAAACGGTAGGCGTAACCATGGTTCACGTTGACTAATACACTTCAATTCGCCGAGGTGACACGAGCGGCGACATACTGCATCCTTGAATAAACCGGGCATTGCCTGGGAGCCGACATACGATGTAACTCATTAATGATTGGAGCGGTTCTGAGTCCATGCACTATGCGTGATGCCGCAACTCGACATCACCGGACTCAACAGACCGAACTGACAGTCATCTGTCGATGCGCACTCGGGGGATTGTGACGCACGATCAGCCCATATCGCAACGATCACAACGTACGTGACGCAAGAATCTCATCAAGGACGGTGGCAGTGACAATGTTCAAACGAATCGCAGTGGTCAATCGAGGTGAGGCCGCGGTCCGCCTGATCAGGGCAGTACGCGAACTGAACGCCGAGCACGACTACGGCATTCGCGTCATTGCGCTCCATACCGACGCCGAGCGTCGAGCAATGTTCGTCCGCCAGGCAGACGAAGGAGTAACCCTTCGCAGCACCGGCACCGGCAGCCCCTACCTCGATTACGTCGAACTCGAACGAGCACTACTCGCTGCCAAGGCCGACGCCGTGTGGGTCGGCTGGGGCTTTGTTGCCGAGGACCCGGCTTTCGCCGAGATCGTCGCAAAGTTGGGCATCACCTTCATCGGCCCCAGCGCCGACGCCATGCGCCTCCTCGGAGACAAAGTGGCCGCGAAGATTCTTGCCGAGAAGGTCGGCGTCCCTGTCGCCCCATGGAGCGGTGGACCCGTCGAGACCCGTGCCGACGCTCGTCGTCACGCACAGGCCATCGGCTACCCGCTGATCATCAAGGCTCGCAGCGGCGGCGGCGGTCGCGGAATCCGCAAGGTGTGGGCCGAAGACGAACTCGAAGTTGCCCTCGAACGTACCCAGGGTGAAGCCGAGCGTTCCTTCGGTGACCCCGTCGTCTTCCTCGAACGCCTGGTCACCGACGCACGCCACGTCGAAGTACAGATCATCGCCGACAACCACGGCAACGTCTGGGCTCCGGGCGTACGCGACTGCTCGATCCAGCGTCGCAACCAGAAAGTCATCGAAGAGTCCTCTTCCCCAGTCCTGACCGACGAGCAGTCGGATCACCTCAAGAAGGTGTCCGCCGAACTCGTGAAGGCTGCGGGATATCAGGGCGCCGGCACCGTCGAGTACCTCTACCAGCCCGAGAACAAGCTGTTCACGTTCCTCGAGGTCAACACTCGTCTCCAGGTGGAACACCCCATCACCGAGGTCACCACCGGCATCGACCTGGTCAAACTGCAGATTCTTGTCGCCAGCGGCGACGAACTGGTCGGCGACTGCCCGCCAGCATTCGGCCATGCCGTCGAGGCCCGCCTCAACGCCGAAGACGCCGACAACGACTTCGCACCGGCACCCGGCACAGTTCAGCTCCTGAAGTTCCCCCTCGGATCAGGCATCCGCGTCGACACCGGCATCGCGGCCGGCGACGTCATTCCGCCCGACTACGACTCCATGGTTGCCAAGGTCATCGCCTGGGGCCGCACACGCGCCGAAGCACTCGCACGTCTGCGCACCGCGTTGCGTGAAACCACCGTCGTCCTCGACGGCGGCACTACCACGAAGTCGTTCCTCCTCGACCTTCTCGATCGTGACGAAGTCATCTCGGCCTCCGCCGATACAGGCTGGCTGGACCGCACCGGCGCTCTGGATACGACAACGCGCCGCGCCGACGTTGCGCTGATCGCCACCGCGATCGACGCCTACGACGCCGAGGAATCCCTCGAACGCGCAGCATTCCTCGCTTCGGCACGTGGTGGCCGCCCCCGCGCCAACCACGCAATCGGCCGAACCGTCGAACTGAACTACCAGGGCCAGGCCTACAAGCTGACGGTCGGGCGCATCGGCCCCCACCGCTACCTCGTCGACGGCGACGCCGGTTCCATCGAAGTGGACGTCGATCGTCTCGGCGATTTCGAGTCGCGTCTCGTCATCGGTGACCGACGCTTCCACGTCGTCTCCGTCTCCAGCCCCGCGCGTTACCTCGTCGAGGTCGACGGCATCAGCCACCAGATCAGCCAGGACGATGCCGGAGTCATCCGCGCTCCCGCCCCGGCCGTCGTTGTCGCTGTTCCCGTTGCCGTCGGTGACGACGTCGAAGCCGGCTCCACCCTCGTTGTGCTCGAGAGCATGAAGATGGAGACCGCCGTCCGAGCTCCGTACGCCGGCAAGGTCCGTGAGGTGCTGGCAACGGTCAACTCACAGGTCGATGCCGGAGCACCGCTCCTGCGTGTTGATCAGGTCAGCGACGAAGCCGTCGTCGAGAAGGCGCCCCGCGTCGAATTCGATCTTCCCGCTTCGACTTCCGGATCCGATATCCGTGACGACGCGCTGGCACAGCTCGAAGCACTGACTGCCATGATCAGTGGCTACGACGTCAGCGGCAAACAGGCCAACGCAGTTCTCGCCGAGTACGACGCACTACGCGGCGCACTCGAATCCCAGGATCCCGCGCTGGTTCACGCAGAACTTGCCGTGCTGACGACGTTTGCCGACATCTGCGAACTCTCGCGCAACAAGCCCACCTCCGGTGAGTCCGCGAAGGACGAATCCGTTCACAGCCCGCGCGAGCATTTCCACACTTTCCTGCACTCACTCGATGTCGAGCGCGAAGGTGTGCCGGCGTCGTTCCGAACACGCCTCGAGCGGGCCCTGCGTCACTACGACGTCACCGATCTCGAAGATCGTCCGGCCGTCGAGGAAGCGGTGTACCGCCTGTTCCTCGCACTGCAGCGCATGGAAGCCCAGATTCCCGTCATCGCAGCACTTCTCGAAGGCTGGTTGGCCGGAGACAGGGCTCCCGGTTGCTCGGCGCAGGAACTGAACGAGGTACTCGATCGACTCATCGTCGCGACCCAGGTTCGTTTCCCGCTCATCGGTGACGTCGCCCGGAACCTACGTTTCCGCTTCTTCGACGAGCCCCGCATCCGCAAGGTTCGCGAAGACGTCTACGACGGTATCCGCGGAAACCTCGCCTACCTCGAAGAGCAGCCCGACGCAGCGGATTACGACCAGCGTGTCGCCAATCTGGTAGCAACACCGGAACCTCTCCTCGACCTGCTGGGCCGACGCATCGGTCTCGGCAACCGTGACGGCGGACCGCTCCTCGAAGTGATCACCCGGCGCTACTACAAGATTCACTCGTTCGAGGACGTCCGCGCCTTCGAACACGTCGACCGCCGCTTTGTCACGGGCAACTTCGATCTGCGCGGCGCGCAACTGCACCTCGTCTCGGCCGTGGCCGAATTCGATTCGCTGGCTACAGCTCTCGACGACATCTCGGCCGTCGCTCAAGAAACACCCGCCGGCCGCGGACTCGTCGTCGACATCTACCTCGACTGGCCGGAGCATCCCGCCGACGGCGAAAAACTGGTCGAGAAGCTGCGTAACACATTGTCCCGCAACGGGACCATCGCGAATGCACGCCGAGTTACTGTCATCGTCTGCAACCCCAACGGCGAGCGAGTTCGCTGGGTAACCTTCCGCCCGGTTGCCGGAGAACTGGTAGAAGACCAGATCATTCGCGACATGCACCCGTTGACCGGTCAGCGTCTGGACATGTGGCGTCTGAAGAACTTCAACGGCAAGCGCCTCCCCGCACCGGAGAACACCTACCTGTTCCACCTCTCCGCCAAGGAAAACCCGTCCGACGAACGCCTCATCGCACTCGCCGAAATTCGCGATGTGACACCACAACTCGACGACGAAGGCCGCATGGTTGCGCTGCCTGCCATCGAACGCACCCTCGCCGCCTGCCTGGACGGTATCCGCCGTGCCCAGAGCCAGCGTGGCGACAAGCGTCGACTCGCCGCCAACCGCGTCGTGCTCTACGTGTGGCCGGTGGCGGATGTACCGGCTGACCGGTACTCCGTGATCGCACAGAACGCTGCCCGTCTCACCGTGGGTGCCGGAATCGAAGAGATCACCCTGATCACCCGCCTCAAGGATCCGAAGGGTGGGGCGCCCAAGGAAGTTGCGCTGCGCTTCTCGTACCGTGCCGGCGCCGGGGTTGTCATCAACAAGACCGAACCGCCCACCGAACCGCTGCTCCCCCTCGACTCGTACGCCCAGAAGGTCCAGAGCTCGCGGGCCCGCGGCACCGTGTACCCGTACGAGCTGGTTCCGCTGCTGACCGGAAACAAGGGAACGTTTGTCGAGCACGATTTCGACGAAGCCGGAATCCTTGCTCCCGTCGATCGTCCGTTCGGGCTCAACAAGGCCGGAATCGTTGTGGGTCTGGTCAATACGCCAACCCCGCGTTACCCCGAAGGCATGACACGCGTCGCACTGTTCGGTGATCCCACCAAGGCTCTCGGCACCGTCGCAGAAGCCGAGTGCTCCCGCGTCGTCGCAGCCATCGATCTCGCCGAGAAGCTGAACGTGCCCGTCGAATGGTTTGCACTGTCCTCCGGCGCCACCATCTCGATGGACAGCGGCACCGAGAACATGGACTGGGTCTCGCGCGGCCTGCGCCGGATCATCACGTTCACCCAGAACGGCGGCGAGATCAACATCGTCGTCACCGGCATCAACGTCGGCGCTCAGCCTTACTGGAACGCCGAAGCCACGATGTTGATGCACACCAAGGGAATTCTGGTGATGACCCCGGACAGTGCGATGGTGCTGACCGGCAAGCAGTCACTCGACTACTCCGGTGGCGTCTCCGCCGAAGACAACTTCGGCATCGGCGGTTACGACCGCGTCATGGGCCCCAACGGCCAGGCACAGTACTGGGCACCCGACCTCACCGCCGCGTGCGAGATCCTGTTCCGCCACTACGCGCACTCGTACCTCGCTCCCGGAGAACGCTTCCCGCGTCGTGCGGCCACCTCCGACCCGATCGACCGCGACGTGCGCAGTTTCCCGCACACACATCCGTCGAGCGATTTCGAAACCGTCGGCGACGTCTTCTCGTCCGTCAAGAACCCGGATCGTAAGAAGCCCTTCGACATCCGCACGGTCATGCGTTCGGTAGTCGACCAGGATCACTCCGTACTCGAACGCTGGGCCGACATGGCGGGCGCCGACACCTCCGTGGTGATCGACGCACACCTCGCCGGATACCCGGTTACCGTGGTGGGCATCGAATCTCGTGCAATTCCGCGCAAGGGGCACTTCCCCGCCGACGGCCCGGATACTTGGACCTCGGGAACGCTGTTCCCGAACTCGTCGAAGAAGACGGCGCGCGCAATCAACGCAGCGAGCGGTAACCGTCCGATCGTGGTGTTGGCCAACCTTTCCGGCTTCGACGGATCCCCGGAATCACTGCGCAACATCCAGCTCGAGTACGGCGCCGAGATCGGCCGGGCCATCGTCAACTTCGACGGTCCGATCGTGTTCTGCGTGGTCTCGCGCTACCACGGCGGCGCCTTCGTGGTGTTCTCCGGAGCACTCAACGACAACATGGAAGTTCTCGCCGTCGAGGGATCGTTTGCATCCGTCCTCGGTGGCGCTCCCGCCGCAGCCGTCGTGTTCACCCGTGAGGTGAACACCCGCACCAACAACGACCCCAAGGTGCAGCAGCTCGAGTCTGACCTGGCCGGAACCAAGGACGACACCGAGAAGGCCCGTCTGCGTGTGGAACTGAATGCTCAGCGCATCGCAGTCCGCTCCGACAAGCTCGGCGAGGTGGCGTCCGAGTTCGAGGCGATCCACAACATTCAGCGTGCCCGCGAGGTCGGTTCGGTGGATTCGATCGTGCCGGCAGCGGAATTGCGTCCGCAGATCATCGCGGCAGTCGAGCGAGGGATGAAGCGAGCAATTGCGCAGTAGCGAGGGATGAAGCGAGCAATTGCGAAGTAGCTAGCCCGTACTGACAGACGTGGCCCCAGCCGGACATTCGGCTGGGGCCACGTCCGTATTTCAGACTCCTTCGAGCGCTTCGCCGACTTCCTCGAGAATTCGGTTGTGCTGCTCCGTCGCCAACAAATGCCCAGCAGCGATGGTGAGCGCTATCGGCCACTCGATGATCTCGAAGGCCACCATCAATCCCATTGCGGCAAAGTAGGCAAGCTGCTCCGGCGGCGGCACCGGCACCGCCCCGAGTACCGGAAGATTCAGTTCGAATCGATGAGCCGAACGGACTGCTTCGACTGTGGAACGTTGGTCGAGAACTTCGGCGGCCTGCTGAGACATGGTCCGATTCCTTACGTTTTCTCGTACGTGCATCCGCGTTCAACGAGCCGACACCTTGGCCGAGCACGCTGTGTGTCGTGTCCGAATCTTTGCTTCACTCCTTGTCCCAGGTCCTGACCCCACCAATCCGCGAGGTCTACGCAGTACTGATCCGACTCGGTGTTCTCCGAATCGTCGATTAACTTTCAGCGGCCACCAACTTCTCGACCACTCGAGGCATCATGGCGGCAAGAGCCGTCGCGGCGGAAGCGCACCCGACAGCCTGGAACCAGGCAAGTGGTCCCAGCGGAGTGCAGCCCAGGAACTGGCTCACCACCGGCGTACTGACAAGTGCACTGAGCACGGCGACGGATCCCACGGCCGTCACGACAACCAGCGGACTTCGTGATTCGATCAATGTCTGCCCGAGCTGAGTCCCCACCAACGCAACCAATGCCACGGTCGACGCTCGGCGTCGACGGCCGGTGCCCCGGGCAAGAATCCAGGCCGACAATGCGCCGAGTGCTGTTGCGCCCCCACGAATCGTGATGGTGCGCCACAGGTCGTCGGTGTCTGACCCGCGAGTATCCATCTGGCGCTCGACCGTCGGCGTGCTGACTGCGAGTGCTGCTGCGGGCAATGCATCAGTCATCAGGTTGACCAACAACATTTGCCGCGCGTTGAGCGGAGACTCCCCCGACAATGCGCTGCCCGTCAACGCAAATGCAACCTCTCCGGCATTACCGCCGAGGAGGACGCCCACCGCCGAACGTACGCGTCGCCAGAGCTGGGCACCTTCGTCGAGCGCATCGATCAATCCGCTCACGCGACCGTCCAACAGAACGATATCCGCAGCGCCACGAGCCGGATCACTGTCCGACGCCGCCACCCCGATACCCACGCTGGCAGCGCGGATCGCGGCCGCGTCGTTGGCACCGTCGCCGACCATCGCACACACCGATCCGCCTGCCTCCAGCGCATGAACGACCTGCACCTTGTGCTCCGGTGTCATCCGGGCGAACACAGTTCGCTCCGTGACTATCGACTCCCGCTCACTGCGCGAGAGGCTCTCCCACTCCGAGCCGGTGACAACATCATTCGGGTGCGCGGACATACCCAACTCCGACGCGACCGCCGCTGCGGTGAGCGGGTGATCGCCGGTGAGCAACCGGATTCCGAGATCGCGTCCTTGAAGGTCCTCCACAAGTTTTCGGGCGTCCGATCTCAAAGTGTCCGAGAGGCCGAGCAATCCCACCGGCTCCAAGCCCGAAGTACAGCATTGCTCGAGAAAGTCCGGATCCTGCGCTGCCCGCTGGGCATCCGACTCGGAAAGCTCGCGGTGAGCCACCGCGATCACTCTGAGTCCGCGCTCAGCCATACTCCGAACATGCTGTGCAGAAACACTTTTCGGAGCAGCACTCGCCGATACGAACTCCGGTGAACCCTTGAGCGCAATTCGACGACCGATCAACGCCGCCGAATACGGTCGGCCCGACCGAAACGGCACCAGCGCCGATGCCTGAGCACCCCCGAACACCAACGGACGCTTCAACACTTCCTCGGCTGCACTCACGACAGCCGAATCAGTCGAGTGAAAGACCTGGTCGCCCGTGCTGGCCAGCGCACTTCGTGCGGCAACTTCCAGAATTCGATCACCGTTCCAACCGTCGACGCGTTCGACCGCCGCCACGCGAAGATGGTTCTCGCTCAATGTCCCGGTCTTGTCGAAACAGACGCAATCAACGCGTCCCAATGCCTCGATCGAACGCGGTGCTCGAACCAGTGCGCCCACCGAAGTCAGCCTCCGAGCGGCGGCCTGCTGCGCGAGGGTCGCCACCAGCGGCAAGCCCTCCGGCACGGCCGCAACCGCGACCGCTACTCCGCCGGTGACTGCTTGGCGCAGCGCAGTACCGCGGAGCAAGCCCATCGCAGTGACCAACGCGCCGCCGCCGATGCTGACGGGAAGAGTCTTCTTGGTCAGCTCACGCAAGCGGCTCGACAATCCGACGTCGGGTCCGACTCTCGGTTCACGGACGTCGACCTTGCGTGCCTCGGTCGACGAACCGACGGCGGTCACTGTTCCCTGGCCGGCCCCGGCTACGACGGTGGTTCCGGCGTAGACCATGCAACTACGCTCGGCCACCGGGACGCCCGGAGTGGCGCGGGTCTGCTTCTCGACGGGCATGGATTCACCGGTCAGCGAAGACTCGTCGATCTCGAGCGACTCACAGCGGACGAGTCGACAATCGACCGGAACTACATCGCCAGGTTCGATGTCGACGATGTCTCCGACCGTCAACTCGTCAGCGGGAACCCGCTCCGCAGCATCCGAACGTGGCGATACTCGGCGAGCCAACGGCTCCTGAACTCGAAGTAACTCGCGAACAACACGTTCCGAGTGCAGCCTCTGCATCGCGGACAGCGTTGCATTGCCCGCCAGAACCGAACCGACCAGGACGGCATCGATCGGCGAGCCCAAGATCGCACTGGCCGCGGATCCTGTTGCCAGCACCGGCGTCAACGGATCCGCCAACTCGGATCGCACCGCGCCCAACGCTTCCCGAGCGAGCCGGACCGGTGCCAGGACAAACGAAACCGCCTCCACGCTGCGCGACGATCGGATCTCAGCCTCGTTCGACGGCAACTCGCGCAACACTTCTTCGACACCTAGTTCGTGCCAGTCGTTGCGCGAACTTCCGGCCGGAACGTCGGCTCTCAGCGCAGATCGAGCCAAACGATAGCCCGTCCACAGCGCCGCTCCGGCACCGACGGTGACCGGACCGGGCCCCCGACCGCGCACACCGGGAAGCATCACCAAAGCTCCCAGTAGCGAAGCTCCACTTGATAATTCGACGCCGCGCCGTGTCGCGGTTCGCGCCGCGGGGAGGGCGTGCAGCACCCGCCACACACCGGCAAGTCCGTGATCGAGAATATCCGCGGCCGGCGGCGCGCAGCCGGGTTCGGCGACCCCGATACGTACGACGGCCGGTCCAGACAGATCGGACGCCGTGACCACAGCAACGTGTGCACCGGCGGCGGACAATGCCGTCAACGCAGACTCCAGCGCCTCGTCGATGTCGGCGGGTGCTGGATACAGTTGATCGAATCCCCCGCGAAGCGACCCAAGGCTGTCCACATCGATACCGACTGCCTGCACGCCGGCCGTATGCAACTGGGCAACTACCGCTTCCGCCAGAGCTTTTCGCTCGGGTATGACCAGAACCTCGGCGCCGTCGATGCTGTGCCGGCCGACTGCGAGTTCGCCGTTTCTCAACTTTTGCCGAGCGCAGTTCCACACTTCCACACGATCTGCATCTGCCACTCCGCGAATATCAGCCACCCGGAGTTTCTCGGCGAGGAGTACCCGAGGATCGATCAGTACCGTGTCGACTCGGTCGAGTTTTCTCACCGCACCCGGATCCACGACCAACGATCCCTCCCGCCGCCACAGTTCCCGCGTCAGCATCGCAGCGAACGACTCCCGGGAAACACGTAACGCCCGCGGCGACGCGACCCGAACCGCAGTTGCTGCAGTCTCCGAACTACCTGTCACACAAGCGATCACTCCGGCGGCCGTCAGTTGGCCGAGAGCCGCCCGATCCGCCTGACGTTCACCGAGTCCCTTGACCTCCAACTCCTCGATATCGGACGAGGCCGAAGACTGCGCGACGCCCCACTCGGATGACGCCCTCCGCAGATTCCACGCCTCGTCGAGTCGGAGCGACCGCAGGCCCACGTCCACGAGCAGTGCCGCTGGAGCCTGCGTCAGCACATCAGCCACCGAGGTGGCGGACTCGAGAACGACGTCGGTCAACGAACGACCGATGACCTGCTCAACCCGTTTTCGTAGACGTGGTTGGTAATTCACCGCTGCCACCCCGGCGGCGAGCAACGACGATCCCGGTATCAGCGGCACTCGAGCCAATGAACCCGCAAGTGCCGGAACGATTCCCGTAGCTGCGACTGACGTGGTGAACACCCGGGCGATCAGATCCCCGGCAGGTGCCGCCCGAGCGGCGTTCGAAACGAGAGAAGGAAGCACTGCCGAAAACATTCTCTCAGGACGCCGACTGGCTCTTGTGTGACGTTCGTGCGGCAGGTTTTTCGGACTTTCGGGGATGCTGCTCGTGTTTGCTGGTCCCCGCACCGTCGGCGGCGTGATCCTTACGGTCCAATTCGCGCAGAACCACCGCCGTACCGCCTACCGCCACCAGGACTGGCCACTCCACCAACCCCACAGCCCCGACCGCCGCCAGGGTGAGGACCGCCGTCGGCGTCGATTTCGCTCCGGACCGAATACCGTCGCGCACGCCACCGGCTGCGCCCCGGATTCCGCCACTCACCCCACCGACAACGCCTCCACCGACTGCGCCCACAGCGCTGGTCGTCATGCGAGCAGCGCCTGTGACAACGCGGGTGGCTTCATTCACGATCGACATCGCCACGCTCCTATCAGGAGTCCATCGAATTGATTCGGTACCAGGTGCCATACCCACCAGCGCCGACGGCAATCACGATCAGCACACGTTCTCGACCCAACCGACGGCCCTGCACTCTTTTCGGGCGCAGTAGAGGTACGGTGCGAGAAGCGGCTCGGACGTCGACGAAGAACGTCCGCAATTCATCGACAGGAATCCTGCACTGTGGCGATTATCGGCAACTCCGATCTCGACGTCTTTCGTTTGTCTTTGGGCGGCAACCCCTTCGGATGGACGGCCGACCAACCGACATCGTTCGAGATACTCGATGCCTTTGCCGAAGCCGGCGCGAACTTCATCGACACGTCCGACTCGTACACCGCATCCGTCGCCGGAAACTCGGGGGGAGAATCCGAGACGATCATCGGAAACTGGCTCACCGACCGCGGGTTGCACGACGACGTCATCGTCGCCACCAAGGTGGGCAGCCACCCTGACTTCAAGGGACTGAAGGCAACAACCATCGTTGCTGCCGCAGACGCGTCGTTGGCGCGGCTACAGACCGACTGCATCGACCTGTACTACGCCCACTTCGACGATCCCGACACACCGCTCGAAGAAACTCTCGAGGCCTTCAACGCGCTGGTCGAGGCCGGGAAGGTTCGTTATCTCGGAATCTCCAACTACAGCCCCGACCGTGTTCGCGAATGGCTTCGTATCACCGCGGAGAACGGGTACGCCCCGCCGATTGCCATGCAACCCCACTACAACCTGGTGCACCGGAAATCGTACGAACCCGAACTCGCCAAAATCGCCACCGACAACAACATCAGCGTCTTTCCGTACTTCGCCCTCGCATCAGGTTTCCTCACCGGAAAATACCGAACTCGCGCAGACATCGAAGGAAGCCCACGCGAACGAATCACCGCGAGCTACTTCAGCGACGCCGGACTGACCGTCGTCGACGCACTTGCCGACATTGCGAGCAACCACGACTGCGAAATGTCGACCGTCGCCTTGGCCTGGTTGCTGACACGCCCGGGCATCACCGCTCCGATCGCGAGTGTCAGCCGCGTCGAACAACTCCCCGCGCTACTGGACGCGCCGAACCTGGTGTTGTCGTCGGATGAACTCGATGAACTCGAACGCCTGTCCACCGCGGTCGGAGCCTAGGGCCGAACGGCCGCCGATCGGTCAGGCGGACTTGCGGCGGCGAGCACCCAACGTGGAGTTTCCGATAGTCCAGAACGCCCAACCGTCGTAGCTCTCGATGTCACCGGAAATGTGTCCGGTGACAGCGTTGGCTGCAGCAGTCGGGTTGGGGAATCGGCGCCCTTCCATCGGGCCCCGCATGATCTCCAGAATCTCCGTTGTCTCGTCGAAACGACCGACCCAGCGGTAGCCGTGGCAATCGGCAGTCACCTCGAGGCGCAAGTCGATGACCTCGATCTCCTCGACGGCAGCACTGGCCCGACGCTTCTTGGCCACAACCGGAGTTGCCGTGCGCTTGGCTGCCACGGGTGCCTCGACGTGGATGCTCGTGTCCTTGACCGCTGCCAGTCCGAGAGCATCCCAGCGATCGTGGCCGTGCACAACGCGCCCCCGCGGAATCGCATGATGACCGGTGCGCGTGCGTCCCGGGCTGTCCATGATCCACAGATCGACCTCGGAGCGGATATCGTCGGCAACCTCCACCGACGGCAGCATGAAGAACTGGTGGGGATCTACCGCCAGATCAACGAACACCCAGAACTCGGAGCGAGTGTCATCACTCTCGATGTCCTCGTCCTGGCGTCGCGCCTGCCAGTCACCGTCGAGCTTGGAGCGAACCCGAACGATGCGGGTACTGCCGTCGCCGCCCTTCACTTCCACCGGGTTGCGGCGCGAATGCGTCAACCGCACGGCTTTGCCACCACGCTGGGTCACTTCGGAAATGAACGCATTGATGCCGCGGCTCGCGGTGTCTTCCATGGTCGGCCTGTCTTGAAGCTGTTACGCCCGGTATCGCCAGATCGGCCTGCGGGTGGGGCGGAAGCGGACAGTTGTCGCGGCCAACGCCCGGCGAATCCGGCTCACGGCCGGTTTACTTACCTCGACCTTACATCGCCGCGACCGGAGAGCCTAAGGTGCCCGACGCTCATTCCCAGAGGTCAGGAGTGCAATGTCGCCGTACAACGCTGCACGATGGGCAAACAACAACTCGTCGACACCGTCGAATTGGTCGCCCACATGATGCGTATTGGCCGCTGAGAGTTCCCGCGAACCCGAGCGCGCCAACAGGTCGTCGATACGGCTGTCCAAACTCGCCGCGTGCTCGGCAGCGCGCTGGGAACTGAGCTGATCTTCGGCACGTGAGACCAGATCACCGATCCGCGCCAACGCCGCCGCCCTTTCGACCAACTGGTCCCAGACCGCCCCGAGAGCCTTGGTGCGTGAGTCGATCGATGCGCGGGTGCCCTCGTCCCGCGCGAAAGATGCAGCCTCGTCGAGTTCGGCAAGAATCGACCGAAGCGCAACGGTGTCCACGGAGATCTGGGTGACCTCGTCGGCGAGATCCAGCTGATTTCGCTGAATGACAAAATGATCCGAATGCCAGGCGTTGGACGATTCGATGCGGTCGTACACATTACCCGCCAGGTAACGCAGTGCGTCGTACCTTCCGGCGGCAACCGAATGGTCGTGGTCAACCAATCCGTCGAGTGCCTCGGCTAACCGCCGACCGGTATCGGCGATGACCCCCGAACCCTCGAAACGTGCCAATCGTCCGGCAAGCTTGTCGAGGGCCGCGCTGCCCGTGCCCGCCACAACTCCCAGTCCAGTCACCGGCTTCATCGGCACGGGCGTGCGACTGAGCCCCACGAACAGCGCCTCACGTTGGTCGACGTCGAGATGCAGACCGTCACGTCGATCCTTGCGGATAGCGCGGACGCTACTCGCGAAATGACGATTGGATCGTACGACTGCTGCCCGAGCGGCTTGGACGCGTTTTTCCAATACTTGGACTCGACGTTCGAGCACGACGTGGACGGGTCCGATCCGGTTGGCGCTGAGCCGCCCACAGGTTCGCGCGTATTCATCGGTGAGCTGCCGGAGTTCGGACCACCCTCCGATATCCGGGAAGGAACGCCCGACGGCGCGGCGATTGGCCATGACCGATCGAGTGTCGTCGTCGACGTATCCACCGGCCAGGAGAAGCGCGGCCTCAGCGGACAGTTCCGGTCGATTCCATTCGATCAGCCCGGCTTCGCACCAAGCTCGAACTCGGTCGGTGATCAGCGCTCGTCGCTCCGTAACCAACACATCTGCCCCACCGTTAACATCTGCCCCAGGGGTTACATCACCCGAGTCGACGCCGTGAACTTCTGCCATGTCATCCCTCCCAGGTGCCGATATCCACTGTTCCAGAATCTCGGGCGACGCGCGCAGACCCCAACCGAAAGTTGACGCGCCTCTGCCTTACCGTAAGCAAATGACCTCGCTGCGAACCGACAAACCGTCAGGGCGCCCAACGCTCCCGACGGCGGCGGTCGCACATCTGACGTCACTGCTCGAGGCTCGGTCGCCGTCACTGCCGGAGTGGTTCGACGTAGCCGAGCACCACAACTACGTTGCACCCGCGCCGACGGTTCCGGCACTCATGACAGCCGCCCTGAGCCATCCCGAACATCGCGAACGGTTACTCCTCCTCGCCGGCCCCCGAGGTCAATACCTTGCGGACCACAACCCGGACTGGGCACAATTGCGACGCGTCGGATCCCGCCGCGACGAACTGTGGCTCTCCACCGACACCGACGACCGGATGGCCTGGTTCGACTACATCCGGACACTTGATCCCGCCTTGGCAACCGAAGAACTCGAGATTGCCTGGGCCACCGAAACTCCGTCGCTGCGACGCGATTTTCTGGCCCGAATGCGCGTCGGACTAGGTGAGCACGACTACGACTTACTCGAATGCGGCCTCGACGACTCGTCGATCGACGTGCGCGAGCGTTCCATTCAATTGCTCCGCCAACTCCCCGGCTCGCCGTTCGCCGAACGGATGACCGCCCGCGCCAAAGCCTGGGTACGACTCGAAACCAAACCGTTGCGCCCCCGCCTCGTCATCCGGCTCCCCGGTTCACTCGACAGCCAAGCGCCGCGGGACGGCATCGAGAATGTCCACAACAAGTACAAAGGGATCGGGAAGTGGTGGCTCCGACAGGTGGTCACCGCAACACCACTTGCTTTGTGGGACTCGATGATCGGATCACCCCGCGAAGCACTCCGCATCCCGATCGAAAAGCAGTGGCACGACGTGATGACCGAATCCTGGACTGCCGCAACAGTTCTCCAGAAGAACTCCGCGTGGGCATCGGCATTGCTCGAACGGGACGGCCGGAACACCGATCGACGCGTCGTCGCGATTGCGAATCCGCGGGAACGTATCGCATACATCCTCGACGGCCACGCCGACGACTACCTCCTCGGAGTTGACGGCAGCGCCCTACTCGACGGAATCGGCCACCCCTGGCCTCTCGCCGTAGCGCAGAAACTCGTGAGCGCGCTCGAAGAAGAAGCGACCGAACACGCTGCCTCGGGCGAGGAGTTGGGCATTCACTCACGGCACAGCCACTATTCAACTCTGCGGAGCGCGCAGGCACGGTTCCCCCTCGAAGCCGTCGCACTACTCTCGGGCGCCGCCAACCGCGCATCCACCACCGACTGGCAACGCGCATTCGCCGAGACTGCCGCTCACATCGAAGACCGTCGAACCCGGTTGGATGTGCTTCATAACGGCTGACAGGTAGCGACGGGGCCGCACCCTGAAACAACAGGATACGGCCCCGACTACCCTCGAAAGATCAGACCACAGTGACCATTTCGTGGTCGGCCACTCCGGCAGCCAACACACGCAGGTGATCCTCGGTACTTCCGAGAGTGTGCTCGATAGCCACCAAACGGCTCACGTAATGCCCCACCGGGTACTCCGCCGTCATACCGATGCCGCCGTGCATCTGGATAGCTTCCTGCCCGATGAGCCGCGCCGAGCGCCCGATCTGCAACTTGGCACGAGATGCGATCACCGGATCAACAACGCCGTCGGCAAGTGACATCGTCGCGTACAGGCTCATGCTGCGCGCCAACTCGAGTGAAACGTACAGATCTGCCGCCCGGTGCGTCAGTGTCTGGAACTTGGCCAACGGGACCCCGAACTGCTTGCGCGTCTTCAGGTATTCCGTAGTGAGTCTCAGTGCCTCTTCCATGGCACCGACGGCCTCGGCGCACAGAGCCGCCTGCTCGCGGATCTGCGATGCCGCGATGAGCGCCGACGCGTCGCCTCCGTCGCCCAGAGCCTCGGCCGGTGTGTCGGTGAACTCGATCTGCGCGCCGCGCAATCCGTCGTGGGTTGCGTACGACTTTCGCACCAGACCCGACGCGTCACTCTTGACCAGGAAGAGCCCGACTCCCCCATCGGGCAACGTGGCGCTCACGACCAGAATATCTGCAGTGGCTCCGTGTCCCACCGGATTCTTGACACCGGTAATACTCCAACCATCGCCCGCCGGCTTCGCAGAAGTTGATCGCTGCGTTGCGGGCCAACGGATTCCGGGTTCTTGATCCGCAAAAGCCAGGAAGTTCACGCCCTCGGCCACTGCCGGCAGGATCGACGAACGTTGTTGCGCACTACCGCCTTCCGAGATCAGCCCACCCGGCGTGACGACGGCGTCGAGCACCGGTTCGGGAGCGAGGCGTCGGCCGATCTCGGTCATGACAGCCCCGATCTCGACCGGCCCGGCATCCATGCCGCCGTCTTCCTCGGAAAATGTCAGACCCAGCAGCCCGACCTCGGCCAACTGCTTCCACACCTGCGGACTCCACCCGGGATCCGAATCGGTGACGGCATTTCGCTTTTCGGCGTCGTAACTACGAGAAAGAAGGTCCTTGGTGGTGTCACGAAGTAGCTTCTGCTCGTCGTTGAGTTCGAAATCCATGCCACGCCTCACAATCCGAGAATCGAGGAAGCGATGATGCTGCGCTGCACTTCGCTCGATCCGCTGTAGATGGATACCTTCCGGTAATTCAGATACGTCGGTGCGCTGTGTTGCGCCCACACCGGCGAGGCGACATCCGTGCCGGCGTCGAACGGCAACGAATCGGGCCCGGCGACGTCCATGAGGATCTCGACCGCTGCCTGCTGCAACTCCGATCCCCGCAACTTCAGCAACGAGGATGCCGGGTTCGGCTTGCCGTCCGCGGATCCCGCCACTACCCGCAGTTGTGTGAGTTCGAGCGCGAGCAGTTCATTCTCGAGCTCTGCCAAACGGGCTGCGAACAGGGGATCTTCCAGAAGCGTGCCGTTGCCGACCTTGACCTCGGCCGCACGGGCTTTCGCTTGAGCCACACGAACTTTGGAGAATCCGACGCGGGTGACACCGGTGCGCTCGTTGCCGAGCAGGAACTTGGCGTAGCCCCAACCCTGATTCTCTTCACCCACCAAGTTTTCGCCGGGAACACGCACGTCGTCGAAGAAGACCTCGTTGACCTCGTAGCCACCGTCTATCAGCTTGATCGGGCGGACCGTCACGCCCGGCGTCTTCAGGTCTACGAGGATGAACGAAATACCGGCCTGACGCTTGGGTGCGTCAGGGTTGGTCCGCACGAGGCAGAAAATCCAGTCGGCATGCTGACCGAGCGTCGTCCACGTCTTCTGTCCGTTGAGTACCCAGTCGTTGCCGTCGCGAACTGCGCGAGTCTTGAGCGACGCGAGGTCGGACCCGGCTTCCGGTTCGGAGAAGCCCTGGCACCACCAGATATCGAGGTTCGCCGTCGCCGGAAGGAACTTCTCCTTCTGCTCCTGCGAACCGAAGGCCGCGATGACCGGTCCGACCATGTTGGCGTTGAACGCCAGCGGCTCCGGGACCGACGCCAACTGCAGCTCGTCGAGCCAGATGTTGTGCTGAACCGGAGTCCAGTCCTTGCCGCCCCACTCGACCGGCCAGTGAGGCACAGCCAGACCGTGAGCGTTCAGGATCTGCTGAGCCTCGACCATCCGGTCGCGGCCCAACTCCTCGCCGTGGGCGTACGCATTTCTCGTCACTTCGGGGATCTGCGTGCGGAAGAACGTCCGCATCTCGTCCCGGAACGCCAGTTCCTCGTCGGTCAATGCCAGGTTCATCGGGATTCCTTCGCACTCGAAACCGGATTCATGTTCGGTTCGACCGTACTCCGATCGCACACGACAAGGTTAGGACACCCGGAAAGAAGTCGGACCCGATCCGACTACACCGTTTTGAGAACCAAAAGGAATCCTCCGCCGGCGGGATCGATACTCGTTTCGACATTGAGATTCGGAGCCAATCGAGAAAGTCGATCGATCAACCACTCCGACGCGTCCTCGGCATCGTCCTTGCCGGGGCAGCGGGCAACCGCAACCCGACCACCCTTACGTTCGAGCTGCTCCACCACTCCGATGATCGGCGCGGGATCCACGACGAACAACCGATCCGGCCACGCCACAACAGGTTTGACGGCGCCCTTCTTGGTATTGCAGGCGCGATGGGCCAGGCGCTCGACCCCACCCTTGGACTTTCCGCCCTTTTTGACGGTGTTAATGCTGTCGATACTCGGGCCGCGGGGATCGTTAACCGACATGTCGGGATCGACGGGCTCGTCGCACAGCCAGCAACGCCAAGACTCACGTTCGCCGACTTCTTGAAGGGTAATCATAGGAAGCAACGCTACCCGTGCGCACTTTTGGCTGTTCACACAACCAAAAGTGCGCACCATGCGGGTCGCGTGAATGTGACAGCCGGAGCCCCTAGAGGTCGGCTATCGCCTCCAGCGGCTTTGTCTTGGCCGCTCGGTTTGCCGGCCACAACGCAGCCAGCACACCGACAACACCGGAACCGATCAGCATCCCGACAACCTGACCCCACGGAATGGTGACCTCGCCCAACCCCTGATCCTTGAGCGTGCTCACGAACGCCCATCCGAAGGCGATACCGAGAAGCACACCGACCGCAGCACCGTAGACGGCAATGAGAACGGATTCGAGGTAGATCGTCCGTCGCATCTGCCCGCGCTGCATACCCACTGCACGGAGCATTCCGATTTCTCGACGCCGTTCGACAACTGAGAGAGCCAGCGTGTTGATGATGCCCAGGATCGCGATGACCACTGCCAACGCGAGAAGCCCGTACAGAATGGCCAGCAGCGTATTGATCTGCTGCCCTTGGGTTCCCTTGAACTCTTCACGGTCCTGAACCTGAATGACCACATACTTTTCGGTGGCCGTCTCGAGTTCGCCGCGCAGCGCCGACAAATCAGTACCCGGCTTCGCCTTCACGAGAACTGCGAAGTCCGGCAAACTGTCTGCCGGCATCAATGTCCGGTACGCCTCATCCGAGACGATCCACGAGCCGATCAGTTGGTTGTCCTCGAACACTCCCGCAACAACAGCCGGGTATTGCTTGCCGTTCGACCCCGTCAAAGTCTGGGTCGAGCCGACTGTCCATCCCTTGTCCTTGGATGTGGTCTGGGAAACCATCATGTTGTTCCCGGACAGATCAGCGGTGCCCTCCACGATCTGGTAGTCGAGCACTCCGTCGATCGGGCCGTCCAGGGACGCTCCCTGCTCGTCCTCACCATTTACTTTCGCCCGAACTCCGTGGAGGGAGGTCGCACTCTGCACATCCGGGAGAGCCCGGACCGCGTCGGCCGCGCCGCGCGGAACACCGATCGCATTGGGACCGGACAGGATGTAATCCGCCGAGACACCCACGTCGACAAGCGCATTGATGCTCGCCTTGGCTGACGAACCGAACACACCGATAACCGTGACCAGCATCAGGCCCAACGTCAGTGCAAATGCGGTGGCTGCGGTACGACGCGGATTGCGGACCGCATTGGTACGCGCCAACCGACCGACCGCGCCGAACGGTTTTGCGAACACCGCGCCGAGTACACCGACTACCGGCTGCGACAGCGCCGGAGCTCCGAGCAGGACGGCAATGATCAGCGCAAAAGCACCACCGCCGACGGTCAATGCGGCGCCCTCGCCGGTTCCCCGTGAACCGAGAACCAACAGGACCGCACCGATGACGCCGAGAACGGCGCCGCTGATCGTGCGCACATGAAGCGAGTCACCGGTGGACGCGAACTCCTCGCGCATCGCCGCGACGGGCGGAATCTTGGATGCCCGACGCGCCGGCGCATAGGCGCTGAGCGTCGTCACCACCACTCCGACAACCAACGCGACGACGACGGTCCGTGGGCTGACCTGCAATGAGCCCTCCGGCAATCCCACGTCGAAGGCGTTGAGCAACCCGCGCAAACCGTAAGCCAGGGCGATGCCGGCAAGCAGACCGATGACACTGCCGATCAGCCCGACAATGAGTGCCTCTGTGACCACCGATCGCCCGACCTGGGCCCGGCTCGCACCCACAGCGCGGAGCAGAGCAAGTTCACGCAATCGCTGAGCGACGATCATCGAGAACGTGTTGTAAATGATGAATGTGCCGACCAGCAATGCGATTGCACCGAATGCCAGCAGGAAATAGTTGATGAAACTGAGCGCCGTATCAACCTGGGCTTTTGTCTCTTCTCGAACCTGATCACCGGTCTGCACCTTCAGATCCGGAAAAACCTGTTCGACCCGCTGCGCAAGGTCGGTCTGCGAAACTCCGTTGCCGGCGACGTCGATGTAGTCGACATGCTGACCGTCGGTGAACAGTCCTCGAGCTTGTTCATCAGTGAACAAGGCGCCGATGTAACCGCCGGTGTCACTGCCCGAACTCGTGTAGATGCCGGAGAGCGTTACGTCGATGATTCCCCGCGACGGAACCAGGACTCGCGCTTGGTCCCCGACGGTCAAACTCGCCCGCTCGGCCGCACTCGCGTTCAACGCGATATCCCCGGTAGCCGTCGGCGGCCCGCCGGCCTTGTACGGATCCGGTGGCGTGATCGCCTTATCGGCCGGCAGGTACGACTGCCCGATACTCGGAGCGCCTCCCGTCTGCACCGCGCCGCCGTCGGCATTGATCAGAACAATCTGCCCGCTGACTGCAGGTGCAACCGCGCGGACCCCGTCGATCGCCGCGATCGCGTCGACGTCCGCAATCGGAACACCGCCGGCATTTCGCTCTTCCGTCGATACCCGAACGTCGACGCCCTGAGCGGTGTTCTCGAAAATCGAATCGAAAGTCTTCTGCAATGTATCTGTGAATACGAACGATCCGGCGACAAAAGCCGTACCCAGCACCACCGACAACACGGTGAGCGCCAATCGCACCTTGTGTGCCGCCAAATTGCGCATCGACACCTTGCGCATCGGCGAATTGGTTACCGAAGCCATATCGTCAAGCTCCGGCTTCTACTGTGACTGCAACCTGCGGAGCATCCAGACGCTTCATCCGATCGAGAACGGAATCGGCCGTCGGCTCACGCAGTTCGTCGACGATCTTGCCGTCCGCCAGGAAAACGACACGATCGGCATAAGCCGCCGCCCGCGGATCGTGCGTCACGATGACGACGGTCTGACCGAACTCGTCGACCGCTGACCGAAGAATCGACAGCACCTCACCCGACGAACGCGAATCGAGGTTGCCCGTCGGCTCGTCCCCGAAGATGATCTCGGGCTGGCCTGCCAGTGCCCTCGCACACGCCACGCGTTGCTGCTGTCCGCCCGACAACTCGCCCGGTCGATGGTCCAACCGATCCTTCAAACCGAGCTTCGTGAGCACATTGTCCAGCCAGGCCGGATCGGCCTTTCGGCCGGCGATATCGAGCGGCAACGTGATGTTCTCGAGAGCCGTCAATGTCGGTACCAGGTTGAATGCCTGAAAAACGAACCCGATGCGATCGCGTCGTAGTGCCGTCATCTGCTTGTCCGACAACCCAGTCAACTCGGTGTCGCCGATCAGAACGGACCCCGAGCTGGCCGAGTCCAGACCCGCCAGGCAATGCATCAGCGTCGACTTTCCCGAACCTGACGGACCCATGATGGCCGTGAACTCACCACGCGCAAAATCTGCGGACACAGCACTGAGTGCGTGTACCTGGGTGTCCCCGGTGCCGTACGTCTTGGACAGGCCTACGGCGCGGGCCGCAATATCTTGGGCGTGCGAACTCATGATCGCCTTCCTCTTCACTTCGGATTGATCCGGCGCCCAGTATGCGGGCGCCTACTGACACTGTTCCCATCTTGTCGTCTGCACGTCCTCGCCGCCATCGGGGACGACCCTGATATTCAGAGGCAGAAAGTCAGGGCCGCTTTGTCCGGACAGTCCGAGTCGACGGCCACCTTCCCCGGAAACCCGTATGCAGAGCGGCCACGACCACTAACCTTGTGACACCCGTCACATAATGAAAGGTGGTCAAATGTCCGACGCCGCCACTGCAATCATCTTCGACCGACTCGAGCACTGGGCCGGCGTCAAACCCGAAGAACCGGCGATGGCCTTCCAGGGAACCGAATACACGTGGGCCCAGTGGCATGACCGAATCCTGCGCATCGCCGGCGCACTCGAAGAAGTCGGTATCAGTGCCGGAGACACCGTCGCGTTTGTCGACAAGAATCATCTCTCCTGCCTCGAAATCACCTACGCCGCTTCCCTGCTCGGCGCCGCCAACGCCGTCCCCAACTGGCGACTCTCCGGCGAGGAACTCGATTACGTACTCGCAGATTGCGGCGCCCGAATCCTCTTCGTCGGCAGCGAACTACTCCCCCAGGTCGTTGCGATGCGCGACCGCTTGACGGCCGTCGAATTGATCATCACCGTCGGAAGCGAGAACGACGAGTTCGAACCCTGGGTCGACGACGCCATTCCACTGGCAGCCCGGCCGATGGTCAGCACCGACAGCACCGCCCTCATTCTCTACAGTTCCGGAACCACCGGACGCCCCAAGGGAGTTCAGCTCACCCACCGAAACCTGTTCGCGCACAGCACCGATATCCTCGAAATCCTGCCGGCACGGCCAGACGATCACCTCCTGATCGCGATGCCACTGTTCCACGTCGGCGGAAGTTGCTACGCCATCATGGGAATTCACGCCGGCGGACGCTGCTACTTCACCCGCGAAGCCGACGGCCCCTCGATATTCGCAGGCCTCGCGGCCGGTGCCAACATCGCGTTCCTGGTTCCCCCCGTCATCGCCGGTGTCCTGGCGGCCGGCGATCAAGCCGTCGGCGCATTCCAAGCGTTGAAACGCATCACCTACGGCGCTGCGCCCATGCCCCTTCCGTTGTTACGCGCAGCACTCGCCGCCTGGCCCGACACCGAATTCATCCAGGTCTACGGCATGACCGAACTGGCCGGCGTCGTCACCGCCCTCATGCCCGACGTGCACCGTGACGAATCGCAAGTCGAACGCATGGCCTCAGCCGGCACTCCCATTCCCGGCGTCGAATTGCGCGTCGTCGATCCCGTCACCCTCGAAGACGTCGAAGCTGGGGCCACCGGAGAACTCTGGTGGCGGTCGGAGCAGTGCACACCGGGATACCTGAACAAGCCCGAGGCCACTGCCGAAGCAATCACGCCCGACGGCTGGCTGCGCAGCGGGGACATGGGCCGAGCAGATTCAGAAGGGTTCGTCTTCATCGAGGACCGACTCAAGGACATGATCATCACCGGCGGCGAAAACGTCTACTCACCTGAAATTGAACGAGTCCTCGTCGAACACCCGATGATCGCCGAAGTCGCCGTCATCGGCGTCCCCGACGACCGCTGGGGTGAGACCGTCAAGGCCGTCGTCGTCCTCACCCCGGACGCACAGATCACCGACACCGAACTGATTACCTACACACATGGACGGCTCGCAAAGTTCAAGTGCCCGACCAGCATCGACGTCGTCGAAATCCTTCCACGTAACCCAACCGGAAAGATACTCAAGCGGAACCTCCGCAAGCCCTACTGGGACAACCGCGAAAACAAGTTGGTCTGAGTTCTCGTGCTGTAATGGGGCGGTGACTTCGCGCCGCCCCACTCGATTCGACCCGTCCGCCCTCACCCCGGCGTCTCCCTGCCCCTGCGGGAGCGGGAATCCGTTGGGCGAGTGCTGCGGCCGATACCTCTCCGGACACGCCACCGCACCCACAGCCGAAACACTGATGCGTTCGCGATATACGGCTTTTGCCGTACTCGATGCCGAATATCTGCTGAGGACTTGGTATTCCGACCACCGACCGTCGACGCTGGATCTGGACCCCGACCAGCACTGGACTCGGCTCGAGATCTTGGACACCGAACGCGGCAGCCTGTTCGATTCCGAAGGCATCGTAGAGTTCCGCGCCCACTACTCTTTCGGACGGGAACACGGAATTCTCCACGAGCGCAGCAGGTTCGAACGGATCGACGGCCAGTGGCTCTACGTCGACGGCGATATCGGTTAGGCAACTCCGAGCACCGCGCTCACCGCGCCGCCTGTCGCGAGCCCTACGATCGATGTATGACAACGAACCGGACGAGATCATTTGCCGCCATCGCTGCCATCGCAGTAGGTGTAAGCCTTACCGCATGCTCGCAGGAAACCGTCGCGACACCGACCGCAGCGACATCCTCGGCCTCCCCGACCACCAGTTCGGGCGCCACGCCAGAACCTGCTCCGACGGACAGTTCGGACAAAACCTCGGCAGCAGTGTCCGAATCAAGGCTGACTGTCACTGATGTCCGGATCGGCGCACACGAGAACTTCGACCGTGTCGTGTACGAAATGGGCGGTACCGGAACGCCCGGATGGCGCGTCAAGTACGTCGACTCAGCAGTTCAGGACGGTAGCGGCAAGCCCATGAACGTCGCGGGCGGCGCAATTATCCAGGTACTGATCGACGGATCCGCCTACCCGTTCGACAGTGGCGTGGAGCAGTACTCCGGACCCAACCCCGTTCCCGGAGCTGCCGGTGGCGTCGTCACCGAGGTCAACGGATCCTCGGTATTCGAAGGCGTAACCCAGTCGTTCATCGGCGTCACCGAGAAGCGTCCCTTCTCCGTGACAACACTGTCCGACCCTGTCCGAGTCGTGGTCGACGTAGCCCGGTAACCCACCGACTTGACCTCAAGCGCGCTTGAGGTTTTACCTTCATGTCGTACCGACAACGTAACGTTCGGTGCCGGTACGACACGAAGGACGCCGACATGAGTATGGAATTAACCGCGCGGAACGCGATGTACAACGCGATGCACGGGCAGGAAGACAGACGGCCGTTCTCCAAGAAGGCGCTCAAGCGTATCGCGACATTCGCGGTCCCCCAGAAGCGCAACCTGAGTTGGTTTCTCGTACTCAGCGTGGTTACCGCCGCACTGGCCGTCGCCACCCCGGTGCTGGCCGGCGACGTGGTCAACGCGATCGTGGGTGGCGACGCCGTCAGCGTTGTCGTGACCCTGGCCGGGCTGATCGCACTGGTGGCTCTGCTCGAAGCAGCTCTCGGGCTGCTGACGCGATGGCTCTCCGCAAGTATCGGTGAAGACCTGATCCTCCATCTGCGGACCGCAGTGTTCGACCACGTCCAGAAGATGCCCATCGCATTCTTCACCCGGACTCGTACGGGCGCACTCGTCAGCCGACTCAACAACGATGTGATCGGTGCGCAGCGCGCGTTCAGCAATACGCTGTCCGGCGTGGTCAGTAACTTGGTCACCTTGGTGATCACGCTTGTTGTCATGCTCGGAATTTCTTGGCAGATCACTCTGCTGGCCCTGCTGTTGCTACCGATATTCGTGATCCCGGCCAGGCGCATGGGCGCAAGACTCGCGGCTCTCAGTCGTGAAGCCGCCAATCACAATTCGGCCATGAGCACTCAGATGACGGAACGCTTCTCGGCGCCGGGTGCAACTCTGGTCAAACTCTTCGGCCGTCCGACGCAGGAATCCACCGAGTTCGCGGTCCGAGCCCGACGGGTCCGTAACATCGGCGTCCGTACCGCAATGCTGCAGTCCGTCTTTGTCACCGCGCTGACGCTTGTCTCGGCACTGGCCCTTGCACTCGTCTACGGCCTCGGCGGCTACTACGCATTGCGCGGGCAGTTGGATGCCGGCGCCGTTGTCTCGATGGCATTACTACTCACTCGGCTGTACTCACCCCTGACCGCACTCGCCAGTGCACGCATGGACGTCATGAGCGCCCTCGTCAGTTTCGAGCGTGTCTTCGAAGTTCTCGACCTGGCACCACTCATCACCGAAAAACCTGATGCGGGTGTCGTTCCCGACGGACCGGTATCCGTCGAATTCAAGAACGTGAAATTTGCCTACCCGTCCGCGGACAAGGTCTCTCTCGCCTCACTCGAGGAAGTAGCGATCCTCGACAACCGTGGAGGCGAGGACGTTCTCCACGAACTGTCATTCCGCACCGAAGCCGGTCAGATGGTGGCGCTCGTCGGCACATCCGGCGCCGGAAAGTCGACTATCGCTCAGATGATTCCGCGCCTCTACGACGTCGATTCCGGTTCTGTCGAACTCGGTGGGGTCGACGTCCGCGATCTGACCACCGATTCCATTCGGGAAACCGTCGGCATGGTCACCCAGGACGGGCACCTGTTCCACGAAAGTCTGCGATCCAACCTGCTGCTCGCCCGCCCCAGTGCCACGGAGGAAGAGTTGAGCGAGGTGTTGGAGCGGGCAAGGCTCACCAGCCTCGTTGCGTCCTTACCCGACGGACTCGAAACCGTTGTCGGCGAACGCGGATACCGGTTGTCCGGCGGTGAGCGTCAACGTCTGACCATTGCTCGGTTGCTCTTGGCTCAGCCGAGAGTCGTCATCCTCGACGAAGCCACCGCCCACCTGGACTCGACATCCGAGGCTGCAGTTCAGGAAGCCCTGGGCGAAGCTCTTGCCGGGCGCACCGCAGTCGTGATCGCGCACCGACTCTCCACCATCCGCGCCGCCGACCTGATTCTGGTCGTCGAAGCCGGACGGATCATCGAGCGCGGTACTCACACCGAACTTCTCGCCCACAGCGGTCGGTACGCCGAGCTGTACCGCACTCAATTCGATACCGGCAGTAAGCAATCCGATCTCGAACCGAGCGTCGTCTGACCGTCAAGCTGACGAACAGGCACTGACAAACAAAACAGGCGCTGCCCTCCGACTGGAGAGCAGCGCCTGTTCAGTGAAAAAGATCAGTCTTCGCCTGTTCAGTGAAAAAGATCAGTCTTCGCCTGTTCAGTGAAAAAGATCAGTCTTCGAAGCGATCGCGTCCGCCACCGCGACGGTCATCACGACCACCACGGCCGCCGGCCGGACGGCCCTGCGGCGGTCCGAAATCAGGCTGCAGCTGGATCAGGACACCGGAGATACGAGTCCGACGAAGGGCCTCGAGGGTCTCGTTGGACAGATCTGCCGGCAACTCGACGATGCTGTGATCGGGACGAATGCTGATGTGCCCGAAGTCGCTTCGACGCAAGCCACCCTCGTTGGCGATAGCACCGACAATGGCACCCGGAACAACACGGTGACGCTTACCGACCGCAATGCGGTACGTCGCCAATTCCTGACCCTCGGGTCCACGCGAACGCGGAGCTTCACGATCGTCGAACTTGCGCGGCGGGCGCGGCTCGCGAGGCTCACGCTCACGACGCGGCGGTGCCGGCGGCTCGGGAGCAAGAAGGAATGCGTCGCCGTCACGTGACTGCACGGCGAGCGCTGCCGCGATGTCGATGAGCGGAACGTCGTGTTCCTGGTCGTAATCTTCGATCATCTTGCGGAACAACGCCAGATTCTCGGACGCCAGGCTCTCGGTGATGGAATCGCCGAATTTGGAGACACGCTGAGCGTTGACGTCGTCGACGCTGGGCAACTGCATCTCGGCAAGCGGCTGACGCGTCGCCTTCTCGATGGACTTGAGCAGATGACGCTCACGCGGAGCGACGAACAGCAACGCGTCACCCTGACGGCCCGCACGACCGGTACGGCCGATGCGGTGCACGTAGGACTCGGTGTCGTGCGGGATGTCGTAGTTGACGACGTGCGAGATGCGCTCGACGTCGAGACCGCGGGCGGCAACGTCGGTGGCCACGAGGATGTCGAGGGCACCGTTCTTGAGCTGACCGATGGTCCGCTCACGCTGCGTCTGGACGATGTCGCCGTTGATAGCAGCAGCAGAATGCCCGCGAGCGCGAAGCTTCTCGGCCAACTCTTCGGTTGCCTGCTTGGTGCGAACGAAGATGATCATCGCTTCGAAAGCTTCGACCTCGAGGACACGAGTCAGGGCGTCGAGCTTGCGCTGATGCGCAACCTGGATGTAGCGCTGATTGATGTTCGAGGCCGTCGACGTCTTGGACTTGACGGTGATCTCGACCGGGTTGTTCAGGTACTGCTTCGAGATGCGGCGGATGGATCCGGGCATCGTCGCAGAGAACAGTGCGACCTGCTTCTGGCTGGGAGTGTCACGGAGGATGCGCTCGACGTCCTCCTGGAAACCCATCTTCAGCATCTCGTCGGCCTCGTCGAGAACGAGGTAGGCGAGATTGGTCAGGTCGAGAGTGCCCTTCTCGAGGTGGTCGATGACACGGCCCGGCGTACCGACGACGACGTGCGCGCCGCGGCGCAAGCCGGACAGCTGAACGCCGTAGCTCTGGCCACCGTAGATCGGCAGGACATTCAGCCCGGGGATGTGGGCGGAGTACTTGCCGAAAGCCTCGGCTACCTGCAGTGCGAGCTCACGGGTAGGAGCAAGCACCAGTGCCTGAGTCTGCTTCACCGTCGTATCGATACGCGACAGGACAGGAATGGCGAATGCCGCTGTCTTGCCGGTGCCGGTCTGGGCAAGTCCGACGACATCCTTGCCTTCGAGCAGCGGAGGAATGGTGGCAGCCTGGATCGGCGAGGGCGACTCGTAGCCCACGTCAGACAGTGCCTTCAGTACCCGATCATCGATGTCGAGGTCGGCAAATGTTGGGGGTTCGGGGTCACGCTCAATATCACTCATTTGACCAGCAGTTTAGCCGAAGGAGTATAGCCACGACTACATACCTCGTGATCGATTACGACACATCCGTGTTCACCGGCGGTTTCGCCTAGCGTAAGAACCATGACCGCGGACACCCTCACACCCCCCTCACGGACCGTCGTTGCCGTTGCACAGTTTGCTCCCGGCATGGACAAGGCGGCGAACCTCGACGCACTGCGTTCGCTTGCCGTCGAAGCCGCTGCTCAGGGCGCAAAAGTGGTAGTCGCACCGGAGTACTCCATGTATACCGCGCCCCGTACCGACGAGCGTCTGATCGACACTGCCGAAGACCTTGACGGCACGTTCGGGTCGGGTCTGGCTGCTATCGCAGCGGACCTCGGAATCTTCCTCGTGGCCGGGATGAACGAGCGACTGCGCAACGTGAGCAGAATCTCCAACACCCTTGTCGCGATGAGCCCGGGAGGCGAACTTGTCGCCATCTACCGAAAAGTGCATCTCTACGACGCGTTCGGATATCTGGAATCGGCAGTAATCGAACCCGGAGAGATCGACGAGCCGCAGACCTTCAGCTGCGAAGGCCTGACCTTCGGATTACAGACCTGCTACGACCTCCGATTCCCCGAGGTGACTCGGCGAATTGTCGACGCCGGCGCCGACGTTCTCCTTCTTCCGGCCCAGTGGGTACCCGGCCCGCTGAAGGAAGATCACTGGACGACCCTGATCCGTGCCCGAGCCATCGAGAACACCATGTACATCGCAGCCGCAGACCAGAGCGCGCGCGGCGGAGCCGGCGCAAGCATGATCGTCGACCCCATGGGTGTTGTGCTCTGTTCACTCGGCGAGCAGGTCGGCGTCGCGTCGGCACGTGTCTCGAGCTCGCGAATCGACGAGGTTCGTCAGAAGAATCCGGCTCTCGCATTGCGCCGGTTCACAGTTATCGAACGGTGACGGATTCGCGAGTAGCGTCGAAAGTAGCGCTCCACCAGAAGGGTCGTTTTCCACCAGGACAGCCATGGCACAGTATCGAGATCGATGTGCGGCCGGACAAACACTCGCCGGCTGGCTGGACCCTGCACAATTACTCGACCCCGTAGTCCTCGGACTCCCTCGTGGAGGTGTTCCCGTCGCGGCCGAGGTCGCGACCGCCCTGCACGCACCGCTCGACATCATCGTCGTGCGCAAACTCGGGTCTCCCCGAAATCCTGAACTCGCTCTCGGCGCGATCGGCGAAGGCGACGTCCGCGTACTCAACCACGACGTGATCGCAGCCGAGCGAGTCTCGCCCGAAGTGCTGCGACGGATCGAGCGCACCGAACGCACGGAACTCCAGCGACGAGCGCATGTTCTCCGAAACCGTCGTACCCCGCTCTCGCTCGTCGGCAGAACCGCCGTCATCGTCGACGACGGAATGGCAACGGGAGCAAGCGCTGCGGTCGCGGCCCAATGCGCTCGCGAACAAGGTGCTGCCAGCGTGATCGTGGCTGTACCGATCGCTTCGCCCGAGGCGATGCGCCTGCTCGAGTACTTGACCGACGCCGTTGTCTGTCCGTACGTCCCGCCTCTGCTCGGCGGCGTCGGGGCGGCTTTCGAAGATTTCCACCAGTTGACCGACGCCGAGGTCGTCAACCTCCTCGAACAGTAGTTTTCGGGCAATTCGGAACGTTTATGTGATGTGTGCAACATTTTGACCCCAGGTGTCGATAGCCCGTGTGGAGCAAGAAATAACACCGGCAAGTTTTTTCCTGGAGGACATCGTGAGCATCTCGACAGATACCGTCGACGCAGTCGCAGCAGCGTGCCGCGACCGACTGGGCGACCCATCCGCCTGGGTGGCTTCGGATGCATACCGAGCGAGTCTCGCGCTGTGCATCATCGAATCGGTGCAGTCGAGCAGCGGACACAGCGAAGTTGCTGTCGTCGATCGCTATCTGGCCTACCGCCAAGCCCGCGACAAGAACCCCGTCACCGACGGTTCGCGCGAACTCCTGCGAACGTTCGAGGAGGCCGGAAGTTCGGACCAATGGGCCGGCAAGATCGGCTCGTACAAACGGCGCTACAGCGCGACCGGCGTTCCGATCGAGGCGCGTCATATTCAGCAGGTTGCCGAGAAACTTCACTACCTCCACATCGAATCCGTCGAGGACCTTCTCTCGGCCGCCAATTCCGATCACACACTCAACGCGGTTCGCCAGGCCTGGGCCGACGCCTGTGGCGACGACGCTGAAGTGACCTGGGCGCACCTCCTGATGTTGGCGGGCATTCCGCACACCGATCTCGGCACCGCCGCCGACACGTTCATCGGCACGACCTTGGGCTCTGCCGAACGCCCGGCGAACACCGCAGAAATCCTTGCAGCAACCGCTGAGCAACTCGGCGTTGAACCTGACCGACTGGACTACGCAATCAGGCGCTGGCTCTCGCTTCACGGACGGTCACTGGACCACGCGGCATAAGTAACTGTAAACACCTTGTAACACTAAACCCCAGGTCGGCGCGCAATTCGTTCTACCGAATAGTAACGACAGTGCAAAATACCGACTAATGTGATGCAATGCACATCAGAAATGTCAGTTGTCACTGGAGGGGTCAAAGTGCGTGAGTTTTCAGTTCCACAGTCATTCTCAATTCCGGAGAATGCTTCCATGGCCGATTCAGTGTTCCGTCACGCCGAAGAAGACCCCACATTTGTGCCATTCAAGCGCAATATCAACGGCTCCTGGGTCGACGTCACGGCCGCTGAATTCGCCAAGCAGGTCTCCTCGGTAGCCAAAGGTCTGATCGCATCCGGAGTGGAGCTCGGCGACCGCGTCGCTATCCTCTCGGCAACACGGTACGAATGGGTCGTAATCGACTACGCAATCTGGACTGCCGGCGGCTGCACCGTCGCCATCTACGAGACGTCGTCCCCGCATCAGGCACAGTGGATCCTCGAGGACTCCGCTACCACGATGCTTCTCATCGAAACCTCTGATCAGGCAGCGAAGGTCAAGGAAGTTACCGAAGCTGCCGAGGCCCTCCGCGAGGTGCTGGTCATCGAATCTGGCGCCATCGAAGAACTGACGAGCCGCGGCGCTGCGATCACCGACGAAGAACTCGAAACCCGTCGCCACCAGGTCACGGCCACCTCACCGGCAACGTTGATCTACACCTCCGGCACCACCGGGCGTCCCAAGGGTGTCCAGCTGACGCACTCCAACCTGTACGCCGAATCCACAGCCTGCAGCTTGGCTATGCCAGAGTCCCTGGTTCCCGGCAAGAAGACTCTGATGTTCCTTCCCCTGGCGCACGTCTTCGCTCGCGCTATCTCGGTCGGGGCCTTCGACAACAAGGTCACCGTCGCGCATACCTCTGACCTCACGACACTGCTCGATCAGTTCGCAGCGTTCAAGCCGAACTTCATCCTCTCCGTTCCCCGCGTTTTCGAGAAGGTTTTCAACTCGGCACGCCAGAAGGCCGTCGACGGCGGCAAGGGCGGCATCTTCGACAAGGCTGCTGCCACAGCAATCGAGTACAGCGAGTCACTCGAAAAGAACGGCCCCGGACTGGCGCTCAAGCTCAAGCACGCCCTCTTCGACAAGCTGGTCTACTCGAAGCTGCGTTTGGCACTCGGCGGCGAATGTGAACGCGCTGTCTCCGGCGGCGCCGCCCTCGGAGCGCGTCTGGGACACTTCTTCCGCGGCGTCGGCATCCCGATCTACGAGGGCTACGGTCTCACCGAAACCAGCGCCGCCGTCACAGTCAATACCGCTGCCGCACAACGCGTCGGCTCTGTCGGCAAGCCCATCAACGGGCATGCTGCGCGCATCGCCGAAGACGGCGAACTCCTGGTCCAAGGCCCCGTGGTCTTCGGCGGCTACTGGCACAACGACAAGGCCACCGAAGAGTCCATCATCGACGGCTGGTTCCACACCGGAGACCTCGGCTCGATCGACAACGAGGGTTTTGTTTCGATCACCGGCCGCAAGAAGGAAATTATCGTCACTGCCGGCGGCAAGAACGTCGCTCCGGCTGGTCTCGAGGATTCACTTCGCGCGCATGTCCTGATCAGCCAGTGCCTCGTAGTCGGTGACGGTCAACCGTTCATCGGCGCACTGATCACACTCGATCTGGAGACTCTGCCCGGGTGGGTGGCGCGCAACGGTCTCGCCGCCGGAACTCCCATCGCAGATCTGATCAAGAACCCCGATCTGATCGCCGAAATCGATTCGGCCGTCGCCGACGCCAACAAGAAGGTCTCGAACCCCGAGCAGATCAAGAAGTACACGATCCTCGAGGTCGACTTCACACAGGAAACCGGCGAGTTGACGCCGACGCTCAAGCTCAAGCGCAACATCATTCACGAAGCTCACAAGGGTGCGATCACGGGTCTGTATTCCTGACCGATCAGCACTGCGTCTGTGGCCCGGTTCGAACGAGAACCGGGCCACAGTCATGTGCGTCAGATCCCGCGACCCGGGTTCAGGATGTTCTTCGGATCGAACGCGGCCTTCACCGACAGCATCAGCTCCCGCTCGACAGAACCCACCATGTCCTCCATGTACGGCGCTTTGAGAACACCGATGCCATGCTCACCGCTTATCGTGCCGTCCAATTCCAGTGCCCCCGCAACGATGTCGTCGAACGCACGCCTCGCACGACCCTGCGCTCCAGCCTCCGTTGCGTCGAAAACGATGGTGGGGTGAAGATTTCCGTCGGCAGCATGACCGAAGGTACCGATGATGACGCCGTGTGTCTCGGCTGCTGTTCGGATGCAATCAAGCATGCGCGGTAGCGCCGGTACGGGCACGGCAACGTCATCGAGCAAAACAGTTCCCATTGCTTCGAGCGCCGGCAATGCCATCCTTCTCGCCGCAGTGAAGGCTTCCCCTTCTTCAGGATCGTCGGTATGGAACACCTCACTCGCTCCGGCCCCATCACAAGCGGTCGCGCACTCCGCCGCCTCTTCCGCTGCCGATCGACCGTCACATTGAATGAGGAGCATTGCTCCCGCACTTTCGTCGAGACCCATTCTCGTGAAACGGTTTACGGCCGCGATGGTGACGTCGTCCATCAGCTCCATCAGACACGGCTCTGCAACCACAGCTACCGCCAGGACGGCATCGATCGCCAGCTCTGCCGAGGCGAAAAAAGCAACGACAGTGGTTGCCGCAGTAGGCGCGGTGCGCAACCGCATCGTCGCTTCGACAATGACCGCAAGCGTTCCCTCGGAACCGACAAGCAGGTGTGTGAGGTCGAGACCCGCCACATTCTTACGCGTCTTCGCCCCGGTACGAATCACCCGTCCGTCGGCAAGGACTGCAGTCAGCTCAGCGACATGATCGCCCGTGACTCCATATTTGGCGCAACAGATTCCACCGGCGTTGGTGGCCAAGTTGCCACCGATAGTGGAGATGGCCCGACTACCAGGATCGGGAACATACCAAAGCCCTTGCGCCCGAGCTGCATCTGCCAGATCACCGTTGATCACACCCGGTTCCACTGTCGCGGTGCGAGCAGCCGCGTCGATCGCCAGAATGCGATTCATACCCGCGACGCCGAGGACGATGCAACCGTCGATCGCGTTGGCTGCGCCCGCCAAACCGGTTCCGGCGCCGCGCGTTACAACCGGGACGGACAACTCGTGAGCAATCTTCATCGTTGCCACGACATCGACGGCGGACGTGGCCTTGACCAGGGCAGCCGGGACACCCGCCTCTGTCAGTAGGGATTGATCACGAATGTAGGTGCCCATTCGATCGGGATCGGTAGTCGCCCTCTCCCCCAAAGCTTCCCGCAACCGCCTGGCAAGTACATCCACAGAAGTGGTCACTGCGTTCGACCTTCGTAGAAACCGCGCACATGCTTCTCGACAAGCTTTGCCGCATCGTCGGATTCACCACGTACGATCGCGTCGACGATGGCTTCATGCTCCGCGAGCAGTACACCCAATGTGGCGGTCGAATCCTCGAGAGCATCAAGTTCACGCATCAGATAGCTCGCAATACCGTCGCGCAGCACTGTCATCACCAACCCGAACGCCTTGTTCCCCCCGGCGCCGGCGAGTGCGACATGGAAATCGACGTCGGCGTCGTGAAACTCGGCAGCGCTGCCAGTGGCCGCAGCCTGGCGCATGCGTTCGACCGCAACATACGCAGCCTCCGGAACAACGGAAACACCGCGCAGCGCAGCGGCCTCGAGAAGTACCCGCAATTCGACGAGATCGTGAAGCGGTACAGCACCGACCTGAACTGCCGCACTCAACGCCGTCGCTGCGGAATCGGCAGTATTCTCATGTGTGACCCGCGGCCGGGCCGTCGACACGGTATCCGCGCCGGTCACCAAGCCCTGCGCTTGCAGCACGCGGAGAGCTTCCCGGACGGTGGATCGTCCGACCGAGAATGTCTGTGCCAGTTCCGCTTCCGTAGGCAATGACTCACCCACCGGCAATGTTCCGTCGAGAATCGCGGCGCGAATCCTTCCTGAGACTGCAAGAGCCAACGGTATTCGAGACAACGGAGTTGTATCCATACCGCGACGCTACCACCTCTTGCCTGCTTGTCTGACAAACTGTTTAATAGAGATGATTCATGACCCGGATCACCTACAGGTGCGCGTGAGCGTCACCTACAACTACGTAGACAGGTGTCGAACATGACCGAAAAGCTCGAGTTGGATCCCGCAACCACCGCAGTCGTGCTCATCGAATACCAGAACGACTTCACCACCGCCGGTGGCGTCCTCCACGACGCCGTCGCCCCCGTCATGGAATTGACCGGGCTACTCGCGAACACCACTACACTGGTCGACGCCGCCCGCGCGGCCGGCGTCACCGTGATGCACGCACCCATTACATTCGCCGAGGGATACAACGAAATAACCTCGCATCCCTACGGAATCCTCAAAGGCGTTGTCGACGGCAAGGCGTTCGTGAAGGGATCCTGGGGCGCTGCGATTGTCGACGAACTGACCCCACAGGACGGCGACATCCTCATCGAGGGCAAGCGCGGACTCGATACCTTCGCCAGTACCAACCTTGATTTCATTCTGCGCAGCAAAGGAATTCGCACGATCATCCTCGGCGGCTTCCTGACCAACTGCTGCGTCGAATCGACCATGCGCACCGGATACGAAAACGGTTACCGCGTCATCACTCTCACCGACTGCGTCGCCGGAACTTCGGTCGCGGAACATGAGAACGCCATCACCTACGACTACCCGATGTTCTCCCACCCGGTGACATCAAAAGATGTACTGGACGCACTCGCCTAGCTCGGCGCCTGTTCCAGCTCAACGACTGTGCGCGAGAAGGAATTCACGGCTCATGACGCTCACGCTGGCGTGAACCTTCTCGTGGAGCAGATCGTGCCCGGCATCCTCGAACTCACGCATCTCCACGTTCGGAAGCGTCGCCGCCCACTTGCGCACCGGATCGATCGGCGCTATTCGATCGTCGACGCCGTGAACTACCAGAACCGGAATCCGAGAATCTGCCAGCTCGCCCCAACCTGCTTGTGCAACAGCGCTTCGCGGAATTCCACACAGCACCGCCGACGTAAAATCGTGGTCCAGGTGTGCCAGCATCGTCAACGCGGTTACAGCGCCCAGGGAATGCCCCATGACTGCCTGCGCGACACCGGGCAACGCGTCCCGTGCGATATCTGCCAACGTAGCGGCATCCGCAGCCAGATCCGACAACGGCGCCGAAGCCCCCGGCGCGCCCTCCGACAATCCGTGCCCGGTGTGGTCGACCGCCCAGACCTCGATACCGACGGACGTGAGCGCGCCCGCAAAGCGGTGGTACTGACCGCTGTGTTGCCCTAGCCCGTGCAAGAACACCAAGGACACCCGCGGCGTCGCGTCGCCGGACACCGACCAGCGTCGAAAGTGCACCTGACCGGTTCGACCGTCGAAAAAGGGCATGGCAGTTATTCTGCACGGCTGACCTCCCATCCGAAGCGCCCGGTATGTCTGAACCCCACTTTTGTCGGACCACACTGGCACAATCGCGTAGGTGTTCCTCCTCGACGATGAGATCGTCTACAGCGCCAGTGACCTCTCGGCAGCCGCAACGTGCGAGTTCGGTCTCCTGAGACGACTCGACACGAGGACGGGGCTGATCACGGCCGACGGTGTCGACGTAGATCCGATGCTCGAACGGACATCCGCGCTGGGCGATACCCACGAGCGCGAGCAGTTGGAGCGTTTCATCGCCGAACACGGCGACGCCGTAGTTGTCATGGAACGACCGGAGCACACTCGTGCCGGACTGACCGCGGCCACACTCGCCACCGTCGAGGCGGCACGCGCCGGGGCGCCCGTCATCTATCAGGGAACTTTCTTCGACGGCAGATTCCTGGGGTTCTGCGATTTCCTGGTCCGAGAGGGCGATCGGTACGCGGTCTACGACAGCAAGCTTTCGCGGCATGCCAAGGTCTCGGCCCTCCTACAGTTGGCTGCCTATGCCGACGCACTGGACCGCAATGCCATCGCAGCTTCGGATCAGGTGCACCTGTTGCTCGGCGACGGCAGCACGTCGTCTCACGACATCGGAGACATCGCACCGGTATTTGCCGCCCGTCGGGCGGCACTCGAGCTGGTCCTCGACGAGCACCGGGCGGAGGGCAGGCCGGCAGAGTGGCTCGACGATCGCTACCTGCGGTGCGGCCGTTGCGACACATGCAGTGTCGAGGTGGAAAACCATCGTGATCTGCTGTTGGTCGCCGGAGTTCGTGGTAATCAACGGGCTCAGTTGATGGCCGCGGACATCAACTCGATCGACGAACTTGCCGTCAGCGAAGGCCCCGTCGACGGTATCCGCGCCCAAACTCTGGAAAAGCTGCGCACTCAGGCCGCACTTCAAGTGCGCCAGGAGCAATCCGGCAACGCCGAGTTCACCGTGTTCAACAAAGACGTGCTCGCCGGACTCCCGGTTCCGAACGACGGCGACATCTTCTTCGACTTCGAAGGTGACCCGTTGTGGGCCGAAGACGGCTCCCCCGACTGGGGCCTGGAATACCTGTTCGGCGTGGTCGAAGGTCCGGCCGAGACGTACGAGTTCAGACCGTTCTGGGCACACGACCGGGCCGGTGAACGTCAAGCGCTGATCGATTTCCTCGACTACGTGACGGCACGCCGCGACGCGTATCCCGGGATGCACATCTATCACTACGCGGCCTACGAGAAGTCCGCGCTGCTGCGTCTGGCCGCCCGCCATGGCGTCGGCGAGCAGGTAGTCGACACATTGCTCCGCGAAAACGTTCTGGTGGACCTCTACCCCCTGGTTCGTCAGTCGGTACAGATCGGCGCACGCTCGTACAGCATCAAGAAACTCGAACCGCTGTACATGGGAGAGCACGGCCGCGGCGGCGACGTCACCAATGCGGCAGCGTCGGTGGTGGCGTACGCCGACTACTGCGTACTACGCGACGCCGGAAAAGCCGACGAGGCTCGCGAACTCCTCCAAGGAATTTCCGACTACAACGAGTACGACTGCGAATCTACTCTCCGACTACGCAATTGGCTGGCCGAGCGTGCCGCAGAACATGGCGTTACCCTTCGCCAGCCTACCGGCCAAATCTCCATGCCGGTAGAAGAACTCACCGAAACCGAAATTGTTCTGCGCGAATTCGCCGGACACAAAGCGGGTTCGACACGCACTCCCGAACAACAGGCCGCGGCCCTCCTCGCAGCTGCCGTCAGCTATCACAACCGAGAACGAAAGCCGTACTGGTGGGCGCATTTCGACCGCTTGACCGTCCCGATCGAAGATCTTGTCGACGTTCGCGACGTCATGATCGTCGATGTCTCGAACGTCGAAACGGACTGGCATACAAGCACTCCCCGACAAAAGAAGCGTCGACGGCATATCCAGTTGACCGGAAACTTCGGCACGGGAAGCACAGTCAGCCCGGGGACCGATCTGTTTGCCTTGTACGAGACACCGGCACCGAGCGCCGTAGCGAGCGAAACCGCCGGACAGCGCGGCACCAGCAACGCGAAGGTCACCGCCGTAATCAAAGTCGACGGCCACGACGTCGTGACCATCGAAGAACTGCTGAGCGGTGACGAATACAGCGATGCACCGGTCGCTTTGGCTCCCGGACGCCCGATCCCGACAGGCCGGATGGAGAAGTCCATCGCTGCCGCTGCGTCGGAAGCCTGCGGAATTCTGCCTGAGTTGCCGCGAAACGCCGCGGTCGACATTCTGCGACGCCATACTCCCCGAACCCTGTCCGGTGCTGCGCTTCCCGCTGTCGACGCGGGCAACGACTACGCCTCGGCGATCACCGCCGCCCTACTGGACCTCGACGACTCGTACGTTGCCGTGCAGGGACCTCCCGGCACCGGCAAGACATACACCGGTGCGCGAGTGGTCAAGGCCCTGATGGAACAACACCATTGGCGAATTGGCGTTGTCGCACAATCACATTCGGTGGTCGAGAACATGCTGGGCGGCATCGTGAAGGCCGGCGTGGACCCGACACTGGTAGCAAAGAAGGGTAAGCGCAGCCGGACTGCAGAGTGGATGGATATCCCATCCGAGCAGTACCCTGGTTTTATCGCCGAAGCCGAAGGCACCGGATGCGTGATCGGTGGTACTGCTTGGGATTTCGCGAACACGGATCGTGTACCGGCCGGCAGCCTGGACCTCCTCGTGGTGGACGAGGCCGGCCAGTTTGCACTGGCCAACACGATCGCCGTCTCAATCGCCGCCCGCAATCTACTCTTGCTCGGCGATCCGCAGCAGTTGCCCCAGGTCAGTCAGGGCACCCACCCCGAACCAGTCGACGAATCCGCACTCGGCTGGCTGGCCGAAGGGCACGGCGCACTGCCCCCGGAACTGGGATACTTCCTCGAGAAGACCTGGCGCATGCATCCCGACCTGTGTGCGCCGGTCTCCGCGCTGTCCTACGACGGAAAATTGCATTCGCAGGAATCCGTCACCGGCGCAAGAAAACTCGACGGTCTCGCGGCCGGAGTTCATACAGTCTTCGTCGAACATCGCGGCAACTCAACGTACTCACCCGAAGAGTCGCAGCAGATTGTCATACAGATCCGCGAACTCCTGGGCACCCCGTGGACCGACCCGAGCGAATTCGACGGCACCCGCCCCCTCGATCAGTCCGACATCCTGGTGGTCGCGGCCTACAACGCGCAGGTCGGCACCATCGAGCACGACCTGGCCGCAGCCGGATTGACCGACGTCGAGGTGGGCACCGTCGACAAGTTCCAGGGTCGCGAAGCCGCTGTTGCCATCGTGTCGATGGCGGCCTCCGCGATCGAAGACGTTCCGCGAGGAATGTCGTTCCTGCTCTCCCGTAACCGCCTCAATGTCGCAGTCTCCCGCGGCAAGTGGTGCGCGATCATCGTTCGGTCACACGCGTTGACGCAGTACATGCCGAGCACCCCGGCTGGGCTGATGGAACTCGGCGCGTTCATGCGCCTGACCAGTTAGGACAGGCCAGGCGCCAGCTGGGCTGGTTATCCGAAGCACCTAGCCAGCTGGGCTGGTTATCCGAAGCACTGCCCTTCACCGCGGTAGGTAGGTACCGCGGTGACCGTGCCGTCGGCATCGACCACATTCACCATGTCGAACCGCTCGCACAGCTCGCCGGCCTTCGCGTGACGGAACCACACCCGATCACCGATCGCGATGTCACCGGCAACCCGTCCGGTGACAGGCGTCTGGACTTCTCCGGCGCCTTCGTTTCGGAGCAGTTTCAATCCGCGAGGGCTCATCGGCGTCGGAATGCGGGCGGGACCCGCCGGGCCGGAGGCGATGTACCCGCCGCCGAACAGCGTGGTGACCTTGGGCGTCGGTTTGCGGACCGCTGAGAGCGCGAAGAACAGAGCGGGGTCAGGCCGGAAGGCTCGGTACCTGTCGAACAATGTCGGTACGTACAGGCCCGAACCAGCGGTCACTTCGGTGACTACTGAATCTGCGGCACTTACTTCGAGCGATCCGGTGCCACCGCTGTTCACGATTTCGAGAGTGCCCACAGCATCGGTGACTGCCGCGACAACAGCGCCTCGCCGCTCGGACAACTCGCGCGCCGACGCTTTCTTGATCAATCGAATTGCGGCGCTCGCGTCCGGTAGACCGGCTATCTGCGCCTCGTAGAACATGACTCCCACGACGGCGAATCCGCGTGCACGCGCAACGGACGCCAGCGCGGCGACAGCACCGGGTTCACGCAGCGGTGAACGTCGCACGCCGATGTGGACCGGACCGAACCGCAGCGAGGCGTCCACATCGAGACACACTCGGATCGGCGGAGTTCCCGAAGAAGACGAACGGACGACGTCGAGTTGAGCGGCGTCGTCGATCATGAGTGTGATCGATTGGATCGCGACCGGGTTGGCAGCAAGATCAGCCAGGGCCCCACGGTCGACCGTGGGGTAACCCATCAAGACGTCGCGGGCACCGAGACCGACCAGCCACAGAGCTTCGCGCAGTGAGTAGGCCATGATTCCTCGGAATCCACCTGCTGCGGTCAGCCCGCCCCCGAGCGTTTCTTCGAGAACTGCGCGGCAGCGAACCGACTTACTGGCCACCCGCACGGGCGTTCCGCCGGCCCGTCGCACCAGATCTGCGGCATTGCTGCGCAGGGTAGTGAGGTCGAGGGCAGCAAGTGGCGGGTCGAGTTCGCGGGTAGCTGCAGTGAGTCGATCCAGAGTTGTAGTCACGTGTGTCCAATCGTCGCGGCGTTGCGGTCAGTCAACCACTCGACTTGGACGAATGTCCAGGAATCGGTTACTTCGGCGCTTCGATCGCCCTGTTGGCGATTACCCGAACCATTTCACCGAATTCCACGATTGTGGCATCCGAATCTCGATCGACGAGCCATCGAAGCACCAGGCCGTCAATCATGGCGAGACTCAATCGGGCCAGCGACGGCAGCGGCTCGGTCCACATTGTGCCGGAGATACTGGCGCATTCCTCCAGAAACGCAATGGCAAGCTCATCCATGATTCGATACTGATCGTTCGCAACAGCACCCGCGCGTTCTGCACCGAGATTACGACTGCGCAACGCCTGAGCGGTGATCTCATAGGTCAGCAATTGCCGATCCGGCGTCGCCTCGATAAGTGGCCACATTCCGGTCAACCCGATATGCAGCAGTTCCTTGAGTCCTTGAATTCCGCTCAGATCCGGAGCATGCCGAACCTGCCCGAATGCATGCTGCATCGATTCACTGAGTTGACGAATAAGAGTCTCACCCATCGCCGCTATCAACGCTTCTTTGCTTTCGAAGCAATAGTGAACTACGCCGAGCGATACACCAGCCTCTTCGGCAACCGCTCTCACAGTCACCGAACTGACGCCTCTTTGTTCAGCTATGGACATCGCAGATTCAACCAATTGTATGCGGCGTTCGTCCGCCGGAAGCCTGTTCAGCATCCACTGATCGTAGAACGGAGCGAGACGAATCTACGCGCAATGCTTGCCTGGACGAACGTCCAAGTGCATTATTGAGCGATGGTTTCGGACACATGGCAGAACTGGGCTGGCACTCAAAGCGCCACACCGCGACAATTCGCGACCCCGAGAAACGCGCGCGAGCTCGCCGCCCTCATCGTGGATGCCGCGTCTCGCGGCCTTCACGTCAAGGCGGTCGGTGCCGGACATTCATTCACCGGAGTGGCTGTTACCGACGGCATCATGGTCAGCCTCGATAACCTCACCGGGATCGAATCGATCGTCCCGACCGACGACGGCGCCCTTGTCACAGTACTCGCCGGAACCCGCCTACATGCCCTCAACGAGGCATTATGGGATCGCGGGTACGCCATGACGAACCTCGGCGACATCGACGTCCAATCCATTGCCGGCGCAGTCGGCACCGGAACCCACGGAACCGGCGCACGCTTCGGTGGACTTGCAACTCAGATCCGCGGCATCGAAATCGTGACCGCTGACGGCTCGATCGTCACGTGCGACGCGGATCAAAATTCGGAACTGTACGAAGCGGCACGAATCGGCCTGGGCGCGGTCGGCATCATCACCAAGATCACGCTCGCGTGCTCCCCCCGATTCACGTTGCACGCCGTCGAAAAACCCGACACGCTGTCCCACATTCTGGACACATTGGAAGACGAATGCCTCAACGTCGACCACTTCGAGTTCTACTGGTTCCCCCATACCGACCGAGTACTCACCAAACGCAACACCAGACTCCCCGGTGACACACCGCTGAAGCCTGTCAATTCGGTCCGCGCCTACGTCGACGACGAACTCATGTCGAACACCCTTTTCGAAGGCGTCAACCGAATCGCGGCTCTCGTGCCGGCTGCGATCCCTGCTATTAACCAATTTTCCTCACGAATGCTCAGTGCTCGCGAATTCACCAACCGCAGCTACGACGTATTCGCGTCGCCGCGCCGCGTGAGATTCAAAGAGATGGAATATGCCGTTCCGGTGGAACACGTCAAGGACGTACTTCGCGAAATCGACAAATGGTTGAACAAGTCGGAAACAAGGATCGCGTTCCCTGTCGAGGTTCGTTTTGCCGCGGCCGACGACGTCTGGCTCTCGACCGCTAACGGCCGCGACACCGCCTACATTGCCGTGCATCAATATCACCGTCGCGACGAAGCCGAGTATTTTGCCGCTGTCGAAGCTATCGCTCGCGCCGTCGACGGCCGGCCGCACTGGGGAAAAATGCACAGCCGAACCGTCGACGACCTACGTCCCACCTACAAACGACTCGACGATTTCATCGCGATCCGGGACAAGTACGACTCGGATCGTGTCTTCCGGAACGCGTACCTCGATCAAGTCCTCGGAGACTGACTGCCACGCGCTACTGACGTAGCAATTCCGCTTTCCGCGAATCGCTCGCAAACGATGCCTTGATCGAATTGCGGGCAAGAGTCTCACGTTCGGACTCGGTCAACCCGATTGCTCGACCCAACTCCGCAAAGTTGTCGTCGACGTACCCACCGAAATATGCCGGGTCGTCGGAGTTGACCGTCACGATCAACCCCATCTCCAACATTGCCCGCAACGGGTGATCCTCGAGCTTGTCGAACACGCGCAGACGGACATTCGACAGCGGGCAGACCGTCAGTGGAATCTCCTCGTCCACCAACCGTTCCACGAGCGCCGGATCTTCGAGCGCACGAACTCCGTGGTCGATACGTTCTGCACCGAGGATGTCGAGCGCCTGCCAGATGTACTCGGGCGGACCTTCTTCGCCGGCATGCGCAACCACATGCAGTCCTTCGGCGCGAGCACGTGCGAAGACGTCCTCGAAGAGTGACGGCGGATTACCCACCTCCGCCGAATCCAAGCCCAGGCCGACGATCGGCGCCTGCAACCTGATGATCTCCGAGAGCATCTCTTCAGCATCCTTGACCGGTTGATCGCGAAGAATCGCGGCAATCGCAGCACTGCTGATCCCGAATTCACGCTCACTCGACGCCACCGCGTCCATGATTCCGTCGAGCACCTCGGTCAACGGAACTCCACGGACTACGTGAGCCTGCGGGTTGAAGAAGAACTCGGCGTGTGCGACACCTGCTGCTGCAGCCCGGCGAAAGTATGCCCGCGTCAGGTCCGCAAAGTCCTCGGCTGTGCGCAACACAGCCATGTTGGCAAAATACAGATCGAGGAACGACTGCAGGTCGGAGAACTCGTACCGCGATTTCAGATCATCGATATCCTTGTAGGGCAAGTCCATTCGATTGCGCTCGGCCAACCGGTAGATCTGTTCAGGCTCGAGTGAACCCTCGATGTGCATGTGCAACTCTGCAACTGGCGTAGCCATGTGGTGTTACCGCCCCTTCCAGACTGGTGCCCGTTTTTCGGCAAATGCGGTCGCACCTTCACGAGCGTCCTCGGAAGCGAAAACCGGTGCCATCAACTGCATCTGCTTCGCGAAGGCCTCGTCGTCCGTCCAACCACTTGCCGCGCCGATAATCTCCTTGGTGACTGCGACGGCGAGCGGACCGTTGCGGGTGATGCGGTCGGCGAGGTCGAGTGCACCTTCCAGAGCCTTACCCGGCTCGGTGAGGGTATTCACGAAGCCGTAACCGTGAGCTTCCTCGGCGGTGAAAGGATCGCCGGTCAACGCAAATTCCAACGCCTTCTGATAGGGAATTCGCTTGGGCAGACGCAACAATCCTCCGCCTCCGGCAACCAAACCTCGCTTGACCTCGGGAATACCGAACTTGGCCTCCCGGGACGCAACCACCAGATCCGTGGCCAACACCAACTCCGTTCCGCCGGCAAGAGCAAAACCCTCGACCGCTGAAATGATCGGTTTACGCGGCGGCCCCTCGGTGAAACCGAGACCGCGGCCGGGAACCACGACGTTCTCACCGGCCACAAAGGCCTTCAGATCCATTCCGGCACAGAAATTTCCGCCGGCGCCGGTCAGGACAGCCAATGACAACTCGTCGTCGGCATCGAGTTCCTCGACAGCGGCTGCCAAACCGTGACTGACTGCAGCATTGATCGCGTTACGTGCCTCGGGTCGGTTGATCGTGATGATCATTGTCCGCCCGCGACGTTCGGTGAGAACCTCGTCTGCCATGAATGTTCCTCTCGTAGTCTTTCGACGCCGCCGGAGGATTACGCGACGTTTCGCTCGACAATACGGACGAAGCCTTCCGCATCGATCTGCGCGGTGTCATGAGTGCAGAACCAGCCGCGAGTGAATCGCGCCGATGTCAGTTCCGGCGAGTTCCAGTACCGGCGTGCGACGCTCGGCCCACGGCACAACAGTTCACCGTATCCATCGGGCGCGTCCGGCCCGAACAACGCGACTTCCATTCCGCCGAAAGCGATTCCCACACTTCCGAAATGGGTGGACGCCGATTCCATCGGCAGTATGAGGCCAGCACCACACGTCTCGGTCTTTCCCCATCCGATCACATGCTGCGCCGACGGGAACGCGGACAATAATTTCGCTTCCTGTTCCGCTGTGATCGGCGATCCGCTGCAGTCGATCCACCGCACCGACCTCGAACCTGCCCGCGCTGCCGGCCCCGCCGCCAGAAGGCGAGGTTCGAGAAGATCTTCGGGACGCCCCGTGATGATGTCGACGGTATGAGCGCTCTCGCGCCAAAAATCGCCGGCAACTACGACGGTACCGCCCACCACCAGCGTCGCCAGAACATGGACTAACTGCCGGATCGACCTGAAATCACTGTCCACCACAAGATTTCGAACACCTTCGACGCCGTAGTCTCGCGAATGCAGCAGTGCCTCGATGGCCGAGAGCAAATTTTCGTTGGTCAACTCGACGCCGAGCATCACGCCCGAAGAATCTGTTGTGTATGCAAGTACCGCCAACTCGTCCGGTGCAGCGCCGTCGTCGATGAACGGAAGGCCCGCGGGTAGTTCCCCGTCCAGCACCAGCACCGAACCACTGTCCGCGATCACCCAATCCACGTCGGCGTCGGTCCACGCCGCGCCGAGGGAGACAGGAACGCCGCCCGCGAGGATCACCCCGAGGCACGCTTCCATCCACCGGATACCGGCAGCGAACCGGATGGCAACACGGTCACCGATCTCGATACCTCGAGATTTCAAGCCGCCGGCCACCCGCGAGGCGTCCGCCCACAACTCTGCGAAGGTGACCTGATTGCCGTCGACTTCCTCCACTGCAACGCGCACCGAAAAGCGGTGGACTGCGACATCGAGCAACTCCGAGAGCGATGGATCCAATTGGCGGTAGCGCAGCAAACCGTCCGTCGCGCGACTTACCCGCCCATCCGTGAGCAACTGATTGGAACAGGGATACTCGACAAGGCTCGACCGCATTGGTACCTCCACTGAACTGACAACCCACACCGGTCATTCGACTATATGATGTAGATCACACTAAGTGGAGCACTCTGACGATAACGCCTACTTATTGACCGGCATAAACAGCTTTGCCAGGTCCCACGTCGAGGAAACTGCGCACGGCACCCCGGAGATCATCAGTATCGAATAATGCGCCGGACACCACCGGCGTCACGGCATCGGCATGCGCAATACCGCCCGAACGCCACGCCTCCACAATCTGCTTTGTCGCGTGATGGGCACGGGTCGGTCCGTCGGCCAGCCGGTTCACCAGCGCCCGCGCGGCGGCATCCACGTCGTCGTGGACCGCATTGACCACACCCCACGAAACCAACGTCGACGCGTCGTACACATCGCCCGTCATCACGAGCTCGCGGGCCCGGCCGGAACCCGCACGTTCCGCCAACCGCTGCGGCCCACCCATCGACGGCGTCAACCCGACCACTGTCTCCACCAGTCCGAACTTGGCCTTGGTTGACGCGAGAATGATGTCGCAGGCCAACGAGATTTCGAACGCCGCCGTCAACGTCAGGCCGTGGGCCGCATAGACCACCGGGCAGGGTAGCGCCTCGAGAGGATGACAGATCTGTGCAAACAGATCACGCCACAAGTCAGCCGCCTGTTCCGGATCGAGACCGTCGAACAGATGGACGTCGACACCGGCGGAATTGACCTTGCCCTCCGCTCGCAACAGGACCGCGCGCGGCGGCGCGGCGGTCAGCGCCGCAATGTCTGCGATCACCGCATCGAACATGGCTCGATCGAACAGATTCAGCGGTCCGTGCGCGAATGTCAGCACGGCCACCTCGGCACCTGCCGCTGTTGTGGACCGTTCGAGACGAGTGGGATGCGATTCGGAAGCAGTCATGACCGTCACCTTGCCACACCGAATCGACATACGATCGAACGGTGGACGGACTGAGAAGAGCACTAACCGACGTTGTGGGACAACGGTTCGTCACCGAAGATCCCGATGTTCTCGCTGCCCGGTCAACCGATCACACCGGCCGATACCGTGGGCGGGCACGCGCTCTTGTCCGGCCGGCCGATACAGCAGAACTAGCAGCCACACTCGATGTCTGCCGGACGCTCGGAGCACCCGTTACCGTGCAAGGTGGCCGTACCGGTCTGGTGGCCGGCGCAGTGCCCGAGAACAACGACGTCTTGCTCTCGACCGAACGCCTGACCACCATCGGAGCCGTCGACAGAGATTCGATGCGCATCAGCGTCGACGCGGGAGTCACACTCGCGCAGGTACATTCAGCCGCGGCGCACGCCGGATTGAAGTTCGGGGTCGATATCGCATCGCGGGATTCCGCAACCATCGGCGGGATGGCCGCCACCAATGCCGGTGGCCTGCATACGGTTCGTTACGGAAACATGGCCGAGCAGGTCACCGGACTCGAGGTGGTTTTGCCCGACGGTTCCACCGCGCGACGGTCTCCGAAGGTCCGCTCCGACAACTCCGGATACAACCTCCCCGCGCTGTGGGTGGGCAGCGAAGGAACGCTCGGCGTGATCACACGCGTCGATCTGACGCTGCGGGCGATACCGAAACATCGCGTCACCACTCTGACCGGTTTCGATTCACTCGCGGCCGTCGTCGACGCCGGACGCGCATTGCGCACGTTGGAGGGTGTCGACGCGCTCGAGCTGCTCGACGGCCGCGGCCTGGAACTGGCGGCGGGCAAGCTCGGTGCCGCGGTTCCGACGGGGCGACGGTGGTACCTCTTGGCAGAGGTATCGGGTGCCCATGACCCGCTCGAAGAATTGGCGTCCGTCCTGGATCGGATCGCTCCGCCCGAAGCGCCCGCGGTTGCCGTCGACGCGGCCGGTTCTGCTCGATTGTGGGCCGCACGTGAATGTTTCGCAGAGGTGGTGGGCCTGTTCGGGCCGCCGCTCAAATTCGACGCGGCCCTCCCCCTCGATGAACTTGCCGGATTCGCGGAGGATGCGGTTGCCGTCATCGCGGACGCCGCGCCGGCCGCGATACCTGTTCTGTTCGGACATGTAGCCGAAGGAAACATCCACCTCAATGTGCTGAACTGCCCGGATGCCGACGGTGTGTACGGCCGTGTTCTCGAACTGGTGCGTGGCCGCGGCGGAAATATCAGTTCCGAGCACGGAGTCGGCTCGCTCAAACGCAACTACCTCGACCTGGCCCTCTCCCCGGAGGACATACAGGCGATGTGGGCGATCAAGCGAGCCTTCGACCCCGGCGACTATCTCAATCGCGCAGTGATGTTTCCTGACGCTCTTCGTCGGTGACCGCTCCGGCTCCACCGACCGCCATGGCTTCGTCGTGGGCGTCTCCACGCTGCGGACGGGCGAAGCAGACCGATGCCACGAACCCGACGAGGAGCACACCGGCCGGCAGCCAGATCGACTGAGACATTGCGGTGCTGAAAGGTTCACGAACGAATTCGGGGAGATCTCCCACGGCACCTTCGGAACTGCCGCCGCTGAGTCCCTGCGCTGACAACCGTGCGGTAATCAGCGCTCCGATAGCCGCGCTGCCGAGTACGGCACCCACCTGACGCGTGGTGTTGTAGACGCCGGCTCCGGCGCCCGCTTGCATCGGCGGGAGATTGTGCGTCGCAGTGGCGGCAAGGGGCGACCAGATGCACGCATTAGCGAAGCCGATCAGGCCGATCGGCAGAAGCAGTTCCCAGATCGCGACGTGCGGCGACATGACCAGCGCCAGCCAGCCCAGAGCGATGGCGAACAGCAGGAAGCCCGAGCCCGCGATGTAGCGCGGATGGGTCTTGTCCACCTGCTTGCCGATGATCGGCGCAAAAATGCCGGTCAGCACGGCCATCGGAACCATCAACAGTGCCGACTGGGTCGGCGAGAGTCCGCGCACCGCCTGCGCGTAGAACATCAGTGGCAGCACCATTGCAGTAATCGCGAAACCCATTGCGGTGATGGCAATGTTGGCGAGCGAGAAGTTGCGGTCCTTGAAGAGCCCGAGCGGCAACAACGGTTCGTTCTTGTTGCGCGACTGGTAGAACACGAACACGATGAGCAGCAGTATGCCGGCGCCGATGAGGCTCCAGACAAAGCCGTTCCAGTCGTAGGAGCTGCCTTCCTGGATGCCGAAGACCAGCAGGAACATGCCGGCCGCACTGAGGATCACGCCGGGGATGTCGAACTTGTGCTGGCTTGTCGGCAACGACGGAACCAGCTTCCACGCGAGTGCGAAAGCGATCACTCCGACAGGAACGTTGACAATGAAGATCCACTGCCAGCCGAGAGTATCGACCAGGACACCGCCGGCGAGGGGTCCGACCAACGTCGCGACACCGGCAACCGCGCCCCACAGACCCATGGCTGCGCCGCGCTTGTTGGGCGCAAAGGTACGGGTGATGACAGCCATCGTCTGCGGCGTCATCATCGCCGCGCCCAGGCCCTGGAAGGTCCTGGCGACGATCAGCATTTCGATGCTGCCGGACAATCCGCACCACAGCGAAGCACCGGTGAACAGCACGAGGCCGATCATGTAGACGTTCTTGGGGCCGAACCGGTCACCGAGCCTGCCGGTCACCAACAGCGGGACCGCGTACGCCAAGAGGTACGCACTGGTGACCCAGACGACCTTGTTGATGTCGGATCCGAGATCCTCCATGATTGCGGGGTTTGCGACCGCGACGATCGTACTGTCCACGAGAATCATGAAGAATCCGATGCACAACGCCCAGAGCGCGTGCCAGGGATTTACCTGCTTTTCCATCTTCAGTCCTTAGTAGGTGTGCCAGGGCTTGCGAAGCCGACATGGCGGTCGAGGAGTTCTTGTGAAAGCCAAGGCAATTCACCGGTCTCGATTTCGGTAACCAACGCGCTCAGCCACTCACGCTCGGCGATAGTCATCGCCCGGACGTAGTCGCCGCCCACCGTGAAGATTCGAGGCTTCTCGACTGCCTGTGGTTGGCAATCGGTCCGGTCGAAATCAGCGATCGTGGCATCGAGGTGACCGATCCGGATACGCAGCATCTCGCATGCCGTCGCGGCCGTCAGGTTGTGCATCTCGGCCAACGCGAGCGGCAGGCGCGGATACTCACGAACCGGAACGGCCAACATCTCACGCAACTGATGCTCGAGCGCTGCCCGACCCGAAGCTGTGATCTCGTACGTCGTTCGTTCCGGCCGATTTCCTTCCCGGTCCGTACCGATGGAAGCAAGCAACGTCTGCTGCTCGAGTCGACCGACCGTGTGATAAAGCGACCCGGGTTTGATCTTGACCAACTGATCACCACGACGTACCGAGGCCAGTTGGTACATCTCGTAGGGGTGCATCGGCCGTTCAGCCAGCAAACCGAGAATGACGATACCCAGAGGGGTCAGCGAAATGTCGTCCATGAATGCCCTCCCGGGTTGAGATTCTCAACTATTCCACGCCAAATAGTCGGTACGGAATATACGGCCATGCACCATCTGAATCAACCCGAAGGATGCGATAGCGTTCTCCGTCGTGGACGAACATCACCTCGACATCATTCGACTCGCGTGGGCCAGGCACCTCGGACTAGGCGATTCGGCCTTGCGAGCGGCGCATACCGCCAGGGTCATCGAGGACACCACCGAAGTGATCCACGTTCTTCGACTTGCCGACGCCGACGCCGACGTCGGGCCGCGATGGTTCATGGAACGCGCCGCCGATGCGGACATCCGCACACTGTTGGAACCGCCGCTCCTGCTCGAACTGACCAAGGATCACGGCGGCCGGATCGCATCGCACACCGATCTCGCCTTCCTCTCCGACTACACGGACACCGTTCCCACAGAACAACTTCTGATCTCCCACGAGCGTGCCGACGCACTCGCCGTCGCGCAGGCCTGCCCACCGGACGACGCTGTTGTTGCCGATCTGGACGACCGCGAACGCTGGTTCATCGCATTAAGCGATGACCACCAACCCCTCTCTTGCGCCGCCTACCGAGAGTTCCAAGGGTTTGTCGCAGACCTCACGATGCTCACGGTTCCCACACATCGGCGATGCAAATTAGCTTGCGGCACAACTTTTCTCGCCGCCGAGGACGCCCTCGACGCGGGCCTCGTACCCCAACTTCGCATCCCCACCGGACACCACGGCGGCGCAGCAATCGCCCGGGAACTCGGCTTCACCTTCCTCGGAATACACACAACAGTCGCGGTTCTTTCCGCGTAGCGTGTAAACACGCCGGCACCCTCGAGGAAAAGAGACTTTCATGGAATCAGAATCTTCCGGTGCCGCGTACGAACCGTCCAGTGCGACTTACGACCCTTCCAGCGCGACCTATGTCGAGGGCGGCCGCGAATTCAAGCGCGACACCAACTACATCCCGACGCGCATCACCGAGGACGGCCGCGACGGGTACCCCGTAGAACCGGAGCGCTACCGCCTGGTCGTCGCACGCGCGTGCCCCTGGGCCAATCGTGCGATCATCGTCCGCCGACTCCTCGGTCTGGAAGATGTTCTGTCGATGGGTATCTGCGGCCCCGTCCACGACAAGCGCAGTTGGACTTTCGATCTCGACCCCGGCGGTATCGATCCGGTCCTGAAAATCCCCCGAGTGCAAGACGCCTATTTGGCGCGCGATCCCGAATACCCTCGCGGCATCACGGTGCCCGCCATGGTGGAGATCTCCACCGGCAAAGTGGTGACCAACGACTATCCGCAGATCACGCTGGATCTGTCCACCGAATGGAAGAAATACCACCGTGAGGGGGCACCCGACCTGTATCCGGTAACCCTGCGCGCCGAGATCGACGAAGTAGCCGACCTCGTATTCCGCGACGTCAACAACGGCGTCTATCGCTGCGGCTTCGCCGGGTCACAGGAAGCCTACGAGAAGGCGTACGACCAGCTGTTCAACCGACTGGACTGGCTGACGGAACGTCTTGCACAACAACGCTTTCTGGTTGGTGACACCATCACCGAAGCTGATGTCCGGCTGTTCACCACGCTCGTACGGTTCGACCCCGTCTACCACGGCCACTTCAAGTGCAACAGAAGCAAACTCACCGAAATGCCGGTGCTGTGGGACTACGCCCGCGATCTCTTCCAAACCCCCGGCTTCGGCGACACCATCGACTTCGCCCAGATCAAGGCGCACTACTACATCGTTCATTCCGACATCAATCCCACCCAAATCGTGCCCAAGGGACCGGAATTGACGCATTGGCTCGAACCGCACGGCCGCGAACAACTAGGCGGCCGCCCGTTCGGGAACGGCACTGCGCCGCATCCGCCCATTCCATCGGAAATCGTGCCGCCGGAGCAGTGGGCAACGCGATAAACTCTGGGCAACGCGATAACGCGACACATCGAGCAATGTCGAGTTCTACTCCCCCGCGTACGTTCCGAAACTCCAATACACGCCCTCCGGATCACGACACGTGAAACCACGTGAACCGTAGTCCTCGTCGCGAAGCCCCTGCGTGATCGTGGCACCGACGCACTGCTCGATCGTGCAGTGCGTCGGCATCACCTACGACGATGTACACCGATCCCACGCCGACCGGAAGTCCCGAGATCGCAGAATCTTCGCGCGGAGAGCCCAGCATGATCCCGCCGCCGCCAGGCCAATCGAGCTGCGCATGATCGACAACATCACCGTCGCCGTACACGGCCTTCTCCGCAAAACCGAAGGCCCTCACGAGAAATCGAATGGCTTCACGGGCATCGGCGTACAGCAATGTCGGCCAAATCTTTGCACTCGGCACATTCGAAGTCTCACTCATGGTGTTCTCCTGGTTGTCTCGGATCCGGGTGTATGACAGGTACCACCCGCTCCGCGGCGGAAACTTCCCCTATTCTCGAAAGCGAAGTCCCACTCGATTCCGAGGAGGACACCTGCGGAGGGGCAGCGCGATGGCCAAGTCGACGAACACCGTGATCACCAACGACGCCGGACGGATCGAAAAGATCCTCGTCGCCGTTCTCGACAACGGCAGCCGACTCCAAGCTCCGGCCGTCGCCAAGTACGTGAATCACGTCCGTAGGTCACATCCCGACGAATCCCCCGCTCAGATCGTCACCCGAATGGAAAAGATGTTCCTCCTCGCGGTGACCGGCAGTGGCAGCGCCGTCGGAGCAACCGCGGCCGTCCCCGGAGTCGGCACAGTTGCGTCTATCGCCGCCGTCGGAGCGGAGTCCGCATTCTTCCTCGAAGCATCGGCGCTCCTCACTCTCGCTGTTGCCTCGGTCCACGGCATCTCAGTCGAAAATCACCAGCAACGACGGGCCCTGGTACTGGCCGTCGCGCTCGGTGAATCGGGCATGGAAATCGTCCAGAAAGTAACCGGTGTGACCGCCAAGAACTGGGGCACGGCCATCACCAGCAAAATCCCCGGATCCACCATGCGCGGAATGAACAGCACACTGGTGCGCAAGTTCGTGACAAAATACGCCGCCAAGCGCAGCGCACTCATCCTCGGGAAGTTGATCCCCGCGGGTATCGGCGCCGTCATCGGCGGCGCCGGCAATCGTGTGATCGGCAAGGGCGTCGTCAAGAATGCGCGCGAAGCATTCGGTCCGGCACCCACGAGGTGGACCGATCACCTGATCGTCATGCCTGCCGACGATCCATTTACCTCCGACGGCACCGACACCGCACGGGTACTCCGTAGATAACCTCGCGGGCCGTACGCTCGGAACAGATAACAGCCGTCGACGCAGGAGCAGCTTTGACCAGAACTGCATCGGGGCGAGCCTCCGCGCCCATCGAAATTCGAGGGTTGACCAAGACGTTCAAAACGGTGCGGGCAGTCAACGATCTCAGCTTCGACGCCCCGGCAGGCTCCGTCACCGGTTTCCTCGGGCGCACCGGTGCCGGAAAAACCACCACCCTGCGCATGCTGCTCGGCCTGGTGTCACCCACCGAAGGCTCCGCGACCGTCAACGGCCTGCCGCTGTCGCGACTACCGTCGCCTGCCCGCACCGTCGGAGCAGTTCTCGACACTGGCGGCATCCATCCCGCCCGGACTGCGCGTGCACATCTCGAGATCTACGCCGCGGCTATCGGAATGCCGGCAACGCGCGCCGCGCAGGTTGTGGCGTTGGTCGGACTCGAGTCGTCCGCCGATCGCAAAACCGCATTGTTCTCGCTGGGTATGAAGCAACGACTGGCACTTGCCACCGCAATGCTCGGTGATCCGGAAATTCTGGTACTCGACGAACCCGTCCGCGGACTCGACCGCGAAGGCATCGCCTGGCTGCGTCAGTTCTTACAGACGTTCGCCGCATCCGGGCGAACAGTATTGATATCGAGCGAGACCCTGAGCGCAGTGGAGGCGATGATCGACCACGTGGTCGTCGTGAATACCGGTTCCCTGGCCTACGAAGGAAGCATCGACAGCCTCCGCGCGTCGCGTCGAAGCCGACTCGTCGTTGCCTGCTCGAACCCGCCCCTGTTCGCGACCGCCCTGGCCGCCCGCGGAATCACCGATGTACAAATAATGCAGGACGGAAGACTCGCGATCAGCGGCACCGACAGTTCCGCGATGGTGCCCGTTTCGGCTGCCTCGGGAGTGACCATCTTCGACGTTTTCACCGATCACGGCGATCTCGAGCAACTGTTCATTTCGATGACCACACCACAATTTGCCGTCGCCCCTGTCCGATACGGCCCACCTCCGGTGCAGTACGGTCCCCCGTCCGGATACTTCGGGCCAACTGGATACGGACCCTCGGGAGGGCAACGGTGACGACCCTCGGAAGGGCAACGGTGACGACTCTCGTTCAGGCTGAAATGAAGAAGGTTCTGACCCTGCGCACCTGGTGGGCGCTCGCACTGGCGCCTGTCGTCATTGCCTTCGTTTCCGGTTCGATCACTCGACCGCTGGTTCAGTCGATTGCGGATTCAGCTGACGCTTCCTTCGACGTCAATCTTGCGTCGACGGCAATCGTGCTCGCCGGATCCTCGGTCGTCGCCCTCGTCTTCGCGATAATTTTCGGCGCGGTCACTGTTGCAAACGAATTCACGCACAAAACTCTCACCACCACGTTCCTCACCGCGCACGGGCGTGACGGCGTGATTGCAGCCAAGCTGGGTGTCATCGCGGCGTTCGCCGTCGGCTACGCGCTTGCCGTGCAAGTCGTGGCTATCGGCGCGATGTTCTTGTTCAATCGCGACTTCGGTTTCACAACCGACCTGTTCGCCATCTGCGGTGCGGGCGTTCTCGCCTGCGCCTTGTGGGCCCTGATCGGAGCCGGCTTCACTCTGCTCACCGGTTCCGCGATGGCCGGCGTGCTGCCGGTGACACTGTGGTTCCTGCTCGGCGAGTGGATTCTCCGAGCATTGCTGGGTGCTGTCGGTGCCGACGGGATCGGAACCGCATTGCCGGGATCGGCGGCCATCGGCACCATCGTGAATGCGGGACCGTCGGTCGAGCTCGATTGGTTTACGGCCTGGCCGAGTGCGCCGATGTTCCTGATCGCCTGGGTTGTCCTCGTCGCCGGCGCCGGCTGGCTACGCATCAGGACCCGCGACATCACCTGAGCGGAGTCTGTCTGCACCCGGGTCTACGGTGGATCGCGATGAACACGACCACACCACACCCCGGTTGGATACGCCGACTGGTACACGCTTGCTGGCTTCACCGCCGCACAGCGATCGGCGCGCTCGCCGTGACGGTCGTGGCAGCAACCATCGACATTTCCTTCCCACTGCTCACTCGCTACGCACTCGATGCCGCGGACGAACAGAACGCCGGAAAAGTCATCACGCTGGCCGCCCTGGCGATCGCCGCGTTGGCGATCGTGCGCTTCGCCTGTCAGTACGGCCGCCGCATGTTTGCCGGTCGACTCTCGCTCAACGTTCAACATGACTTACGGCTCGCATTGCTCGGCTCGCTCCAGCGCCTCGACGGCCGCGGGCAGGACGAGATACGCACCGGCCAGGTTGTCTCGCGCTCGATTTCCGATCTCCAACTCGTCCAGGGTCTGCTCGCAATGGTTCCCATGTCGGCAGGCGCATTGCTGCAATTCGTACTGGCCATCGGGATCATGGCCTGGCTCTCTCCGCTGCTGACGCTCATCGCGCTGGCGATTATTCCGGCCGTCGGCCTGGTCGTCTTCCTGATGCGCCCGACGCTCTACGCCGCCACGTGGTCGGCCCAGCAACGCGCTGCCGATCTCGCCCAGCACGTCGAGGAAACCGTCACCGGAGTCCGCGTCGTCAAGGGGTTCGGCCAGGAAGAGCGGGCAATCGATCAGCTCGAGCAGCACAGCCGCACGCTTTACAGCGAACGGATGCGCGTCGCACGACTCAACTCCAAGTTCACTCCGACGATGGCGGCACTACCCCAACTCGGGCAGGTCGCCGTCATCGCGGTCGGCGGTTATCTCGCACTCCACGACCGAATCACCGTCGGAACGTTCCTCGCCTTCGCGACCTACATCGTGACCATGACCGGGGTGACCCGCACACTGTCCTCGGTGGTCGTGATGGCCCAACTCGCGCGCGCCGCAGTCGAACGGGTCTACGACGTCATCGGCGCGCAGCCCGACATCGCCGACCCGCCGCATCCCCTCGACCTCCCCGACGGTCCTCTCGGCGTCACGTTCGAGAACGTCACCTTCGGATTCGATTCCGACCGCCAAGTCCTGTCCGGATTCAACCTCCGTATCGAACCCGGCGAAACCGTCGCCGTTGTCGGCCCCTCCGGTTCCGGAAAGACTGCGCTTGCGCTCCTCCTCCCACGGTTCTACGCGCCCGAATCAGGCTCGATCCGGCTCGACGCAACAACGGAGTCACCACCGATCAGTGACCTTCGAAGCGATCAACTGCGCGCCGCGATCAGCCTCGCTTTCGACGAACCGTTTCTGTTCTCGGACACCATCGCGTCCAACATCGCGTTGGGTCGCAGCGACGCGTCCGACGACGACATCCGGGCCGCCGCGGCGATGGCGCATGCCGACGACTTCATCGAAGCGCTTCCCGACGGCTACGACACCGTCGTCGGTGAACGCGGTCTGACACTCTCCGGCGGCCAACGCCAACGCATCGCGCTTGCCCGAGCCCTCCTGGTGAACCCCCGGATACTGGTCCTCGACGACGCCACCTCCGCCGTGGACGCCGCAACCGAGGCCGCGATCTTCGACGCCTTTCGAGCCCGTCGCCGACAGACGACGCTGATCCTCGCGCACCGACGATCAACCCTCACACTCGCCGATCGGGTGGCAGTACTGGACGGCGGACGGATCATCGATTCGGGCACTGTGGACGAACTGGAATCCCGCTGCGCACTCTTTCGGACGCTGTTCTCGCCCCTCGGCGACACACCCGCGGACATCGACGGCAACGGCGCCCATCCCGAGCCTGAGAAGAACCATCACGAACCCACTTCCGAGCAGTTATGGCCGTCGGTATCGAACTCCGGGAATTCGAGCGTCGAATCCCCTCTCGCAATCACGCCGTCGTTGCAGGCTGCGGTCGATGCATTACCGCCGGCTCGGGAAGTTCCCACAATTGCAACCACGGGCCTGCGCGAATCCGATCCGGAGTTCTCCCTCCTACGCATCCTCCGGCCCGTCCGCTGGATCCTCCTGGCAGTAGTCGTAGCTCTGACACTCGACTCGGCTGCAACCATCGCGTTCCCGTCGCTGGTCCGTTACGCAATCGACCACGGGGTGGTCACCGAAAACCCCTCGACACTTGCCATCGCAGCGGTGCTCGGCGCCTTGCTGGTGGCAGTGGACTGGGTGATTGTCGCCGTGATGACTGTTCTGACCGCTCGTGCCGGTGAACGCGTTCTGTTCGGACTTCGCGTCCGCAGCTACGCACACCTTCAGAGACTCGGACTCGACTACTACGAACGCGAACTCTCCGGCCGCATCATGACGCGGATGACCACTGACGTCGACGCATTATCCACATTCATCCAAACCGGAATGTCGACGGCAATCGTGAGCGTCCTGACGGTCGGCGGTATCTCGATCGCGCTCCTGGTCACCGATGTGACTCTGGCGTTGGTCGCGCTGGCCGTGATTCCGCCGCTGATCGTCTCGACAGTGATCTTCCGCAAAATCTCCTCGGTGGCGTACACCCAATCTCGCGAGCGAATTTCCGTCGTCAATGCGGACTTCCAGGAGAACATCACGGGTTTGCGGGCATCCCAGGCCTACCGACGCGAAGAGGGCGCGGCTCGACGATTCGCGGAACGGTCCGAAAGCTATCGCCGATCACGAATGCGCTCGCAACGTGCGATCTCGTTGTACTTCCCGTTCATCGCCTTCCTCTCGGACATTGCGCTTGCAGGAGTCGTCTTCGTCGGGGCCCGGCAGGTAGCCGACGGTTCGACGTCGGTCGGTGTGCTCATCGCATTCGTTCTGTATCTGGGTTTGCTGTTCGGACCCATCCAGCAGCTTTCACAGGTGTTCGACGGTTACCAGCAGGCTAACGTCGGATTGAAGCGAATCGGCGATCTGCTCCGAACCCGGAGTTCCATCGAAACCGCCGACAGCAACAACCTCATCCCGCTGGAGGGACGCCTCCACGGTGACGTCCATCTGAGCGAGGTGGGCTTCCGGTACTCCGGCGCCGACGTCGACGCACTCACCGATGTCGAACTGCACATCCCCGCTGGGACGAGCGTCGCGCTCGTCGGTCGAACCGGCGCCGGAAAGTCCACCGTCGTCAAACTGCTGGCCCGGTTCTACGATCCGAGCAGCGGCTACGTCCGAGTCGACGGAACCGATATCCGGAACTTCCACCTCTCGCAGTTCCGCGGCCGACTGGGCGTCGTACCGCAAGAGGCTCATCTGTTCACCGGCACCGTTGCGGAAAACATCGCGTTCGGGAAGCCGGATGCCTCCCACGAACTCATCGAGCAAGCGGCCCGGTCCGTCGGTGCGCTGCAATCGATCGCCGCAATGCGCGGCGGCATGAATCATCCGGTCGGGGAACGCGGGCAAGGACTGTCCGCGGGACAGCGCCAACTCATCGCACTGGCACGCGCCGAGTTGGTCGATCCAGACATTCTGCTGCTCGACGAAGCGACAGCCACACTCGATCCCGCGACCGAACGGATGGTTCTCGAGGCAAGCCGGTCGGTCACCCGAAAACGGACCTCGGTCGTCGTTGCACATCGCCTGGCGACGGCTGCCCGTGCCGACCTGATTGTCGTAGTTGACCGGGGACGTATCGTTGAATGCGGCCCGCACGCGCGCCTGCGGTATGCCGGTGGTCACTACTCGCGACTCTGGGATGCATCGCAGGCACGCGAAGGGAATAATCTGTCAGCGAGAACTGTCATCGAAGGAAACCCCGTCGTGTGACAGTGAAGAGCAGATTTGTACGCCGAGAGGCGATGTGTGATCGCAAAATTGCACATCTCCGTGAGTCAGATCACAAATCGTGTGCCGGACATTTGCTTGTCACACGCTCGGGCTAATCTCATGTATATAGGCGCTCTGATCGGGTACCGAAATAGAAACGAGGCGAACACCTGCCGTGAGCAGCAGTTCTACATCCCAATTCGGACAGAACCAGTGGCTGGTTGACGAGATGTACCAACGCTTCCAGGACGATCCGTCGTCCGTGGATCCCAGTTGGCACGAATTCTTGACCGATTACTCGCCGGAGTCGGCGAATCCGGGTAGTGGAACGGCTGGAGGTGGAAACGGGACTGCCACAAACGGCAACGCGGCTGCACCCGCAGCTACGCTCGCTCCGCCGGCTGCTCCGAAATCCGCCCCGCCCGTCCCCCCGGCTCCGCCGAAGGCCGCGGCACCCGCGGCTCCTGCCCCCAAGGCAGCCGCACCCGCAGCCCCGGCCAAGGCTGCACCGGCCGCCCCGGTCAAGGCTGCACCGGCCGCCCCGGTCAAGGCTGCAACGGCCGCCCCGGTCAAGGCTGCACCGGCTGGTGGCGAAGAGTCCAAGGTTCTTCGCGGCGCAGCAGCAGCCGTCGTCAAGAACATGTCGGCGTCGCTCGAGATTCCGACGGCAACCAGCGTTCGTGCCATCCCCGCGAAGCTGATGTTCGACAACCGCATCGTCATCAACAACCACCTCGCGCGCACACGCGGCGGCAAGATCTCGTTCACCCACCTGCTGGGTTACGCGATCATCCAGGCCGTCAACGCCTTCCCGAACATGAACCGGCACTTCGCCGAGATCAACGGCAAGCCGAACGCGATCACACCCGAGCACACCAATCTCGGGCTCGCCATCGACCTTCCCGGCAAGGACGGCAGCCGCTCACTCGTAGTTGCTGCCATCCGCAACACCGAGTCGATGAACTTCGTGCAGTTCCACGCCGCGTACGAGGACGTCGTCCGCCGTGCACGTGAAGGCAAGCTCACCGGCGAAGACTTCACCGGTGTCACCATCTCACTGACCAACCCGGGCGGAATCGGAACGGTTCACTCCGTGCCGCGTCTGATGAAGGGTCAGGGCGCCATCATCGGTGCCGGCGCGATGGAATACCCCGCAGAATTCCAGGGTTCCAGCGACGAGAAGCTCGCCGAGATGGGCGTCGGCAAGCTCATGACGCTCACGTCGACCTACGATCACCGCATCATCCAGGGTGCCGAGTCGGGCGATTTCCTTCGCACGATCCACAACCTGCTGATCAGCGACGAGTTCTACGACGAGATCTTCCACGCGTTGAACAACCCGTACGAGCCGGTTCGTTGGCGCAAGGACGTGCCGGAAGGTGCAGTCGACAAGAACACCCGTGTTCTCGAGCTGATTGCCGCCTACCGCGACCGCGGTCACCTCATGGCAGACACGGACCCCTTGCAGTTCGTCAAGGACAAGTTCCGCAGCCACCCCGACCTCGACGTCATCAGCCACGGCCTGACGCTCTGGGACCTTGATCGTGAGTTCAAGGTCGGTGGCTTCCACGGCAAAGACAAGATGAAGCTGCGCGACGTGCTCAGCGTGCTGCGCGACGCGTACTGCCGCCACATCGGTGTCGAGTACACACACATTCTCGAGACGGATCAGCGCCAGTGGATCCAGGACCGCGTCGAGGCTCGTCACGCCAAGCCGACCGTTGCTCAGCAGAAGTACATCCTGAGCAAGCTCAACGCCGCCGAGGCTTTCGAGACGTTCCTTCAGACCAAGTACGTCGGCCAGAAGCGCTTCTCACTCGAGGGCGCCGAGACCGTCATTCCGATGATGGACGCCGTGATCGACCAGGCTGCCGAGCATCAGCTCGACGAGGTCGTCATCGGCATGCCGCACCGCGGCCGCCTGAACGTTCTGGCGAACATCGTCGGCAAGCCGTACTCGAAGATCTTCACCGAGTTCGAGGGCAACATGAACCCGGCTGCCGCTCACGGCTCCGGCGACGTGAAGTACCACCTCGGTGCAAGCGGAACGTACATCCAGATGTTCGGCGACAACGACATTGCAGTGTCGTTGACGGCCAACCCGTCGCACCTCGAGGCCGTCGACCCGGTTCTCGAAGGCCTGGTTCGCGCCAAGCAGGACATCCTCGACAAGGGCGAAGAGGGCTTCACCGTTCTCCCGCTCATGCTTCACGGTGACGCGGCATTCGCTGGTCAGGGTGTTGTTGCCGAGACTCTCAACCTGTCGCTGCTGCGCGGATACCGCACCGGCGGCACCGTCCACATCGTCGTGAACAACCAGGTCGGCTTCACCACCGCGCCTGAACATTCACGTTCGTCCGAGTACTGCACGGACGTCGCGAAGATGATCGCTTCGCCGATCTTCCACGTCAACGGCGACGACCCCGAAGCGTGTGTCTGGGTTGCTCAGATGGCTGTCGACTTCCGTGAGAAGTTCGGCAAGGACGTTGTCATCGACCTCATCTGCTACCGCCGTCGTGGACACAACGAGGGCGACGACCCCTCGATGACTCAGCCGGCGATGTACGACGTCATCGACACCAAGCGCAGCGTTCGTAAGAGCTACACCGAGTCCCTCATCGGCCGCGGTGACATCTCGCTCAAGGAAGCCGAAGACGCACTCCGCGACTACCAGGGCCAGCTCGAGCGGGTCTTCAACGAGGTTCGTGAGCTCGAGAAGTTCCAGCCCGAACCGTCGGAGTCCGTCGAACTCGACCAGACTCCCCCGGCTCGCCTCACCACGGCTGTCGCTCCCGAGGTTCTCGCACGCATCGGCGACGCGTTTGTCAACGTTCCGGAGGGCTTCACCACCCACCCGCGTGTCAAGCCTGTTGCAGAAAAGCGTCGCGAGATGTCCCGCGAGGGTCATGTCGACTGGGCGTTCGCCGAACTGCTCGCATTCGGCTCGTTGGCCGAACAGGGCGCACTGATCCGTCTTGCGGGTCAGGACTCCAAGCGTGGCACCTTCACGCAGCGTCACGCCGTGCTCATCGACCGTAAGAACGGCAACGAGTACAGCCCGATCGCCGAGATCGCAGCCAACGCCGACAACGGCGGCAAGTTCATGGTCTACGACTCCGCTCTCACCGAGTACGCAGGCCTGGGCTTCGAGTACGGCTACTCCGTCGGCAATCCGGATGCACTCGTGCTCTGGGAAGCGCAGTTCGGTGACTTCGTCAACGGCGCTCAGACCATCATCGACGAGTTCATCAGCTCGGGTGAAGCCAAGTGGGGCCAGCTCTCCGACGTCGTGCTGCTGCTGCCGCACGGCCACGAAGGCCAGGGCCCGGACCACACGTCCGGTCGTATCGAGCGTTTCCTTCAGCTGTGCGCCGAGGGCTCGATGACGGTTGCCGTTCCGTCCACGCCGGCAAGCTACTTCCACTTGCTGCGTCGCCATCACCTGGACGGCATCCGTCGTCCGCTGGTGGTCTTCACCCCCAAGTCGATGCTGCGCAACAAGGCTGCAGTCAGCAACATCGAAGACTTCACGACGGGCAAGTTCCGTTCGGTCTTCGAAGAGCCCAACATCGAGAGCGGCGAAGAGTCACGCGATCCGGTCAAGCGCGTTCTGATGGTCAGCGGCAAGCTGTACTGGGAACTGCTGGCCAAGAAGCACAAGGACAACCGCAACGACGTCGCGATCGTGCGCGTCGAGCAGCTGTACCCGGTGCCGAAGCGTCGTCTGAAGGAAACTCTGGACCGCTACCCGAACGCGACCGAGTTCCGCTGGGTCCAGGAAGAGCCGGCCAACCAGGGTGCCTGGCCGTTCCTCGGCCTGGCACTGCCGGAGATGCTGCCTGATACCTTGAGCGGCATCAAGCGCATTTCGCGTCGTTCGATGTCGGCGCCTTCCTCGGGTTCGAGCAAGGTGCACGCCGTTGAGCAGCAGGAAATCCTCGACGAGGCGTTCTTGCCGACCAACTGATTTCTCTGCAAGAAAAGGCCGGGCCCCACATTCCGAGAGGAGTGTGGGGCCCGGCCTTTTCTGTCACTACGTCAGGTTGTGCGCTGTGTCAGGTTGCACTCAGAGGAAGGTGATCCGCCACGGCAGTGAATCCGAGGGCAGCTCCGGCGAGTGCGGGTAGTGCTTGAACTGTGAGTTCGATGAGTTCTTCACGGGTGATGACGGGCGCCCGGAGCCAGCTGATGGTCGCCTCTTCCACGAAGGCTATCCAGCCGCGCACGGCAAGCTCCACTTGTGGGGTGCTGGTCAGTCCGATCTTGGGCAACTGTTCGAGTGTGCGCGCTGCCATGACGTCGCGGGTCTGCTCGAACACCTCACGCATCTGGGGGTCGCCGCTGGCAGTCCCCCGCAGCAACGAGACGTAGGTGTTTCGGTTCTCACTCACGTAGTCGACGTACGACGCCAGGACTGATCTCAGTGTCGTGATCGGATTGTCGGACGCAGTGGGCTCGGTTCGGCTCAGCATCTGCCCGCTGGTGTGCCGAACGATCGCCAGATGAAACTCGCTTTTCGACGCGAAGTAGTGGAACAGCAGGCCCCGGGAGACACCGGCCTGATCGGCAATATCTTCGACGGATATCTGTTCTAGTGGTCGCTGTGCCAACATACGAGCGCCGAGGTCGATCAGTTGAGCTCGGCGCTCATCGGGGCTCAGTCGCGTGCGCTTGGCTGCGTCCATGATTGACAGACTACTGAATACTGGTCAATAAGCTATTGACCGTTCCTCAATAAGGGCCTATCGTTCCCTACATGAGTCTCCCAGTTACAGATACTTCAGCATCTGCCGCGGACACGCGCTACGTCAACACACTGATCATCGGCAGCGGTTTCGCAGGCCTCGGTGCGGCGATCAAACTGGCCCAGGCCGGCATCACCGATTACGTCGTCGTCGAGCGCGGCAGCGATGTCGGCGGTACCTGGCGCGACAACAGCTATCCCGGGGCAGCCTGCGATGTGCCCTCGCATCTGTACTCCTACTCGTTTGCGCTCAATCCCGAGTGGACGCGCTCCTTCTCCACCCAGCCCGAGATCTACAAGTACATCCAATCCGTAGCCAACCGCTACAAGGTATTGGACAAGCACATTTTCGACTGCGACGTAGTCTCGGCCCGTTGGGACGAAGCATCGTCGCAGTGGCACGTCAGTACCACCAAGGGTGAGTTCGTCGCCAAGATTGTCGTCTCAGCCGTCGGCGCACTGTGTGAGCCGTCCCTGCCGGACATCAAGGGCATCGAAGGATTCAAGGGCGAGATCTTCCATTCCTCGCGGTGGAACCACGACGCCGATCTGACCGGCAAGCGCGTCGCCGTCATCGGCACGGGCGCGTCGGCAATCCAGATCGTGCCGGCAATCGGCAAGAAGGTCTCCCGTCTCGACGTGTACCAGCGCACCGCGCCGTGGATCCTGCCTCGTGCAGACCGCGAGTACACCAAGCTCGAGCACCTAGCTTTCAAGTACGTCCCCGGATTCCAGAAGCTGTGCCGCACGGGCATCTACTGGATGCGTGAGACGCAGGTTGTCGGACTCGCGAAAGCGCCGGTTTTCATGAAGCCTCTGCAGTTTGCTGCCGAGCGTCACCTCAAGGCCCAGATCAAGGACAAGGCGCTTCGCAAGAAGGTCACGCCCAACTTCCAGATCGGCTGCAAGCGCATGCTGATCTCCAACAACTACTTCCCGACTCTCGCCCAGGACAACGTCGATCTGGTGACCGAAGGCATCGAGGAAGTCACCGCCAACGGCATCGTGTCCAAAACGGGCACCACCCGTGAGATCGACGCGATCGTCGTGGCCACCGGCTTCCACGTCACCGACTCCCCCACCTTCGCCGGAATCTTCGGCAAGGACGGACGTTCGCTCGCCGAGGTCTTCGACGAGACCGGCATGCAGGGCTACAAGGGTGCCGCGGTTGCAAACTTCCCCAACATGTTCTTCCTCGTGGGCCCCAACACCGGCCTCGGCCACTCGTCCATGGTCTTCATGATCGAGTCACAGATCAATTACCTCGTCGACGCCATCGCCACCATCGACAAGTACGACATCGGCACCGTCGAGGTTCGCAAGGACAAGCAGGACAAGTACAACAAGGACCTGCAGGCTGCGATGTCCAAGAGCGTCTGGAGCAACGGCGGCTGCGCCAGCTGGTACATGGACAAGCATGGCAACAACACCACACTGTGGCCAGGCTTCACGTTCCAGTTCCGCAAGGCCACACAGTATTTCGACCTGGCGGCGTACCGTAGTGTCAGCACCTCGGACCTTCCGGCGGCCACCGGAACCACCATCACCTCCACGATCGACCTCGACGACGAGAAGGCAGTAGTACAGTGAGCGAATTTGTTGGCAAGGTTGTAGTCATCACCGGAGCAGGCTCGGGAATCGGCCGCGCACTCGCACTCAATCTGGCCGGCCAAGGTGCAAAATTGGCGATCTCCGACGTCGACGTAGTCGGCCTCGCCGAGACAGCTCGACTGGTGGAAGCCATTGGCGCAGAGGTCAAGTCCGATCACCTTGATGTCACTCAACGCGAAGCGGTCTTAGCCTATGCCGACGCGGTTGTCGCTCACTACGGCAAGGTCAACCAGATCTACAACAACGCGGGCATCGCTTACCATGGCACCTTCGAAAAGTCGGAATTCAAGGACTTCGAGCGGGTCATCGACGTCGACTTCTGGGGAGTTGTCAACGGCACCAAAGCATTCCTGCCGCACATCATCGCTTCGGGCGACGGTCATATCGTCAATGTGTCCAGCTTGTTCGGAATCCTGTCGATGCCGGGCCAAAGCGCCTACAACGCAGCCAAGTTCGCGGTACGCGGCTTCACCGAGTCGCTCCGTCAGGAAATGCTGATCGCGAAGCATCCGGTCAAGGTGACGTGTGTGCATCCCGGTGGAATCAAGACCGCCATTGCCCGCAACGCTACTGCGGGCCCCGGCGAAGATCTCGCTGCGTTCTCCGAATTCTTCGACCGTAAGCTCGCGCGAACCACCCCGGAAGACGCTGCCAAGACCATCGTCAATGGTGTCCGCAAGAGCAAGGCACGGGTCTTGATCGGCATGGACGCAATTGCGCTCGATGCCTGGGTACGGCTCATGGGTTCGGGTTACCAGCGCATCGTCGCCCTTGTGGCCGGCCGCGTGATGCCCAAGTCCAGCTAGAACTTTCACAGAAAACAGGAGCCCTGCCGGTGAGCACGTTCACTCTTCCGCTGCCCGTAGTCGCATTTTGCTGAAGCCGTATTTTCGCCTCGCTTTCAATTCGCGGCTGCCGTACCGGATTCAGAGAATCTTGCTCGAGGCCGGAGCTCCGCTGCAGCAAGTTCCGGCGGGCGCGGTAGTGCGCCCGCTGGAACTGGCCTGCCGACCCGCCGAAAAGATCACGGTGGGCGCAACCGAACGCCCGACGGCTGTCCTCTACCTGCACGGCGGCGCCTACACGTTGGGTTCCCCCAACACCCATCGATCTCTTGCCGCTCATCTCGCTCGCGAATCTTCCAGTGCTGTCTACACATTGGATTACCGACTGGCGCCGGAGAATCCGTATCCCGCGGCTCTCGACGACGCGGTCTCCGCCTACATGCAACTGGTCACCGAATTCGACTACGAACCGCAGCGTGTCGCCATCGCCGGCGACAGCGCCGGCGGCGGTTTGGCTGTGGCCACCGCGCTTCGATTGATCGAACGACACGGCGTACATCCCGGTGCACTCGCCTTGATCTCACCCTGGGTCGACCCCGGCGATCGCAGTGCCGGCAAGAAGGCCGACCTGGTGGTCAACACAGCCTGGTCGTTCGATGCCGCCGACGCCTACCTGGGAACCGGCGACCGCACCGATCCCGGATATGCACCCATGCACGGCAACCTCGAAATACTGCCGCCCACAAGAATTCACATCGGTTGCGAAGAAGTCCTGTATCCACAGGTAGTGGCTTTCACCGACAAACTTGTCGCCGCGGGCGTCGACGTTTCACTGGTCGAATACGCAAAATTGTGGCACGTCGCGCACGCACAGGCGTCGCTCGTCAAGGAAGCCGCAGATGCCGTGGCCGATCTCGGACAGTTCTTGGAATCGAAACTTGGTCACACCGAAGACAGTTCAACCGCATCAGCTGACGCGACGCCTCACTGACGGGTATCCCACCACGTTCGTGCAACGGCGCTAGCCGTAGCCTGACCACTTCTGACCTGCTCGATCATTGCCGCCAGGTCGGTTGTGGACAGCTCGCCCGCGACAACGCTCAACGCTTTGACAGCTGTATCGTCCAAGGCGCCGGCGCGAAAGAGCGGAACGACATTCTGTGCTGCCAGAACGTGATCGGCATCGGCCAGAACTGTGACGGAGTGGGACTGTGCGAGCGCCGACAGCGTTGTGGTTCCGAACGCCGTGGTTCCCAATGCTGCAGTCCCCGGCGCGTCAGCTGATTCAGAGACGTCGACGCGCGCAAAAGTGCAGTCCACGCCTTCTGCCAATTGTTCGGGCGCACGGTCTTCCACAAATCGCGGCGATACGACGGCAACGGTGTGGGCGCAGGACGGTGCGAATGCCTCGAGGGTTCGCACGCCGGTGGCCGCTGCCGAATCGCGTGCCAGTGCCACGACAGCTCTGTCTTCCGCGCTCGCGTAGTCGGATACCGAAAGACCCTCGGGCAGAGAACGACTCAGCGCCTCGAAGACGTCGTCGGCAGATCGGGCAGCATTCGCCGGGTCATAGTGAGCCAGCAACGAACCTGTGAATTCCGGCACCAACGTCACGCGGGCAGCATCGAGAGCTGCAAGTGATTCGCTTCGATCTCCCCCGAGCATTTCGACGCGGCTGGGCACCCCCGACGACGCGAGCACGGTTGCGTACACTTCCGCGAGCACAGAACTCTCCGGTGACGCCCCCGACGCGACCACAATCGTCTGTGAAGCGGCACTTCCCGCGCTCTCCGTCACGGAACTGCTGTCGGTGCACCCGCTCAGAATCGGCAGGACCAGCACTGCTGCAACAACAGTCGAAAACTTCGTGCGCACGCTCGCCACCGAAAACCTCACATTTCTTATCTCACTGATCGAAACCCATGTTGTGTCGGTACCTATCGTTACACTTGCCAGGCGATGCGCGGTAACCAGTCCTGATGTGGCCACTCGGTTGGCTGCGTCGCGACGGGAGTGGTTGTCGACGCCCGAAACACGGAAGGACGCCCATGCGCACCTCACGATTTCGTTCCAGCCGTCTGCTCGTAGCGGCGGCAACAGTTCTGTCACTCGCTGCTCTCACCGCGTGCGGCAGTAGCGACAGCAATTCCGATCCCAACACCATCGTTGTGGGATCCGCGAACTTCACGGAGTCGGAGACCATCGCCAATATCTATGCCGAGGCGCTGCGGGTCAACGGTTTCGACGTTTCGACTTCCTTCAACATCGGTAGTCGTGAGGCGTACATTCCGGCCTTGAAGGACGGGTCGATCACTCTCATCCCCGATTACACGGGCAATCTCCTGCAGTATCTCGATCCCACTGCGACCGCAACCAGTTCCGAGGATGTCCTGGCGGCGCTCCCGGCGGCTCTGGGCAGCGAACTGGTGATCACGACACCAGCCTCGGCACAAGACAAGGATGCCGTCGTCGTGACCAAGGAAACCGTAGACAAGTGGAATCTGAAGACCATTGCTGATCTTGCGCCTCACTCTGCGGAGGTCAAGTTCGGTGCTCCCGCGGAGTTCCAGGAGAGGCCCGCCGGGTTGCCCGGGTTGAAGGCCAACTACGGCCTCGACATCGCGGCCTCCAATTTTGTTCCGATCGCCGACGGCGGCGGCCCGACAACGGTCAAGGCTCTGGCGTCGGGCGACGTCACTGCAGCAAACATCTTCACCGCGTCGGCATCCATTCCGGCCAACAATTTTGTTGTTCTCGAAGACCCCAAGAACAACTTTCCGGCTCAGAATGTCGTGCCGGTCCTGCGAGCCTCGGCGTCCTCGGACAAGCTCGCGGCGGTTCTCGACGCAGTTTCGGCGAAACTGACCACCGAGGAACTGCTGGCGCTCAACGTGTCCGTGTCGGGTGATTCCAAGACGGAACCTGCTGCAGCAGCCAAGTCCTGGATAGCGGCGCAGGGCCTCGACAAGCCGGTCGCGTAGCCACGTGATCACCTTCGAGGGTGTCACGAAGCAGTATCCGGACGGCACCATTGCCGTAGATCGACTAGACCTCACCATCGAGGCCGAATCCTTCACGGTTTTTGTCGGCCCGTCCGGATGCGGCAAGACGACGTCCATGCGCATGATCAATCGCATGATCACTCCCACAGCGGGAAAGATCAGTGTCGACGGCCGCGACATCACGCAGACCGATGCCGTGAAGTTGCGACTCGGCATCGGGTACGTCATTCAGAATGCCGGGCTCCTTCCACATCGCACGGTTATCGACAATGTCGCGACCGTTCCCATGCTTCGGGGTGAATCTCGTCGCGCCGCACGCAAAGCCGCGCTCGGTGTCCTGGAACGGGTGGGGCTGGATCTCTCACTCGCCACGCGTTATCCGGGCCAGCTGTCCGGCGGACAGCAGCAACGGGTGGGGGTGGCTCGTGCTCTTGCTGCCGATCCCCCGATTCTGTTGATGGACGAACCGTTCAGCGCAGTCGATCCGGTGGTCCGCGAGGATCTGCAAACCGAGATGCTCAGGTTGCAGAGTGAATTGAAGAAAACCATCGTCTTTGTCACCCACGACATCGACGAGGCCGTCAAACTCGGCGATCACATCGCTGTATTCGGTCCCGGTGGGCGTCTCCAACAGGTTGCTGGGCCGCGTGACGTTCTGGCCGCTCCGGCTACGGATTTTGTGGCTGGATTTGTCGGGCGCGATCGCGGCTACCGCGGATTGTCGTTCCGCGCTGCCGACGAAGTGCCGGTGCATTCCGTCCGCACTGCCACCGAGAACGAATTGAAGTCTCTGCGACTCGAATTGGGCGAATGGGTACTTGTCGTCACCGATTCCGGCGTACCGAAAGGATGGATTGACGTCACCGGTGTCGAGGGACTGCGTGCGGGACGGACACTGGCCCAGTCGACGTCGGCGGGCGGCTCCCTGTTTGCACCCGGCGGCGACCTCCGTCAGGCTCTCGACGCGGCAATCTCGTCCCCGTCCGGGATCGGGGTTGCCGTTGATGCCGACGGCGCGGTCATCGGCGGAATTCTCGGCTCCGAAGTGGTGTCCAAATTGGCCGAGCAACGCCGACGCGAAGACGAAGAACGCAACCGAGTCGCGTTCACCGAGGGATTCGGGGCGTAGGCGGAATGCGCTGGCTCATCGACAATTTTTCGACGGTCGTCGACTACTCCGAAACTCACCTGTATCTGGCGCTGCTCCCCCTGCTGATCGGCTTGATCATCGCGATTCCCGTCGGAACCGTGATCCGCAATATCAAGTGGCTGCGCCGAATCACGTTGACCCTGGCGAGTATTGCCTTCACGATTCCCTCACTCGCGCTGTTCGTCACGATCCCCCAGGTCTTCGGCCTCAAGACTCTCGATCCGCTCAATGTCGTGATCGCACTGAGCGTGTACTCCACGGCACTGCTCATTCGAGCTGTCCCGGAGGCCTTGGATTCGGTGCCGGCCAGCGTGATCGACGCATCCATTGCCGTCGGGTTCACACCGCTGCGACGAGCCTTGACCGTCGAACTGCCCTTGGCGCTTCCGGTGATGATCGCAAACATCAGAGTGATTGCGGTGACCAACATTTCACTGGTTTCGGTGGGGTCACTGATCGGGATCGGCGGTCTGGGTGTTCTGTTCAAACAGGGTTACGACCGCGATTATCCCGATCAGATCATTGCCGGCATCATCGCGATTGTCGTCTTGGCTCTGGCTCTCGATCTGATCCTGTATCTGGTCGGCAGAGGATTGACTCCGTGGACCAGAACAACGTCCGCCGCACCGGTACCCGCAATCATCGCAGCCGAGGGAGAGCCGGTATGAGTATCTTCACCGGCGCGTGGGATTACATAGTCGATCCCGCGAATTGGAGTGGCGCCACCGGAATCGGTACCCGCATACTGCAGCACCTCTGGTACAGCGTGCTGGCGGTTGCCCTGTCAGCAGTGATCGCAGTACCCGTCGGACTGATCATCGGGCACCTACGCCGCGGCCAGATCGTTGTCGTCAGCCTCGTCAACGCACTTCGATCAATCCCCACGCTGGGACTGCTGACATTCCTGGTCCTGCTGATGGGGCTCGGCGTGATGCCGCCGATCCTCGCGCTGGTCATTCTCGGCATTCCGCCACTACTCGCGGGAATTTATGCCGGGATCGCGAACGTCGACAGCGACGTCGTAGAGGCCGCGCGAGCAGTCGGAATGACTGAACTGCAGGTGCTATTCCGTGTCGAAATTCCGAATGCCCTGCCGCTGATTCTGGGTGGGTTGCGCAATGCCACCCTGCAGGTCATCGCCACCGCGACGGTTGCCGCGTACGTCAATCTCGGGGGCCTCGGCCGGTACATCTTCGACGGGATCGCGCTCTACAAATACGACCGTGTCATGGTCGGGGCAATACTGGTCGCTGTGCTGGCACTCGTCGTCGACGGCCTTCTTGCACTTGTCGTGTGGGCGTCCGTTCCGGGAACCGGGCGACTGCGTCGTACGCCGGATCTCGCGCGGTTGTAACCACCCAACGTAAAAACCCCGATCGGCAGCCGAAGTGTGCGGGCTGTCGATCGGGGTTTCCGTAGTCCCTCTTAGCTGGTCACGCCCTCAGCATGCGCTGCGGCCGCGACGGCTGCCGCTACTGCGGGAGCCACGCGAGGGTCGAGTGGGCTGGGGACGATCTTGTCCACGGCCAACTCGTCGCCGACCACCGACAGGATCGCCTCGGCGGCAGCAAGTTTCATACCTTCGGTGATGCGACGGGCTCCGGCGTCGAGCGCGCCGCGGAAAACGCCGGGGAAGGCAAGGACGTTGTTGATCTGGTTCGGGAAATCACTGCGGCCCGTTGCGACGATGGCCGCGTACTTGGCTGCGGTCTCCGGGTGGATTTCCGGGTCCGGGTTGGACAGTGCAAAGACGATCGAATCGGCAGCCATGGAAGCGATGAACTCTTCCGGGATCTTGCCGGCCGAAACGCCGAGGAAGACATCGGCGCCTTCGAGAGCACCGGCGGCGCCGCCGTGCACCTCACGGGGGTTGGTACGAGCAGCCAACTCGGCCTTGATGTCGTTGAGGTCATTACGCTCGTTCGAGATGATTCCCTTGGAATCAAGCACGATGACATCCTTGATGCCCGCGGCCAGCAGAATGTTCGCGCAGGCAACGCCGGCTGCACCAGCGCCGGAGATAACGATCTTCAGCGCGGTGATGTCGCGGTCCTGGACCTTGACAGCGCCCATGAGCGCGGCCAGCACCACGATCGCGGTGCCGTGCTGATCGTCATGCATGACGGGGCAATCGAGAGCCTCGATGACGCGCTTCTCGATCTCGAAGCAACGCGGTGCCGAGATGTCCTCGAGGTTGACGGCGCCGAAGCTCGGCCGCAGACGGATGAGAGTCTCGACGATCTCGTCGGGGTCCGTGGTGTCGAGGACGAGCGGGATGGAGTTGAGTCCGGCAAAGGTCTTGAACAGTGCGGACTTGCCCTCCATGACGGGCAGCGACGCGCGGGGGCCGATGTCGCCGAGACCGAGGACCGCGGTGCCGTCACTGACAACCACGACGAGTCGGTTGGTCCAGGTGTACTTGTCCACGAGGGACGCGTCGGCGGCGATAGCGCGGCTCACCTGGGCGACGCCCGGCGTGTACGCGATGGACAGTGCGCGCTGCGTATCGAGCGGCGCGGTGGTCTCGACAGAGAGCTTGCCACCGACGTGAGCGGCAAAGATTTCTTCGTCGGTCAGCTCGACCTTGGGTACGTTGATGGCTTCAGTCACAAGGGACACAATGACACTCCTGATTAGTCCAGCCGCATTCGGGTCTGGGTTACTGGGAAGTAACGATTCGACCGTGTAAACGGGACGTTAACAAAGGTCGGAGAACGTTTCTTCCGCAAACGACTACAGAGAAGGCAGAGCATTCGGGGTGCGTGAGAAGTTGGCCGCATTACATCCGAAGCGTCATGGTGTTGGGCGGGTGAGCCCTGGCAGATCCATGCAATCTCGGTTCCTCGAAACAAGTCGAGACAACCGGTACCTCGTGGCCGGGCTGTGGCGCCGCCTACGAAGCCCCTCCAGTTTGCCACTTGTTCCGGAACACAATCAAATCCCGATTTCGATCGATGCGCTTTTCAGCCCCACCACTGCGTCACCAGTAGCGCCCCGGCCGTCACCAGTACGACGACAGACGCTGCGACCGCACTGATCCCGCGCCGACGGTCACAGATGATTTGCGCAGCCACTGCCACTACTGACGCAACAATGTGTGCGGTGATCGACGCCGATCCCGGCCCGGGGAATCCTCGACTACTTCCCAGATAGGCCGACGCGGCCACGACGATGGTGAGGACCACGATCCCCGCCGCCACAGTGCCACTGAGTGCGCGGAGACCACGGATCAGAGCCCACTGCTTGTCGGAATCGTCGTAACTGTCGTAGTCGTCGTAGTCGTACGTGTCGTAGTCGTACTTATCATCACCGTACGGTTCGTACCCACCCTCGCCGTGCGAGCTATACCCGTCGCTACTTTTGTCATCGTCACGCTCCCACGATGAATCCGCGGACCGACTCCGCAATGAGTTGAACAGCAATGGCAGCGAGCAACAAACCGGCGATACGAGCCAGCAACGAGATTCCACCGACACCGAGAACACGAATCAGTACCGTCGAGAATCGTAGAACGATGAACAGTACGAAGTGAATGGAGAGGATCGCCAAGGCGATTGCAAGATACGACGCCGCCTCCCCGTTGGCCTGAGCGACGAAGACGATGACAGCGGCAATTGCGCCGGGGCCCGCCATCATGGGAGTTCCCAACGGCACCAAGGCCACATTGACGTCGTCGGCACCCTCCGGGCGATTCGACGACTTGCCCGTCAGTAGTTCGAGAGCGATCAGCAGAAGCAGCAATCCACCGGCGCCCTGCAGTGCCGGGATGCCGATGTGCAGATAGCTGAGGATCGCTTGCCCACCGACTGCGAAGACGGAAATGACGGCGAGTGAAACTGCTGGGGCTTGCCAGGCCGCGCGGTTGCGGTCTTCCCGGCTCTTGCGCCCAACCAGGGACAGAAACACCGGAATGACACCGGGCGGGTCCATGATGACAAACAATGTGATGAATACGGTGAGGTACAGCGTGGTATCGAGCATCAGCGCGTAAGCACCTCGACGCCAGTTGCCACCGAAATCAGTTTCTCGAACTCTGCCTCGTCGGTGAGTTCGTCGCCGAGGCCGATCGTCTTGTTTTCACCGTGATAGTCGGACGATCCGGTGACTGCGAGCCCGAGGTCGTCAGCTAGACGGCGGAGTACGGCGCGGTCCTCGCTGCGATGGTCCGGGTGGTCTACTTCGAGGCCACCGAGGCCCAACCCGGCAAGGTCGCGAATGTGATCGACTGCGAGGACACCGCCGCGTGAGCGTGCACGTCCGTGAGCGAGCACGGTCACGCCACCGGCTGCGGCCACCAATTCGACGGCATATTCGATCGGTGTGTCGTATTTGGGGACGTCGTAGCGCCCACGAGTGGACAGCAGATCGGTGAATGCTTCCCCGATACTGGAGACCACTCCGGCTTTCAACAGCGCCGCAGCGATATGGGGACGACCGACGGAAGGCCCGGCGTCCGCCAAAATTTGGTCGGGATCGATGGGCAAGCCGTCGCGAGCCATGAGGGAGGCCATTACCCGAATTCGCTCGACGCGCTCACCACGCAACCGTTCGCGTTCTTTCGCGAACTCGGGGTGCGTTGGGTCGAACAGGTACGACAACAGATGGACCGCTACCGGCCAGCCGCTTTCGCCGCGTCCTTCACAAGACATTTCCATGCCGCGAACCAGACTGAGCCCGGCCGGCAGTGCGTCTGCCGCTTCCGTCCAGCCGGCGGTGGTGTCGTGGTCGGTGAGGGCGACGACGTCGAGTCCGGCGTCGCGGGCGGCGTGCACGAGAGCGGCGGGGGTGTCCGTGCCGTCGGATGCATTGGAATGGGTGTGAAGGTCTATTCGCACCGCTACAGTCTGTCAGCAATCCGCGTGATCATCACGGTCCGGTGGCACCGGCGGATGCTGACGTACGATTGCGCCGCAGCAGCAGTGCAATTCGCCTGTCGCGAAGGGAGCCCCGCATGCCGTCACTACCTAGTTGGCCGAACGGCAAATCGCGGCAGACCCCTACCCCGAGGATCCCGATTCCCGCCGCGCGCGCCATCGTGGACTGCGCGGTCTACGTCGAGGGCGCCCGGCTTCCCGGAAAATACACGCACAGCGCCGCACTCGCGGAAGTCCGCAAGCGCGGCGACGGCTTCGTCTGGGTAGGCATGCATGCACCCGACGAGCATCAAATGCAAGATGTGGCAGAAACTTTCGGCCTTCACGAGCTCATGGTCGAAGATGCCGTCCACGCGCACCAGCGACCGAAACTCGAGCGCTACGACGACGTCATGTTCCTGGTCCTCCGAACTGTGGTGTACGTCCCGCACGAGTCGGTCGAGACAGCCAACGAGATCGTCGAGACCGGCGAGATCATGGTTTTTGTCGGACCCGATTTTGTGGTCACAGTCCGCCACGGCGATCATTCCGAACTTGCGAGTGTCCGGCGCTCGCTCGAACAGGTACCCGAGCGACTCGCCATGGGTCCGTGGTCCGTCCTGCACGCCATCACCGACCATGTTGTCGACACCTACCTGTCGGTGACCCAACTGGTGGAGCAGGACGTCGACGGCATGGAAGAGTTGGTGTTCAGCCCCCAGAACTCTGTCGCAGTGGAACACATCTATCTACTCAAACGAGAAATCGTGGAGCTTCGACGGTCGGTCACGCCGCTTGGCTTGCCACTGCTGCAACTCACTCAACCTGCCGGCGGGTTGGTTCCCAAAGAGATCCGACGCTACTTCCGTGACGTCCGTGACCACCACACCAACGTTTCCGAACGCATCTCGGAGTACGACGAGGTTCTCAGTTCTCTGGTCGATGCTGCCCTGGCAAAAATTGCGGTGCAGCAGAACACCGACATGCGCAAGATTTCGTCCTGGGTCGCGATTGCCGCGGTGCCGACCGGAATTGCCGGTATCTACGGCATGAATTTCGAGAACATGCCGGAACTGAGTTCCCAGTACGGATATCCCATGGTGCTGGCATTTATCGCATCGGTGTGCGTTGGCCTGTTTTTCCTCTTCCGCCGCAACAATTGGCTCTGAAGCCTGTACTTGGGCGCGCCGCCAGCGGACAATAGATGTGGGTGGCGACTTTTTTGCGGCTACCCGAAATTCCCTTCGCATCGATCAATGAAGACCCGAAATTAACCTTGCCACAAGCAAATTCGGAGGAAGTACGATGCCTGTAGTCGAGCAGTCAGTTGTAATTTCACGTCCCAGGGCAGAAGTCTGGGACTACCTCACCAACGCCGATAACTGGCCTAACTGGGAAAACTCGATGGTGGAGTGCCGTCAGACAACCGATGGCCCGCTCGGCGTCGGAACCCAGTGGCGCGGGGTCACCCGAATCCTCGGCAAGCGTATCGATTGGACATCAGAGTTCACGGAAGTTGATGCGCCCAAAGTAAGTACAGCCAAGTCGGCGGGCGGTCCGATCAACTTCACCTTGAGTACGAAGTGCGAAGAAGTCGAGCAGGGAACTCTCGTTGTCTACCGTCTCGATACGGAGAGCGGACTCGGCGGAGTGTTCGGACGGATGGCAGACCCGCTTGTTGCCAAGGTCTACGGACGATCGGTACAGGCAAGTTTGGAAAATCTAGCCGACCTTCTCGATCATCAAGCATCACAATAGAATTAGAGTGATGCGGCCGCTCGGTGCGGATCTCGGATGTCGATGCCGGCCTCCGCCCAGGCGTCGCGTAGCGCGTCCGCACCGCGCAACCGAACCCAGGCAGCTTCGGTTCCCGTAATCGGGACAACCGCAAGGAACCGAACCGGATCCATCGGCTCCGGCAGCTCCAATGCCTCGATCCCACTGTCCCCCAGCAGAACTGCTGTAAAGGCCGTGTCTTTCCACAACGGCTCGCCGAGGTCGAGCAGTGCATCTTCGAGAAGTACCACTCCCTCGACTGACGGTGCAGCGGCCAGGACCGCGAGTGTCCGGGCGACGCCCGACGCGATTCCGGTGCCGCCGCGCAAGGTCAACACCAACTCGGCGCGCGGTCCACGGGTGGGATCGGCAACCAAGTCGCCCGGATCCCCCATTGGATGCCGCGAGCATCCGATGCTCGCATAGCGAACCAGTCCGTCGGGTGATTCGAATCGCAGCACGTCCAGAGGCTCGACGCCCAGGAATGTCACCGATGCAGCAGCCGGTTCAGGCCCCTCGATGCTGGAAACGAGATGAGCGCGGACGGCGGAGACAACACTGGCTGACACGCGTCCATCTAATCATCCTGGCGTCTTTGTCCACAGTCCAGAGTCCTCGGGCCGCTACCCAGGCAGATACCTGAGCAAACCGGTAGCGTCAGTCCGCATGGTCAACGTACTCGCAGTCAGCGACGAGACTGTCGAGTTCTTGTGGAGCAGCCGAGTACGCGATCTGGGTGTCGACCTCGTACTGGGTGCCGGTGATCTGCCGTTTTCCTATCTGGAATATCTCTCCGACCAATTGAATGCTCCGTGCGTTTTTGTTCCCGGAAATCACGATGTCGACCTGTCCGGATATTCGGAATCCGCGTCAGGATGGACTCGTGCCGGAATGCCGGCCCAGTGGCCGGGGCCAACCGGGGCAGTCAATGCTGATGGACGCATCGTCACGGTCGCCGGTCTGCGAATTGCCGGGCTGGGCGGATCGATCCGATACAACTCCGGCTCGAATCAGTTCTCCGAGCGTCAGCAGCGTCGACGTGCACGCTCCCTGGTCTGGGGCAACGCCTGGCAGTCGCAGTTGCCGGGGCGCACTCGAGCTGTCGACGTCCTACTGACGCACAGCCCTGCGCGCGGAGTCGGCGATGCCGAGGACCAGCCGCATCGGGGCTTCGAGTGTTTCCATTCACTCGTCGACTCACTCGACCCCGCCGTCATGATCCACGGACATATCCACCCCCATGGTCGGACGCCACCTGATCTGGAGATCGGCAGCACTCTTGTTCTCAACACCGTCGGCTACACGCTGATGGACATCTCACCAGGTATCCCTCCGACGATCATGAGGCGCCGACATGGCTCGTGACACAGGTTTTCCCACTGCGGATGCCGAGAACGACTTCGCGCGGCAACGTCGACGCGCCGATGTCGCACGCCTGGTCAGTTGGCTACGACGCGAACCTGACGACGTCAATGCGATCCTGCCGTTCGACGAAGTTGTCGCAGCCCTGGGCAAGGTGGGCGAGCGACCTTTGGGCCTGCAGGTTGTCACGGTGGAGTCGATTGTCGGAAGTGTTGATCGGACAAACGATTTCGACAAATACTTCCGGCCCACGTCGACGCACAGCCGTGAACGCTGGGAACGATTGGCGGTCGCTCAACGTCGGGGAGAATCTGTTCCGCCGGTCCAGTTGTACCGCATCGGATCGATGCACTTCGTCATCGACGGCCACCACCGAGTCTCGATCGCCTGTGCCATGCACCAGAAGACCATTGACGCGTATGTCACCGAAATCCTCACTCGTATCTCGCCGGAGGGCATCACCCAGCGCGCGGACCTCCTGATCAAGGATCATCGCCGCTTGTTCCTGACCAGAGTTCCGTTGACCGGATCCCAACGCGAAGCGGTGACGGTCACCGATCCGTGGGAGTACGCCGAACTCAGCGAGTGTGTGGAGGCGTGGGGATTTCGGCTGATGCAGGAGAAAGGCGAGTTCCTCGGCCGAGACAGTGTGGCACGACGGTGGTTCGGAGAAGAATTTCTGCCCGTCGTCCGCATGTTGAGAAACGCGGACATGCTGCCTGAGCACACTGATGCCGAGGCCTATCTGTGGATCGCACGTGAGCGATACCGCCTGGTGCGGCGTCACATGTGGAACGACGAGATTGTGGCCGAACTACGTGATCGTGCACCCCGAAAGTACAAGCCCACTACGTGAGCCGGTCGAGGGAGACGTCCCGAGCCGAAATTGCGGGGTGCAGGAACTTCAGCAACGAACGACCTTCTCTCTCGATCGCCGCGATCACAGTTTTCGATTGCTGCGCAAAGAGAGTCACTGCCAACCATGCCGATTCGCCAGTCGTCGACACTGTTGCGAATCCAGCGACTTGTCCTCGCACGAGAACAGCGGGTTTGATGATTCCGTTGACGGTAAATACTTGTGATCGATACTGCTTGTCCAGGATTCGAGAGCGATCGGCGTGCGATAGCAGGATGTTGTCGAACGGAGCCAGGATACGGACCGGGGGCGTTCCCGAGTCCGGACGCGGCGCATCCGGCAAGTCGAACAGTTCTGTTCCGTTCTCGTTCTTGAAAGTGATCAGGCTCGAGCGTAGTCGCTCGAAAACCTCGCCGAGTCTGGTCAAGCCCGACCAAGCCTGCGCATCCTTCACACTGGCCGGACCGAAAGCCGCCAGATAGCGCAGTACCAAAGCGTCAGGGCGCGGCGTCAGATCGACTTCAGTTCCCAGCCAGTCCTCCAGCGTGGTCAACGCGGGCGCGCCGGATCGACCCCACAGACCACGCGGCGGGACCTGCACCATCGGCAACAATCCACGAACCGCATGCGCCAACCCTTCGGGCGCACGATCCGGAAAGCAGTCGGCCAGAAGAGGCCTCATCTGCATCTGAGTGAGCGGACCCTCCGAAACCAGTTCACGTCCGGCCTGCGCCAACGCCTCGAAATCCATTCCGGTCAGTGCCGCGCGGTGTGCCGTGTTGGTGTGGAGGTCTCGTTCCATGATCGACTGAACCGTTCCACGGAAGGTCGCGGCATCAGCAACCGAGAGGGCAAAGACCGTTCCCCGCATGGCAACCAGACGTACAACATGGCGGTTTTCAATGAGAGTTGACAGATCTTCTGCCGCAAAGTTTTTCAGCCGAGCCCACAGCGCCAGATAGGGAGGTACCGGCGCCTGCGCCTGCAGTCCGGCGAGGTGCGAGACCGCTTCGAGTGCAGTGACATCTGCTCGTTCCATCAGGTACTGGCGAGCAAGAGTTGCCCGCGCGAGCGCCCGGTCGTTCATCGCTACCACAGTGCACCTTTCAACGGTTGTCAACAATTTCGAACGGTAACTCCACGCGCGCAACAGTTCCCGTTGCCTCCCCCGGTCCGATCGAGAATGAACCACCTGCCGCGACAACCCGCAGTTGATGTGACAGAAGACCGATATGGCCACGTCCCTGACTGGCCGCAATCTTGTCGCTGCTGATGCCGCGACCGTCGTCTGTCACCGTCAGAACAGCTACCCGATCCGACGCCGAAAGCTCGATGCGAACATTCGCTGCCGCAGCATGTTTGACGACGTTATTCAGCAACTCCCTTGCCGCACCGAACAAGATATCGTCCGCCGAGGTACGCAAGTCGTCCCTCCACCGGGACGCCTCGACCGCTACCACCAACCCTCCGCGGCCTTCCACGGATCGCGCCGCGTCTCCGATCGCCCGTGCCAGACCCACGTGACCCAGAACCGTCGGATGTAGCTCTGTAACCGAGGATCTCAGCAAGGTGGTTGCCTCGCTCAATGCTTGAAGTGCACGTTGCCGGACAACAGGATCTACACTTGTTCCCAGCTCGTCGATGTCCATCCGGGCGACAAGAACGTACTGCAGTGCGCCGTCATGCAGCTGTTCCGACAGCGCTTTACGTTCACGTTGCTCGAGGCTCATCAGTTCCGCGAGAAGGCTTGTGCGGTGCCCCACCAACTCGGCGATGGTCAAAACCCGAGATCGTTGGATTCGTGTCAACCCGACGGCACCGACGCCGAGTGCCGCCAGAGCTGTGGTGCTGAGCAATATCGACGCCCACGGTTCCTCATTGGAGGCCATCGTCGCCCAACTCGCGGCAAAGAAGACTGCGATTGTGGCGACGACGATCGCTGCGCAGATGTCGGTCCGCAATTGAGTACAGGCCAGAACGGGAATCACGAACAGCCCGTTGCAGAGGATGTCCGCGGTCCAGCTTTCCTGCGCGGTAAGTCCCGTCAACAAGGTCAGGGTCGCGAGCACTGCCAGGTCGACGAGAAGACCGAGCCAGAGCGCGTTCACCGGGCCTGCACCCGTGTGCCGGTTGAGCGAAGCGAATGGAGATGTGTGCCCAATCCACAGAGCAAGGCCCACACACCAGCTCAGGTACAACCCGAGGATGAGAAAGCACCACCCGGAACCGTGAGCCGGCGGAACAACGATCAGCGTCGACGCTATGAACACCACCAGCACACCGCGTACCCCGAGTTGGAGGTAGGCGCCTCGGTACGCGTGCTCACGCAGTATCTGTTCGAGTTCCGGCCCAGCATGCAGATCGTCTGTCGACGGCCCGGATCCGAACATGTGTCCTCCTGTGCCGATCATCCTAGTTCCCTGGGAATCAGCTTCGCACAGACAATATTTCCCCGGTGCCGGAATACCATCAACTACCCGGCACTGAAGGACCAGGTTTGCTGCTCACTGATCTAACTGGCTGCTAGAGAAGTGGCTGCTATAGGCACGGTTGATTGAGCGGCCCAATACTTTTCATGCCCGAGTGCCGCGATGTTGCGGGCAGCATTATGGTCCGCGTGCGCGGTCCACCCACATTCTCGGCACTCGAACCTAGCTTGACTGCGGCGATTCTTGACGTCGCAGAACCCGCATTGCGAGCAGGTGCGGGACGTGTTGCGCGGGTTGATCACCGCCACCGGCACCCCCGCCGCCTCCGCCTTGTACTCGACGAAGTTGCGCAACTGGGCGTACGCCCACGAATGCACCTGCGCTCGTTGTTTCTTGGCCAGCCGTACCCGATCGCGGATCCCCGATAGATCTTCTATCGCGATAGCCCGGTCGGTGTGTTGCGCCTGAGCAACAATTGTTTTCGACAGTTGATGGTTGATGTCGGTGGCGAACCGTCGTTCCTTCCGTCGCCGTGTCTTCAACTTCCGCTTCGCGGACTTCGTTCCGACCTTCTGCAGGGCCGTCCGCATCACCAGGTTCTTCTTACGGCGCGCTGTGACGGCACCGTCAGACCACCGGACATCAAGTCGTTTCGGATCGTCGTCGGTGGTGACCGCCAGGTTCACGATCCCCAGATCCACCCCCAACCAACCGTCCACCGGATCTTTCACCGGTACGACCGGTGCCGGTGCCGGTTGATCGACGGTGGCGTGCAGATAGAACTGGCCGTCGCGGAATACGAGATCGGACTCACCCTGACGGTCCGCGAGAAGTTTGTGTTGCCACGGCGCGCACACGAACCGCACACCCCTCATTCGGCCCGATACCGTCCAGATGGAGACGGTCGAGGAGTCGAGTTGCCACGACAGGCACCGGTCGTCGAACGGTTGCGCCGCCAGCGGACGGAAACGCACTGCGGTATCCGCCACGCCCGCATACCGTTTCGTTCCGGGTCGGCCGTAGTTTCCGGCTTTGAGATTCGCTTTCCGAGTGGTGTACGCGTCGGAAACTTTCTTGATCACACGAACCGCTGGCTGCGCCGACAACCCGAACAACTTGACCTGCGTGTACACCGTTTTCTGCAACGCGAACGCACGCCGATCGGAGGTTTGTTGGGCAACATCGGACACGAAGTCAGCGGCGGCGTTGCAGGTGAGCAGTGTCTGCTTCAACGCGGCAGTTTGCTCGTCGGTGACGGAGAGTTTGATCATGACGATCCGCTTCATTTTCGCCACCTCCGCCCCAAAGAGTGTTCGACCTGACTCCTCAACCTGCTGCGGAAATATCATTGCATTGGGGTCCGACAACTAGCCGAATCCATCACAAGCGCAGCGGGGTCCACGTCCCACTGACCGTGAGCATCACCTCGGAAAGGCCGCACACGCACCCCCGGTTTACTGCGCGATCCGGAGCGGCTTCCTCCCCGCCCTGAAGGGCCGGGTTTCGGCCGATATTTCGGATGAACACCACCACACAAGTTTCGAACCGGACAGGCAAGCGCAGCTTGGCTACTCGCTTTGCCCTCGCCGGGGTTTTAGCGGCCGCCCCGATCGCTCTGATCACGGGAACGGCACAAGCATCACCGACCACCCTCCATCACGATGATCTCGGTGATCTGACGCCACTGCCCGAGCCGGTGTACACCGCGCCCGGCCCGGAGCAGGTTCCCTCTACAGTGGGAACGACGTTTTCCTTCACAGTGCTGTAGAACGCGGCCCTCAGATGAGCAGATTGGCCCCTGTTGTGCCGTCGAAGACGGCGATCTTGGCCGGATCGAACCACAGATCGATCGACTTACCTTGTTTCACTGCAGATTCCGAGGAAAGCCGAGCGACTAACTGTCCCCCGCCCGCCACGGCAGTACCTGAATCTGCTGCGAGTTCCTCGAGTTCACGTGAATTGACTGCCGGTCCACCGGCGAGGAAGTACGCGTACTTGTCCGATCCCATGGATTCCAGAACGTCGACGTCGACGTTGAAGGTTCCGCCGGCCGCTTTCTGCAACGGATCGACCAGTGCAACATCCTCGAAATGTTCGGGCCTGATGCCCACAACCACGTCCTTGCCGGAACCACTGGACTGAATTTTCGACTGCGCCGATGCCGGCAACCGAACGGCACCGATCGGAGTGCTTACCCCGTCCGAGGTCAGTTGGCCCGGAAAGAAGTTCATCGACGGGGAGCCGATGAAACCTGCTACGAACAGATTGTTCGGACGGTCGTACAGTTCCTGGGGGGCACCGATCTGTTGGACAATTCCGCCGCGCAGCACCACCACGCGGTCACCCAGCGTCATGGCCTCGGTTTGGTCGTGGGTCACGTAGATGGTTGTAGTACCCAACCGCTGTTGCAACCGGGCTATCTCGGTACGCATCTGTACACGAAGCTTTGCATCGAGGTTCGACAACGGCTCATCCATCAGGAATGCCTTGGGGCTTCGCACAATTGCACGCCCCATGGCGACGCGTTGTCGCTGACCACCGGACAGGTTGGCAGGTTTCCGGTCGAGATGTTGAGTAAGATCGAGAACCTTTGCCGCGTCGTCGACCTTCGCGTTGATCTCGGCTTTGGACAACTTGGCCAAGGTCAACGGAAACGCAATGTTCTGCCGCACGGTCATATGTGGGTACAGCGCGTACGACTGGAATACCATCGCGATGTCGCGGTCTTTGGGGGCGCGCTCGTTGACGCGTTCACCGGCGATACGTAGTTCTCCGGTGGAAATATCCTCCAATCCGGCAATCATGTTGAGCGTCGTGGACTTTCCACAACCAGACGGTCCGACAAGGATGATGAATTCGCCGTCCGCAATGGTGATGTCGACGTCGCTCACCGCCTTGGCGCCGTCGGGGTACAGCTTGGTCACCTTGTCCAGCACGATCTCGGCCACAGGCTTATCCCTTCACTGCGCCGGAGGTAAGCCCGGCCACGATACGTCGTTGGAAGAACAGAACAAAGATGATGATCGGAATGGTGATGACCATGGCGGCTGCGGCGATGGAACCGGTGGGTTCCTCGAATTGTGAAGCGCCGGTGAAGTTCGCAATCGCAGCCGGTGCGGTAATCGATCGTTCGGTGGATGTCAGCGAGATCGCGAACAAGAGATCGTTCCAGCAGAAGATGAAGACGAGGATGCCTGCCGTGACGATACCCGGAGCCGCCAACGGGGCGACAACTTTACGAAACGCTTGACCCGGCGTGGCGCCGTCCATCTGCGCAGCCTTTTCCAGTTCCCACGGAATTTCCTTGAAGAACGCCGAGAGAGTGTAGATAGCCAAGGGCAACGCAAAGGTGATGTACGGCAGAATAAGTCCCGCCCAGGTATCGAACAGACCGAGGCGTCGTTCGATGTCGAACAACGGGCTGACCAGGGAAATCTGCGGGAACATCGCGATCATCAGCGCGACACCCACCAAAATCTTCTTGCCCGGAAAGTCCAGACGCGCAATGGCATACGCCGCCATTGTCCCGATCACGACGGCAATGAACGTCGAGATCAATCCGATACCGATCGAGTTGATCAGCGCGCTGGTGAAGGCACTCGTGTCAAAAATTCCTCGATAGTTGTCCAACGTCCATTTCTCGGGAATGAACTTGCCGTCCTTGATGGTTCCGGCCGGTTTGAACGACAGGCTGGCGATCCACAGCACCGGCACCAGCGCGTACAGCAGCACAAGCAGATTGACTACGGACCAACTGAGCTTGAGTCTGGGTGTAGCGGTCATGTCAGCGTCCTTCCGGATCGGATCCCGGAGCCGAGGCACCGAAGAGTTTGATGAAAATGAACGCGATCAGAGCCACACACACGAAGATCAGGACGCTGATCGCTGATCCGATTCCGAGGTTGAAGGCCTTGAACAGGTTGTCGTATCCCAAGATCGACAGAGAACCTGTGTCATTGGCGCCTTTGGTGAGGACGTAGATATTGTCGAAGATGCGGAATGCGTCGAGCGTCCGGAAGAGCAACGCCACGAGGATTGCCGGTTTCATGAGCGGCAATATGATTCGTGTCAATCGCGTCCAGGGTCCGGCGCCGTCTACCTGAGCGGCCTTCAACAGATCGTCGGGAACCAATGCAAGGCCCGCGAGGAGTAGCAGCGCCATGAACGGCGTCGTCTTCCAGACTTCCGCGAGAATGATGATTGCCAGCGAAGGAATCTGGTCGGTGAGCGGCGCACTGCCGTCAGGAAGCAGATTGGCCAGGTATCCGGTGCCCGGGGTCCAGGCGTAGTACCAGCTGTACGCGGCAGCGACGGTGACGATCCCGTAGGGAATGAGCACCACCGTGCGAACCAGTCCCTTTCCGACGATGGTCCGATGCATGACCAGCGCAATCGTAAGTCCGAGAACGAATTCGATGATCACGGAGATGATCGTGATCGCGGAAGTGACCGTAAATGCCTGCCACCAGTAGCCGTCCGACAATACCGAGACGTAGTTGTCGAACCCGACGAACTTACGCTCGTCCGGGAACCGGAGATCGTATCGTTGCAAACTCAGCCACACGGCGTAGACGACCGGATAGGCCGTGACTGCGATCATGAGCAGTGCAGCCGGCGCAACCAACCACAGGCCCAGCCGACGCTCGGCAGCTTTGCCGTCCGAGATCTTCGGCTTTGCCGAGCGTGCGGGAGGTTGGGCACGATCCTCGACAGCGGTTCCGCCACCTTTGTTGTCGGGTTCGGTTGTCACGGGATCAGCCCCTCGGAGTTGACTGCCTTACGAACCTGCTCGGCCAACGTGTTCACAGTGGACTGAGGATCGATATTACCGACAGGGTTGAGCGTGGCAGTGATGAGCGTCGAAATGCTTTGATAGGCAGGCGAAACCGGACGCACAGCGGCAGTGTCGAGACTGTCCCGCACCTCTCGCCATGCCGGATAGGCCGCTTGGAACGCCGGATCGTCGTACAAACTCTCGAGCGTCGGCGGAACACCGCCGGCAACAGCGTTGTTGCGCTGATTCTCCTGGTTACGTAGACACGTCAGTGCTTCGAACGCCAGATCCGGATGCTTGCTGGTCTTTGCAACCGCGACATTGAAACCGCCGATCGTTACCTTTGCCGGTTGTCCCTCGATCACCGACGGATACGGCGCCGACAGGAAGTTCTGTTCACCGTTGACCGTGAGCACGGTATTTCCGGTATTCGTACTGGTTGTGTTGCCTTTGTCGTCGATGTACGGCAGGTCGCCCTTCGACGCATTCTCGATGATGCCCGGAAGCACAAACGGCCAGTTGACCTGGAACGCAGACTTTCCGCTTTCCATGCCCAGCCGTGACGACGCTTCGTCGCCCTGGGAGACCGACGGATCGGCGCCCTTGGCTGTTGCGACGCGTTTCATCACAGTCAGAGCTTTCTCCGCGGCGTCGCCGTCTGCGACGGTCACCGTAGTCCCGTCCGGTCCGACAACTGATCCGCCCGCACTCGCCAGCAAGGTGTTGAACCACACCATGAGGCCCTCGTACTGCTTACCCTGAACACCGATCCAACTCGGACGCCCTTGTGCGGCCAGACCTTCGGCAATATCGACCATCTGATCCCAGGTCTGCGGAGGCTTGCCTTCGGGCATCAAATCTTTTCGGTACCAAAGCAATTGAGTATTGGTATTGAGCGGGGCGGCATAAAGCTGGTCCTGCCATTTGGCCGATTCCAGCGGCCCCGCCAATGTTCCGGCACTTACCTCCGCTGCGATATCGGCGGGCAACGGCAATGCCCATCCGGCCTCCGCAAATTCGGCGGTCCACACGACGTCGAGCGTCATCAGGTCGAGAGACGAATCATTGCCGGTCAGTCTGCGCGCCAATTGGAGTCGCTGATCATCAGCACCCTTGGGTAGCGTTTTCTGCTCAACCGTGTACTTGCCGGCGGAGGCAGCCGAGCAATTGGCTGCGGCCTCCGCATACTGCTCCGCCCCGTCTGCGGCGGTATAGAAACTCAGCACCACCCCACTGCTGTCGTCCGAGCCACACGCACTGAGCAACGGTGTTATCAATAACGTTGCAGCACTGAGCAATCCCACCCGTAGTCGTCGATTTTGCGTGTTTCTCGTTCGCACGCACTTTTTCTGCACAGCCGCCCTCCTCGGGCGGTGAGACGGCGCAGTCGAATCGGCTTGCCGTCGCACCGCACATCGGCACTTTCGCCGGACAAGTACCTATTGTCTTGTCCGGCAAACGGTCACAGGAAAGTGTGATCCACCTCACCCGTAGGGATAAGGTAGCCGAGTTCGAGGAAGTTGGCAGACTGAGGACAAGTCCCTAAATTGCGAGTTTCGCGAGCAGGTCGCGAGCAGCCTCCGCAGTTTTGGGTTCACACAGCACGTCGTAGCGACCGGCAACCAACTGCATGGTCGACGCAAAATCGCGCTGACCACGCGTCGCTGCGTACGGGATAGTCGTGGTGATTACGCCGAAGATGATGCCGCCGATGATGCCCGTGATCAACGGAGCCAGGAATCCGCCGGTGACGATGCCGAGCACCAATCCGAAGAAGACACCCAGCCACGCTCCGGACACCAACCCACCACCGATCACCTTGGGCCAGGTGAGGCGTCCCAGAACGCGCTCGACCTGCATGAGGTTCACACCGACAATGGTGACGTCCTGAACCGAGAATTCCTGATCCGACAGGTAGTCGACGGCACGCTGCGCTTCTGCGTATGTCGGGTACGAGCCGATCGGCCAACCCGAAGGCGGCGTCGGCAACCCGCCGCGGCGCGACCCATTCGGCGATTGTGCGAGCGGATTGGACATGGCGACAGTGCTCCTCGTTTCGGGCGCGTAATCCACGGCTGAACAACGCGATACCTATGGTCTCTATTGTGCCCTTTGCCGACTCGAATTGGTCGGCACGTCGACAGTCAGGCGTGTTCGGGCTGAGTGAATTCGGAGGTACGTGCCATGCCGGCAGCGCGCCCCTTGGCCGAAATCACCAGTGCCATCTTGCGACTCGCCTCGTCGATCATCTCGTCGCCGAGCATCACCGCGCCTCGTCCACCGCCGGCCGCGGAGGTGTGAAATGCGTAGGCGTCCAAGATCAATTCTGCTCTGTCGTAATCGGATTGACGTGGACTGAATACCTCGTTCGCTGCCTCGATCTGCGTCGGGTGGAGTACCCATTTGCCGTCGAATCCCAGTGCCGCAGTGCGGGCGGCACTGCGGGTGAACGCCTCGACGTCACGAATCTGGAGATACGGACCGTCGATTGCCTGGACGCCGTGGGCTCGTGCAGCCATCAGAATCGTCATCAGAATGTGGTGATAGGCGTCACCGCGGTCGTAGCCGTCGGGCTGCTCGCCGACCACCAATGTGCGCATGTTCAGGCTCGCCATGAAATCGGCCGGCCCGAAGACCAGGGCCTCGACGCGCGGACTCGCCGTGGCGATCGCATCGATGTTGGTGAGGCCGATGGCATTCTCGATCTGCGGTTCGATGCCGATCCGCCCCACTTCGAGACCGTTCGCCTTTTCCACCTGGGTCAGCAACAGGTCCAGGGCCTGCACGTGGCTTGCATCGGGAACCTTGGGCAGCAGTATCGCGTCGAGGTGCGCGCCGGCCCGCCCGACAACCTCCACAACGTCGGCATACGTCCATTCTGTGGTCCAGTCGTTGACGCGAACCACCTTGACCTGCTTGCCCCACCCGTCCTCAGCCAGCGCGTCGCCCACGGCCTCACGCGCGGCCTGCTTCGCCAAGGGCGCGACGGCGTCCTCCAGATCGAGGAAGATCTCGTCGGCCGGCAGTCCTTTCGCCTTGTCGATCATCTTGCGACTGCTGCCCGGCACAGCCAGGACTGATCGGCGGGAACGATTGCGTGAAGTCATCTCGGAGCGCCCTTCGGGATCGGTGTCTCGCGCTTTCTGCGACGTGTAATACGGCTCTGTTGCAGATTTCGACGTTCGACGAATTAGCCTTGCAATCATGGCAGCAGCAGGCAAGGTATTTGCAGCCAGGCTGGCCGGCCTGGTTGTCCTCGGTCCGGACGGTGAGTCGATCGGGCGAGTGCGTGATGTCGTGATCACTGTTCGCATCGGGCGCCAGCAACCTCGCGTACTCGGTCTGGTGATCGAAATGTTCACGCGCAAACGTATTTTCGTACCGATGCTGCGGGTTACCGCCATCGAGCCGAGCGCGGTCACGTTAACGACCGGCAACGTCAGTATTCGTCGCTTCACCCAGCGGCCCGGCGAAGTACTGGCGCTCGCCCAGGTGCTCGATTCACATGTGCGCGTTGACGACCCAGAGTTGGTCGAGCTTCACGGCGTCGACACAGTGGTGGTCGATCTGGGTATCGAATCGAGACGGACCCGAGACTGGGTGGTCTCGAAAGTGGCGGTCCGTGGCCATCGAGGACGTCTGGGCCGCCGGGCCGCAATCCACGTCGTCGAGTGGCAATACGTTGCGGGATTGACACAGAGTGACCTTTCGTTGCCCGGCCAGGGAGTCGCGCACCTTCTTCTCCAATACGAGGGCATGCGTCCCGCCGACGTCGCCAATGCCATGCGCGAACTCCCGGAGAAGCGTCGACGCGAACTTGCAGCGGCACTCGACGACGAACGCCTCGCCGACGTCGTCCAGGAATTGCCGGCCGACGATCAGACCGATCTCCTCATGCACCTCGAAGTGGAACGGGCAGCGGATGTCCTCGAGGCGATGGATCCGGACGATGCTGCCGACCTCCTCGGTGAGCTCCCCGAAACCGAAGCCGAATCCCTGCTTCAGTTGATGGATCCGCAGGATTCGGAGCCGGTACGCCGACTCCTCGAACACTCCCCGGACACGGCCGGTGGTCTGATGACGCCGGAACCCGTGGTGCTGACGGCGTCGACGACGGTTGCCGAGGCGCTCGCGCGGGCACGCAACTACGACGTCACACCGGCCCTCTCGAGCATGGTCTTTGTGGTGCGTCCGCCGACCGCAACACCCACCGGGCGTTATCTCGGGTGTGTTCACCTGCAGAAATTACTGAGAGAACCGCCGGCCAGCCTGGTCGGCGGACTTCTGGACAGCGATCTGCCCACACTCGGTGCGGACGATTCGTTGGCTGCGGTGACGCGATACTTCGCGACGTACAACCTTGTCTGCGGCCCGGTGGTGGACGACCAGAATCACCTGATCGGCGCGGTCACCGTCGACGACGTTCTCGACCATCTCCTCCCCGAAGACTGGCGCGAAGACGACTCGGATGACGAAGGACTCTTGCGATGAGCGACCGATTCTCGAGCACCTCAGCCCGGCAGCGTTTGGAAACCCCTCGCGGAAACCGTCGTTTTCACTTCGACTTCGACGTCGAAGCGGTGGGACGCGTCAGCGAACGCATTGCGCGTTTCCTCGGGACCGGCCGGTACCTGGCGATTCAGACCATCATCGTGATCGTCTGGATTCTGATCAACGTCTTCGCCGTCGCCCTGCGATGGGATCCGTATCCGTTCATTCTTCTCAATCTGGCGTTTTCGACGCAGGCCGCGTACGCGGCACCGTTGATCCTGCTGGCGCAGAACCGGCAGGAAAACCGCGACAAGGTCTCCCTGGAGGAGGACCGCTCGCGCGCCGAACAGACCAAGGCCGATACCGAGTTCCTCGCCCGGGAACTCGCTGCTCTGCGTATTGCACTCGGCGAGGTCGCGACTCGCGACTACTTGCGCCGGGAACTCGACGAGATCAAGTCGTTGCTCAGCTCCGATAACGAACCCACACCCAAGAAGAAGCATCGAGAGTCCGGTTCCCCGAAACGCGAGTCTCAATAACTAAGAATTTACTGAGTTTCGGTGCGCGCACCGTGACCGATATGTAACGTAAGTCACAGGCGTTTATATATTTATCGGTGGGTACTCCGGAACCGGGGAACCAGCAAAGGGGAATCGTGCGCGTACGAGGAATGATTGCAGTGTCCACGCTGGTAGGGGGACTGTTGGCGGTCACCGGGCCGGCAGCTCTCACTGCAAGTAGCGCGCCCGCAACAGGGTCACAGATACCTATCGCCCTGGCCGGCTCTGCATCGACGAAGCCTGCTCCGCCGCCGGACTTCCTACCGACACCCCGAACCGTCCGCACCCAACGATCAGCGCCACCCAGTTCGGCGATCACGGGCAGCCCCGGGCAAAACCCTGAAGCGGCCGCGATCGTGCTGACATCGCTCGGCATTCCCGAAATCGTTCTCAATGCGTATCGCTCCGCCGAACTCGTGATGATGACCGAGGCGCCCAAGTGCGGCGTCCCTTGGCACCTCCTCGCCGGTATCGGGCGAATCGAGTCCGGTCATGCCAACGGCGGACGGACCAACTCCGTCGGCACAACCCTGACGCCGATCCTCGGGCCGGTCCTGGACGGACGCCTCGCCGGCAACGAGGTCATCACCGACACCGACAAGGGCGCCGTCGACGGCGACCCGACCCACGATCGCGCAGTCGGTCCGATGCAGTTCATTCCAGCGACATGGAAGGGCTACGCCAGCGACGGCAACGGCGATGGTGTCGCCGATCCCAACAACGTCTTCGACGCTGCATTGTCGTCAGCGAAGTACCTCTGCAGCGGTGGACTCGATCTCCGCAACCTCGACCAGGAAACGAAAGCTGTTCTTCGATACAACAATTCCGCGGCGTACGCCGCGAACGTAATCATGTGGTCGACGGCCTACAAGAGTGGCGTCGTTCCGTCCGGACCCCTTCCCTACGTCGGCGGTAACGGCACCGGAAGTGCGAACACCGGCAGCGCCGGCGGAACTTCCGCGATTCTGGCCGCGGCGGCCGCAGTCGCACCGGATGCAAAGGACACAGACAAAGAGAAGGCAGCCGCAGCCGCCAGTACGACGCCGACGACGCCGCCTCTCCTACCGGGACTTCCGGACATGCCTGCCCTGTCGCCCGAGATTCAGGCACTCATCCCGTCCGGCCTCCTGCCCAGTCCGACCACCGTTCCGAACGCCACCGCCCGGGGTCCCGTCATCCCGCTCCCGGTCATGACGGCACGCGGCCTTGTCTGGCCGTTCTTGACTGCCGAAGGCTGGCGTTGGCCCGACGACATGTGCACGATTCTGGATCCCGCAGCCCTGGCAGCCTTGCCGGCCGGCATCGCGCTTCCGTGTGTGGTTCCCACCCCCGACGCTCCGGGGCTGGCTCAGGCGACCGACAGGACCGCGGAAACGACCACTCCGGAGGCCCCCGTCGCCACGACTCCGGCCGCCGCGCCCGCTCCCGAAGCCGCTCCGACTCCTCCGGCACCACCCGCGCCTCCGGCACCGCTGTTCCCCGGCCTGCCGTTCATGCCGGCCTACTAGGTAACAAAAAGTAACGAACCCGCACCATTGGGCACCGGACTGACCTCGAAGATCACGGTTAAGTAACGGAACTGCAACAAATCAGGTAGCCTCGATTCCGTCAGCGAACGGAAAACCCCGAATCCGGGGTTCAGGAGGCGTTAAACAGTGGGTCGGCATAACAAGAAGACAGATTCGCACATCCGTCGCAATTCGGTCATCGCGCTCACCGGACTCATTCCTATCGGATTGGTAACAGCAGCCAACTCTGCCGGCGCCGCATCCGAGATCCCCTTCTTCAACACCAGCGCCGCACAATCAGCCGACGCAGCCGCCGTGACCACGCAGGAACCGCAGGCCCAGATCCTCCCGATCGCGGACCTGGCCGAAACTCCCGTCGCAGCTCCGGAGCCTGCTCCGCTCGCACCGGTCCAGGAAACTCCTCCACTGCCGCCGTCCATGGCGGAGGGTGCTCTCGGCATCCCGAGCGTCAGCGTCGCGGCCTACCAGAATGCCGAGCGCATCCTCGCTGTCGAAAACCCCACCTGCAACATGCAGTGGACTCTGATGGCCGGTATCGGCCGCGTCGAATCCGGCCACGCTCACGACGGTAAGGACGCCGACGCGAACGGCAACCTCTTCGACCCCGTGATCGGACTGCCCCTCAACGGCAGCCTCCCCGGCCAGGCCGTGATCATGGACACCGACGGTGGCGCACTCGACGGCGACAGTGTCTACGACCGCGCTGTGGGCCCCATGCAGTTCATCCCGTCCACCTGGACGCAGTACGCCGGCGACGGCAACGGTGACGGCATCTCCGATCCGCAGAACCTGTTCGACTCCGCGCTGACCACCGGAAAATACCTGTGCGACGGTGGATTGAACATGCAGGACATCACTCAGGCCGCCAAAGCGATCCACCGCTACAACAACTCTGCGGCCTACGTCGCCAACGTCCTGGCCTGGACCGCGGGCTACTCCACCGGCATCGTTCCCGCCGCATCAGACCTGCCTCGCATTCACTGATCAGCCGCCCTCGCCTGCCCCCTGTCGAGGACCTGGACCTACCATGGAGCCATGTCTGTACTGACCGAGTCCGACGTACGCTCCGCGCTCGCGCGAGTTCTCGATCCGGAAATCCGCAAGCCCATCACCGAATTGGGGATGGTCAAAGGCATCACACTCGGTGATGCCAACAGTGTTCACGTCGATATCTACCTCACGACGGCCGGTTGCCCGCTGCGCACCGAGATCACCGAGCGCGTCACCAAGGCCGTCGCCGACGTCGCCGGTGTGGGCGCCATCAGCGTCGAACTCGACGTCATGAACGACACGCAGCGCACCGAACTCCGGAAGTCCCTACGCGGCGACTCCGCCGAACCGGTGATCCCCTTCGCTCAGCCAGGCTCACTCACTCGCGTGTACGCAGTCGCATCCGGTAAGGGCGGCGTCGGAAAGTCCAGTGTCACAGTCAATCTCGCTGCCGCACTCGCTGCGCGCGGCCTGTCCGTCGGAGTCTTGGACGCCGACATCTACGGACACTCCATCCCCCGCATGCTGGGCACGGACGCCAAGCCTACGCAGGTCGAGCGCATGATCATGCCGCCCGTCGCCCACGACATCAAGATGATCTCGATTGCTCAGTTCACGCAGGGCAACACCCCCGTCGTCTGGCGTGGGCCGATGCTGCACCGCGCGCTGCAGCAATTCCTGGCCGACGTCTTCTGGGGCGACCTCGACATCCTCCTGCTCGACCTGCCGCCGGGAACCGGCGACATCGCGATCTCTGTCGCCCAGCTCATTCCGAGCGCCGAGATCCTGGTTGTCACCACCCCCCAGCAGGCAGCCGCCGAGGTCGCCGAACGCGCCGGCGCCATCGCCCTGCAGACCCGTCAGCGCATTGCCGGCGTCGTCGAGAACATGTCCTGGCTCGAACTTCCCGACGGCACCCGCATGGACGTCTTCGGCGAGGGCGGCGGCCAGACGGTTTCCGATCGCCTCACCAAGGCCGTCGGCGCCAAGGTTCCGCTTCTCGGCCAGATCCCGTTGGACCCGGCGGTCCGTGAAGCCGGTGACGCCGGAACACCGATCGTGCTCAGCGCACCCGACAGTGCAGCGGCAATCGCCCTGAAGGACATCGCCGACAAGTTGGCTGTCCGTCAGCGCGGACTGGCCGGAATGTCGCTGGGCATCAACACCGTTCGAAACATGTAGTACGCACGTACCAAAAGTGCCGCCCACCGAAAGGTGGGCGGCACTTTTGTCTGTACAAGCCTGTGGTGTGTCTGGTCGGAGGCTAGGTCGCGTCGAGGTCGACTGGCGGACGCTCGCCGGCCGATAGTGGCTTGTCTTTGGAGAGCGACATCGTCGTGGGTTGCTGCACGCCGCTTTGCGGCTTGTCCCCTCCACCCGGCTTCTTGTCGAAGTTTCCGGTGAAGATGGAATCGTCGCCGTCGAGAAGGTGCTGGGTGATCACAGCGCGCGGTGTCATGCCGCGCAGCTTGTTCAGATCTGCCAGCGGTTTGCGCAGATCCTCGAAGTCAGTGCCCAACTCTTCCTTGAGTTGGTTGGAAGCGCCGGAGGCGTATTCACGCACCTGCCTCAATGACTTGGTTACCCAGGAGACCGCACCCGGAAGCCGCTCAGGTCCCAAGATGACCAGAGCCGCTACGAGGAGGATCATGAACTCGCCCCAACCGATGTTGCCAAACACAGGGTCAGCCTACTGTGTGCTCGCCCGGTTCGTGCGGGTCCGGATCAACTTCACAGCAAGGTTGGAGGTTCGATCAGTCGGAAACCGGTGTGACCGATATGTCGACCTGGCGTCCGTCGCGGATCAGCTGCACGTTGACGGGCTGTCCGATGGTCGTGGAATTGACCGCCACCACCAGTTCGTCGGCACTCGTCACCGGGCGATCCCCGACCTTGACGATCACATCGCCTTCGACAATTCCGGCCCGTTGCGCGGGACTGCCGTCACGAACGTTGGCCACGGCCGCACCACTGGTGGCGTCGTTGACCGCGGTGCGCGCGTTGACGCCGATATCGGGGTGATGCACCGAACCGTCACGAATGATGGCCTGCGCCACCGTAGTCACGGTATCGATGGGAATCGCGAAACCCAGCCCCACGGAACCGCCGGACTCGCTGAGCATCGCAGTGTTGATACCGATCACCCGGGCCTCGTCGTCGACCAGAGCGCCACCGGAATTACCGTGGTTGATGGCCGCGTCCGTCTGGACTGCATCGATGACCGCGTTGGTATCGGTGCCATCTCCGGACAAGCGGAGCGGACGGTTCAAGGCGCTGACGATTCCGGAAGTAACCGTCTTGCTCAGCCCGAGCGGTGAACCGACCGCGATGACCTCGTCGCCGACCTGAACGTCGCCGGACTTTCCGAGTTGTGCAACTGTCAGATTGTCTGCCGCCACCTTGAGCACTGCGAGGTCCGTTTTCACGTCACGGCCGACGATCTGGGCATCGGTCTTAGTTCCGTCCGAGAAGATGACCTGGATACGAGCGTTCTGGGCCGGTGGGACAGCTGACGAAATCACGTGGTTGTTGGTGACGATGTATCCGGCTCCGTCGATCACGACGCCTGAACCGGTACTGCCCTGATCGCCCACGGCAACTTGAATCGAGACAACGGACGGCAGCACAGCGTCCGCAACCTTAGCCACCTGCGACTGAGGTTGTTCGCCACTGCCCGATTGCACCAAGGTGACCCGCTGGCTGGTCAACGCGCCTCGATCAGCGGTGATCACCGTCGCCAGCAATCCACCCACCAATGCGATCACCAACGCGATTCCGGCAAGAGCTGCCAATGCCGACGGCGCGACCTTACGGCCGAACAGCACGTCTCTGACATCGAGTTTCGGGGCGGGCGGCAAGATCTCCGGCTGCGTCTGCGCTGCGGGTGACCCCAATGCCACCGACGACGCCGGATCACGCCACGGGTCGCTCGGTTGTTCGTCTTCGGGCTCGCTCGCCGCTTCGGCGTCGGGATCCCGACCGATGGATTCGGTCTCTCCGTCCGGTCGTCCGAAGGCCTCGGCAAGGACTGGGTCCGGTGATCCGACCACCACATCCGGTGCCGGCACACCCCGCACCGACGTCGGTGAGAATGATCCGTCGACTCCACTGGGCCGACCGAAAACTTGTCGGGACGCCGGATCGATCTGCGGCCGGTACACAGGCCGAGGCTCGAGAACGGGCGCATCTGCCGGACGATCCACCAAACCGTTTGCCGAAGAATCGGTATCCACCCCGGAATGTCCCCGCTGTCCGTCAGTCACGCGGTCCAGTATCGCTGATCGACGAATGAAAGCTGATGCAGCCGCCCCGAAGAGTTCATTTGCGCCAACGACGGGACAACCGTTTGCCCAGAGCACCGAACCCGGCATCGACTCCGGGTGCACTTTCGGCGGTGTGGGTGTTGCACGACGGAATCTGGCTCAACAATCCGACAAGCGAGAGTGGCATCGTCATCTCGCCACTGCGTCGGAGTGCACCGCGCGCCTGCTGCTGCGCATCGACAGCGCCGGCGCATTCGGGACAGATGGAAATGTGATGGGAGGCCCGGAGGTAGGCCTGCATCCGGAGTTCTCCGTCGACGTAGGCGGCAATTGCCTCACTTGCCAGGTGCTCGGTCGAGCCGAACTGGCGGGGTGCCCGCGTCTCCGTCATTCGTCCCTCCAGATGATCGACCAACTGTCCCTGCCGTCTCACTGCCCGGCCGTCAGACGCCGACGGATTCGGATTCGGCTGCGCGTTGCGCTGCCAGATGATCACGAATCGCCTGTCGTCCACGGTGGATACGGCTACGTACCGTTCCGAGCTTCACTCCCAGTGTGGCACCGATTTCCTCATACGACAGACCTTCGATGTCACAGAGCACAACTGCTGCCCGGAAATCCGGCGCCAAGGAGTCCAAAGCGGCCTGGAGATCCGCATCGAGACGAGCGTCGTGATAGATCTGCTCGGGGTTCGGGCCGGCCGACGGTACGCGGTCGTAGTCCTCCGGAAGTGCTTCCATCCGGATGCGATTGCGGCGGCGAACCATATCGAGGAACAGATTGGTCGTGATGCGGTGCAACCAACCCTCGAAGGTGCCAGGCTGGTAATCGGAGAGCGAGCGGAACACACGGATGAAGGTGTCCTGGGTCAGATCTTCGGCGTCCTGGGCGTCGCCGGACAACCGATACGCAAGCCGGTACACGCGGTCACCGTGCTGGCGGACGAGCTCGTCCCACGACGGCATCGCGGACTTCTCACCTGTCGCGTCGAAAACAGCAGTACCGATCAATTCGGAATCCACAGCCGATTCCGTCGTCATTACTTCCGACTCTCGAGGGCGAGGCTCGTCGTTGATCTGGAAAATTGGTTGATCCTCCTGCTCGCTCGGGACGGCGCTGTCAGCTCACGTGATGACTGGGACAACCGAACACCGTGGTGTTTTGTTCCCGGAACACCGAATCAGCCATGCTGTCACCGCCGGTGGTGACCTTCTTTTCCGGCGATGTACCTACCCTGTCGCATCACGGTGTGCATGCCCTATGAAACGCCTGAGGGATTGCTGAGAATCCTGCCTGCGTGCGCGCCGTGTACGGACAAGTTGCGCGCCTTGCACAGACAAGGGAACGCGCCCGATAACCTCATGGTGTGACCCACGCCGAACAGATACTCCGCCACGTCGAGGACGTTGTTTCCGAGGACGAGATTTTGACTGCGGCGCGGAACCGAGCCAACGACCTCGGCGCAGCGCCGGTAACACCTGCGGTGGGAGCTGTACTGGCGATGTTCGCCCGCATGCTCGGAGCAAAAACAGCGGTCGAGATAGGTACCGGAGCCGGCGTGAGCAGTTTGTGGCTGTTGCACGGCATGCGCGACGACGGGGTCCTGACCACCATCGACAGCGAACCCGAACACCAGCGCGCAGCCAAGGCAACCTTCCGCGAAAGCGGAATTGCACCGGCCCGCACTCGCCTGATCAACGGCGACGCGCTCGACGTGCTGCCACGTCTGGCCGACGGCGGCTACGACCTGGTCTTCGTCGACTGCGAGCCCGTTGACCACCCGCACTACGTTCGCGAAGGTGTCCGGTTGCTTCGTCCCGGCGGAGTGATCGTTCTCCACGCCGCCCTGGCCGGTGGCCGGGTCGCGGACCCTTCGGCACGCGACGCAGCCACCGTGGCCGTCCGCGAAGCAGCAAAAGCTGTTGCGGACGACACACGCCTCATTCGTGTTCTCTTGCCGTTGGGCGAGGGCTTGCTGTGTGCAAGCAAGATCTAGCTAGATCCACACACCCTTGCCGATAGCTACGACGCCACCCTGACTGATCGCGAATCGTTCCCGATCTCGTTCGAGGTCGACGCCGATGATCTCGCCGGGACCCACGACCACGTTCTTGTCGAGGATGGCTCGACGAACAACGGCTCCCTTTCCGATGCGCACACCGGGCATCAGAACACTGCCCTCGACGGTCGCCCCGTCCTCGATCATCACGTTGGAGCTGAGAACCGAGTTACGCACGGTGGCAGCCGAGAGAATCGATCCGGCGCCGACTATCGACTCCTGGGCAAGCCCGCCCTTGACGAACTTGGCCGGTGCCAGGTTCTCGGTGGCGCCGCGGATGGGCCAGCGCCGGTTGTAGAGGTTGAAGATCGGATGCACCGACACCAGGTCCATGTGTGCATCGTAGAAAGCGTCGAGGGTACCGACGTCACGCCAGTAGCCGCGGTCACGGTCGGTGGCGCCGGGGACGATGTTGTCCTTGAAGTCGTACACCGACGCTTCACCGGCGGCGACCAGAGCGGGGATGATGTCTCCGCCCATGTCGTGATCCGAATCGGAATTCTCCGAGTCCGCACGGATGGCGTCGACGAGCACCTTGGTGGTGAACACGTAGTTACCCATGGATGCGAAGGTGGAATTGGGGTCGTCCGGGGTGCCGGGCGGATGAGCCGGCTTTTCGAGGAACTGGGTGATGCGTCCGGACTCGTCACTGTCGATGCAGCCGAAAGCGAATGCCTCGCTGCGCGGCACGCGAATACCGGCGACGGTCACACCGGCACCGGAATCGATGTGGTGCTGCACCATCTGTTCGGGGTCCATGCGGTACACGTGGTCGGCACCGAACACCACGATGTACTCGGGGTCCTCGTCGTAAACCAGGTTGAGCGACTGCAGAATTGCGTCGGCACTACCGGTGTACCAGCGCGGCCCGAGCCGCTGCTGCGCTGGGACGGGAGTGATGTATTCGCCGGCGAATCCGGACAGCCTCCAGGTCTGAGATATATGTCGGTCGAGTGAATGCGACTTGTATTGCGTGAGCACACAGAGACGCAGATAGCCTGCGTTCACCAAGTTGCTCAGCACGAAGTCGATCAGTCGATAGGCGCCGCCGAACGGCACCGCGGGTTTCGCTCTATCCGCCGTCAGCGGATAGAGACGTTTGCCCTCGCCTCCGGCGAGCACGATTCCAAGCACATGCGGCTGGCTTCTCACACCGTTAACCTATCCGCACTGCACTACTCCCGCTAGCGATGGCACCCGCGACACCCGCAAGAACGCCGAGCGGTAGCCGGATCGACTACGGGCGGTTAGGTTTAGCCCGTGCGAGTCGCGATGATGACCAAGGAATATCCGCCGGAGATCTACGGCGGCGCAGGAGTACACGTCACCGAGCTCGTCGCTCAGATGAAGAAACTCGTCGACGTCGACGTCCACTGCATGGGAATTCCCCGCGACGACGCGATAGTCCACTCCCCCGATCCCGCGTTGGTCGGCGCCAACCCCACGTTGACGACGCTCTCCGCCGAACTTCGGATGGCCGCTGCGGCAAGCGGAGTCGACATCGTTCACTCGCACACCTGGTACACCGGATTGGCCGGGCACCTGGCGTCGGCGCTCTACGACGTACCGCACGTCTTGACCGCGCACTCCCTCGAACCTCGACGTCCGTGGAAGGCCGAGCAATTGGGCGGCGGGTATCGCGTCTCGTCGTGGTCCGAACGCACGGCAATCGAGAACGCCGACGCCGTCATCGCGGTCAGTTCCGGCATGCGCCTCGATGTGCTCGACGCCTATCCGTCGCTGGACCCGACCCGTATTCATGTGGTCCGCAACGGAATCGACACGACAGTCTGGCATCCTGGCCCGGCTGCAGTGGCCGCCCAGTCTGCCCTGGCCACCATCGGCATCGACACCGAGCAGCCCATTGTCGCGTTTGTCGGGCGCATCACGAGGCAGAAGGGTGTCGGGCATCTGATTGCCGCGGCACACGATTTTGATCCGTCGATCCAACTCGTCCTGTGTGCCGGCGCTCCCGATACTCCGGAGATCGCCGCCGAGACGGCGCAGGCAGTAGCGGACCTCGCCGCTCATCGCGGCAACGTGTTCTGGGTCCGCGAAATGCTTCCCACCGAACAGATCCGGGAAATACTCTCGGCCGCAACGGTTTTTGTCTGCCCTTCGGTCTACGAACCGCTGGGAATCGTCAATCTCGAAGCTATGGCCTGCGAAACCGCAGTTGTCGCTTCAGATGTGGGCGGCATCCCCGAGGTTGTCGATGACGGAGTAACCGGGCGCCTCGTCCACTACAACTCCTACGAGCCCAAGGCTTTCGAGGAGTCGCTGGCCGCAACGGTCAACGCTGTTGTGGCTGACCGAATCGGCGCCGACGCCATGGGCCGAGCGGGCCGCGTCCGAGCGATCAACGAATTCTCGTGGGCCGAAATCGCCAAACAGACCTTGGATGTCTACGACGATGCAATCAAGCGCCGCTGTTGATCTTTCGGTAGGTGGAGATTGTTGCCGACGCAGTGATCTGGGTGCGCTCGGGTAGTTGTTCCACCGCGGCAGCAAGCTGACTGGCCGACAGGTGTCTCGCCGACGGACCCATCCCCACCAGATCGAGAACGTCGGAACGGTTGAGGTTCATCGTAAACTCGACGTCCTCGGAATGTTCACGCTCGAACAGTCCGGCCATCGAGGACCCGAGCCGCTCTACCTTCTTGTCGTCGACACGAACCATGCCGAGTAACTCCACCAGTTCCGTCAGATGCCGATCCGTGGGCGTGAGAACCACCAGGGAACCGTCATCAGCCAAGATGCGATGGGATTCACTGCCGTTGCGTGGAGCGAACACACAGAGCACGTGAGAGAGCGACCCGTCGCGTATCGGCAACGGCTGCCACACATCTGCGACGATCGAACCGATGCGATCATGAACTTTGGCCGCTCGACGAGCCGCGAATTTCGATACGTCGAGGGCAATTCCCCGTGACTCGGGAATCCCGGTGATCACATGTTCGAGATATTGTCCTGTGCCGGAACCAATTTCGACGATCCGAGCAGGACCACTGCCGACAGTACCGGCGCACGCAGACGCGACGCCGTCCATTAGCGGCTTGAAGTGTCCGCTACCGAGCAGTCTGGACCGCGCGGCAATCATCTCCGCGCTGTCGCCGGTAAATTTGGTGGACCCACCGCTGATCAGCGAGACGTAGCCCTGCCGGGCGACATCGAATCGGTGTCCCCGCGCGCATTCCGCGGAGCCGTCCACCAGATCCAGTTCGGAGTGGCATTGCGGACACGCCAGTAGGTCGATCACTTCGGAGAGCATTGGTCCTCGTCCCACATATCCGTTACACATACTGCAGGCACCGCCACCGCAGGTACACACACTTCAGGCCCCGCACCGAAGATCGGTTACGGAGCCTGGGTGCACTCTTCTACCTGGACCCGACTAGCTGGTGACGTTCGTGAGTTCCACACCGAGCGCAGCAGCTTCATCCGGGGTCAGCTCGACGACAAGGCGTCCGCCACCCTCGAGTGGAACCCGCATGACGATTCCTCGTCCCTCTTTGGTTGCTTCGAGGGGACCGTCCCCGGTCCGGGGCTTCATGGCCGCCATCCTCTGCTCCCTCCAGATCTGCGCTGCACTGCACTGCGCGTCGACAAACGGTGTGCCCCGCCAACGATCAGCGAGGCTCGTAGCCTCCATTGTTCCCTATCGGCTCGGGAACCGGGAATTTGAGTCGCATTTTCGGGTGTTCCGACTACCTTCCGGGCAGTACCGGAACCCAACAATCGGCAACATGATCGTCCACCATGCCGGTGGCCTGCATGAGCGCATAAGCCGTGGTAGGACCAATAAACTTGAACCCGAGACGTTTAAGTTCCTTAGCCATCGCAGTCGATTCCGGGGTTACTGCCGGGACGTCTGCAATTGATGCAAGCCGCGCGGTGCGTCGCGGCGGTGCAAACGACCAAAGCAACGAATCGAGATCCAATTCCGGAGAATTCACGAGTAGTCGAGCATTGGAAATCGTCGCTTCGATTTTCGACCTGTTGCGGACGATCAACGCATCCTCGAGTAGCCGATCCACGTCGGCGGAGTCGTACTCTGCGACTTTCTCCGGAACAAAGCCGTCGAATGCGGATCGAAAAGCCTCACGTTTGCGCAAAATCGTGATCCACGAAAGTCCGGATTGGAAAGCTTCGAGTGCCAACCGCTCGAACAGCGCGTCACGTCCGTGCAGGGGTTGTCCCCATTCGTGGTCGTGGTAGTCCCGATAGATGGTGTCGTCGGCACTCGACGTCACCCAGCCGCATCGAATCAGTCCGTCAGTCATCTGCCGGACGCTCACTCACCGGAGTCGGTTCCGGCTCCGGTTCGGTAAGCAGTTCGGGTTCGGCCTCTTCGCTCGGCCCGGAATCCCGCTGCTCCAATTGCGTACGGAGATAATCGATTTCCATACCGAGGCGATGCAGAGCCCAATCAACTTCACTCGCCTTGTAGCCGCGCAGAACCTGCTGGAATCGCAACGCGTCGACGTCTGCACCCGTCACACCTTCGGCCGGCAGAACGGTCGCGGTGGTCCCCGGGGGAAGCGGCGGCAGTTCTTCCGAGCGCCCGAAAACGGCACTCGCACCGAGGAAGATCGCCCCGCCGACAAGCGCCATGACAATCAGGTACTGGAGGATCGTCAGCATGCCCCGATACTTCCACACCGGAGCGGTCAGACCCGTTCATTTTGAGTGTTGTTTAATACACTCGTCATGAGCGACCGGATTGCCCCGGCCACGTTCACCACCAGGTGGTGTTCCCGCGGCAATACCGTCCGCCCGCACAACGGCGGGTCTTACGTTTGGTTTCCGTCGGGCTTCTTTACCGTCTCGTCCGCAACTCGCCGAAGACGCACCGCCCGTGGCCACCGCTGCGAGGGCAGCGAGGTTCAGAGCAGCATTGTGATCACGATCGCTGCGGAAACCGCACGCATCGCAGGTGAACACCCGAACCTTCAACGGCAGCTTGGCTTTCACTACCGAACAGTTCGAGCAGGTCTTACTCGACGGAAACCACCGATCCGCCACCACCAGACCGGTCCCGGCCCAACCAGTTTTGTAGGTGACTTGCCGCCGGATCTCCCCAAACGCCGCATCATGCAACGCCCGATTCAACCCCTTCTTGTCGACGCCACCGGATCGGGTCATCCCGGCGACATTCAAATTTTCGACCACGACGGTGTCGAACTCCTCGACCAGCCGGGTGGTCAGCTTGTGCAGGTAATCGCGGCGAGTATTCCCGATCCGGGTGTGCACCTGCCGAACCCTTCCCTGCGTGCGCAGCCACCGCTTCGACGGTTCCTGGTTTGTGCGGCGATCCGGGCCCGTACGCCGAGACGCTTGGCGTTGCAGACGACGTAACGCCTTCGCCTGTCTACGTGCATGTTTCGGGTTCTCGATCATCTCCCCGGTGGAGAGAACCGCAAGATGTTTGACACCGACATCGACGCCGACCACCGAGTTGCCGCGCCGGAGGCCGGTGGCGCTGCCGGTGACGACGGTTTCCGGGTGTAGTGCCCGCGCTGGGATGGTCGTTTCGACGGAGAACGACACCTGCCACCGGCCACCCCGAAACGAGACGGTCGCCGACCTGATGCGGGCCGTTCCGGCTGTCGTTTTGCGGGCCAGTTTGCGGGTCGATTCCGCAGTCTTGACGACCCCGATCCGCGGGAGCTGCACATGGCGACGATCACCACCACCAGTAACCAACCCGAGGGCGCCGGTGGTGAACCGGCACGAGAGCACGGCCTGTTTGTTTCCAAATCGCGGAAACCCCATCGTCCCTTGACGTTTCCCGGTGCGGGCAGCGTTCCAGTTCGACAACGCCGCAGCACAGTTCGCGATACCGCTGCTGTAGGACTCCTTCGAGTTCTCCGGCCACCACGGCACACCCGTCTCACGGTTGACCGCGACCGCATTTTTCACGGTGTTCCAGTGTTTTCGCAAGCTGTACGCCGACCACGACAATGACGGTGTCAACTCGGAATCGGGGATGTCGTACGAGCGTTCGGCGGTCCGTTGATCCAGGTTCGCTTGCACCTGATCCAGTGCCCAGTTGTAGGCGTACCGCTGCGCCCCGCAATGCGAGCGCAGCATCGTGGCTTGGTCGGGGGTGGGGTCGAGGACGTACACGAACGCCCGGATCACGGACCTGCCTGGTTCTGTTGCGGCACTGTCGGTATCGGCAGCGACGATCACACCGGTAGCCATGTTGTGCACCTGATCGTCAACTCCCCCCAGAGTCAGTCGTTGTCGGTCATCACCCGACAACAGAAAAGATACAACGAGGCACCGACAAGAACGGCTCGACGCATTCGCACCCAGATGGGATTACCCTCGCCGATACTCGACACATCCGGATTGACAAGTAGCTTGCGTAGGGTGGTGTGTTTGTCGCTGTGGCCGGACCCGATCGCGGCGACGGTCTACCACGGCCTCAGACCGTATCTGTCGATGTGGCACGTTCGATCACCGCCGACTGCTGTTCCCGGTCAGCTTTTCTGACCGGCCATTCACCGTCACCGGACAGAACTACATCAATCAACACAAAACTGTCCTCATTGACCAACAGTTGGGAACCCCGCGCTGCGGATAATCGAATTCATCGGCGGCCGATCGAGCAGCGACACCTCGGTGGTCTCCGGCACGAACGAATCACCGTCGACAAGAAACTGCGTCAACCCGGCACCGGAATCCTCGATGCCACATCTGCGCAGCATCGTCCCGATAATCTGACGGCTCATCACACCCAACTCGCCCAGCGGCCGGTTGCGATGTTTGCGCACCCCGAGATTGACCTGACCGATCGCGCCGAGACCCAACGAGTCGTAGGTATCGAGGAGCAGTCCGATCTCGACGCCGTATCCGGCCGCGAAAGGCACGGCGGACAGCAGTTCCCGGGTTCCGGCATACTCACCGCCCAGCGGCTGGAGTACTGCCGTGAGCTCGGGTCGCAGAGCCGCCAGCATCGGCCGAGCCACCAGCTCGGTAACCCGTCCACCGCCATTGGCGTCCTCAGTCCCGCTGACACGCAACGGGCGGCGGTAATACCCCTTCACGAGGTGAATACCGTCGACGGTCAGCAAGGGACCCAACAACTTCGGAACAAACGCCGGATCGGGGTTGATCAGATCTGAGTCCACGAAGGCGATCAGATCACCCGTCGTCGCCGCAATCGATCGCCACAAGACCTCACCCTTGCCGGCTGCCGGTGGGAGCGACGGGACAGCGCTCTCACGGCTGATCACGCGCGCGCCGGCAGCGCGTGCCCGCTTCGCGGTGCGATCGGTGGATCCGGAATCGAGCACGATCAGTTCATCCACCAAACCGCCGAGCAACGGATGAATGGTGTCGACCACCGATGCGACGGTCTTCTCTTCGTTGAGGGCGGGCAGCACCACCGAAATCGTTCGGCCGGCTTTCGCTGCTTCGAGTTCCTCGACCGTCCAACTCGGGTGATCCCAGCTGTTGGCTTCGGACCAGGTGCGGGTGGACCCCGCCCCGGTGATGCTCATGCCAGTCCTCGCACAGTCCGGACCGGGGCGCGTCGACCCTGGATTGCCGCCACCATGTCGACCACCCGGCGAGTAGATGCCACCTCGTGGACCCGGAACACTCGGGCGCCGCCTGCCGCGGCCATTGCTGTCGCTGCCAATGTTCCCTCCAACCTCTCGGAAAGCTCCACACCAAGAGTCTCCCCGATGAAGTCCTTATTGCTCAGTGCCATCAGCACTGGCCACCCGGTGTTTACAAGAACGTCCACTTTTCGCAACAACTCGAGCCCGTGGAAGGTGTTCTTGCCGAAATCATGGGTGGGATCGATCAGAATTGCGTCGCGCGGAACGCCCAGGGCGACGGCTCGTTCCGCAGCCGAGACAACTTCGTTCACGACATCCGCGACAACATCGGCGTACCGGACGCGGTGCGGGCGTGTGCGCGGAACGGCTCCCCCGGTATGCGAGCAGACAATTCCCGCCCCGGTTTCGGCGGCGACCATCACCAACTCGGGATCGGCCCCGGCCCAGGTGTCATTGATCAGGTCGGCGCCTTCCTGGCGAGCAAGAAGCGCGACGTCACTTCGCCAGGTGTCGATGCTGATCAGCATGTCCGGGTACTTGGCGCGAATCGCTGCCACGAAGGGCACCACTCGACGGATTTCCTCGTCTGTATCCACCAGATCACCCGGTCCGGCTTTCACGCCGCCGATGTCCACCAAGTCGGCGCCCTCGTCCACAGCGCGGTCCACCGCCGCCATCGCGGCGGAATCCGAGAACGTCGCGCCCTGGTCGTAGAACGAGTCGGGTGTTCGGTTGACGATCGCCATGACCAACGCACGATCGACCGCGACGAGGCGCCCACACAATGTGGGCGCCGGCTCTGGCTGCGCGGGTGAACCGGCGAATGAAGACATGCCGTTCATACTGGCATGACAGATGGGCGTCTAGCCCTTGGGGATCGCACCGGCTGCGACCTCGCCGACGTAACCGTCGTACGAACCCGCGTAGCCACTCTCACGGCCGGTGAGAACGTACAGGCTGTCCATGCCGACGTCGTATCCGTCGTTGCGCAGTTCCACCTTGCGCGACTTGAACGTGCTGGTGTGTTCGAGAGAGTCGACGATGCGAATGAACAACGGAACGGCGTAGCCGGGGAGCTTTCCGTACAGGTGGGCCGCGATGGTGCTGCCGTCGACGGCGTGACCGTCACGCAACTTCACTGCTGCCATACCGGCGCGGCCGTCGGTCCCCGGGATTTCGACGCCGTAGACGACGGCTTCCTCGATCGCCGGATGCGAACTGAGTGCGCCCTCGACCTCGGTGGTTGCGACGTTCTCACCCTTCCACCGGAAGGTGTCGCCGAGTCTGTCGACGAAGGCCACGTGACCCCAGCCCTGCTTGCGCACGAGGTCACCCGTGTCGAACCAGGTGTCGCCGTCCTTGAAACCGTCCCGGACCAACTTGCTGTTGCTCGCGGCTTCGTCGGTGTATCCGTCGAACGGCGCACGATCGGTGATCTTGGAGAGCAGGAGGCCGACGGATCCCGTCGGTACCTTGCGCAACCGCCCGTCGGGACCGCGCAGAGCCTTCCCGGTTTCTTCGTCGAATTCGACGACGGCGTGTGGCAGCGGGCAGATTCCGGCGGTCTTGTCGACATTGAGTGCATTGACAAAGGCGATGTTGCATTCACTGGCGCCGTAGAACTCGGCTACCCGCTTGATGCCGAAGCGTTCGGTGAATTCGGCCCAGATTTCGGGTCGCAACCCGTTTCCGACCATGAGACGGACCGCGTTGTCGCGGTCGGTGGGCTTCTCGGGCTGATTGAGCAGGTAACGACACAGTTCGCCGATGTAGGCGAATGCCGTTGCCTTGTTCAGGGAGATGTCGTCCCAGAATCGCGACGCCGAGAACTGCCGTCCGATGGCGAGCGTTGCCCCGGACGCCAGCACCGACGACAGCGACACCGTCAAGGCATTGTTGTGATAGAGCGGCAGGCAGCAGTACAGGGTGTCCGAACTGCGCAAACGGACGCCCATCAGTCCGAGACCGGACATCGACTTGAGCCAGCGAAAGTGAGTCATCAAGCTGGCCTTGGGCATTCCGGTGGTACCGGACGTGAAGATGTAGAACGCCTTTTCCTTGGCGAGGATTTCGGCCGTCACTGCCGGGTTGGTGGCGTCGGCCGTCTTCGCACGTTCTTCGAGTTCGCTGTAGAGAAGTTGCTGCGGCGCGGCAAAGCCGTCGGGCAGGGTTTCGAGCGACTCTTCACACTCGTCGGCCACTACCAGCACGCGGGCGCCGATCAGCGTAAGACTGTGCGCGAGAACATCATCACGCTGGTTGTAGTTCAGCATGCCTGCGGCCGCACCGAGTTTGACTGCAGCCAAAGCGATCAACAGCGATTCGGGCGTGTTCTTGCCCAAGATCGCAACAACGTCACCGCGCTGGACTCCGATGCCGCGCAGGACGTCGGCGTAGCGGTTGACCTTTGTGTTGGCGTCGGCGTAACTGGTTGCGCGGCCTTCGAACCGGATGAACGGCCGCGACGGATGGGCATGAGCGTTCTTCTGAAAGATCAGTCCGATGGACTCTGCGGCGGAGGGCTTGCGGGTCAGGCCCGCTGCCCCCTGCAAGAGGATGGGCACTTCGGTGATCATCGACGGCAGTTTCACCGCGAGATCCAGTAGACCGATAGTCGTGCGGGCTTCCGAACTCATGTTTCCCCAATCACGTATCCGGCGCCTGCGCAGTCGCCTCGGGCCACCTTACTTCACAGTAAGGTGGCCCGTCACGCACTTGATCAGTCGCTTAGGCACGCATCCAGCGCGGCCTCCACATCGGTCCTGACCAACAGCGTGTCCAAAGCCTTACGGCCGACAAAACCGGTGCCGTCCAACTTGTTCAACCACTCGAGCAGACCCGTGTAATGCCCGACCGGATCAAGAAGGACCACCGGCTTGCTGTGCATTCCCAGGTAGCCGGCAGTCCACGTCTCGAACAACTCTTCCAGCGTCCCGATACCGCCAGGCAACGTGATGAACGCGTCCGCGTTGTCTTCCATCAACTGCTTGCGCTGACGCATCGTGTCGGTGACGATCAGCTCGTCGGCGTCGACATCCGCAACTTCCTTGTGCACCAAGGCCTTCGGAATTACACCGATGGTCCACGCCCCCGCCGCCCGTGCCGACTCGGCCACAGCGCCCATCATCGAGACATTGCCGCCGCCCGAAACCAACTGCCATCCGCGTCGACCGATCGCGGTCCCCACCTCGGTAGCCAAAGCCAGGAACGATTCATCCACCGGACCCGACGCGCAGTAGACGCACACCGAAAATTTCTTGCCCTCGCGACTATCAGTCACCATTCTTCTTCTTTCCCCAGATCTGCTGCCTCGTCGACGCCCTTGTTCGCGTCGACGACAATTCGGACTGCTTCTTCGACACTGTCGGTGACGTGCAGCAAGTTTGCATCGCCCGCGGAGATCTTTCCTTCACGCTCGAGGGTGCCCTGGATCCACTCCACCAGCCCGGACCAGTACTCGGTACCGAACAGAATGATCGGAAAACGCGTGACCTTGTGCGTCTGAACCAGAGTGAGTGCCTCGAACAACTCGTCGAGCGTTCCGAATCCGCCCGGTAGGCAGATGAAGGCCTGCGAGTACTTCACGAACATCGTCTTGCGCGCGAAGAAATACCGGAAGTTGATACCGAGATCGACCCACTCGTTGAGCCCCTGCTCGAACGGCAACTCGATGCCGAGTCCGATCGAGTAACCGCCGGCCTCGCTGCAACCACGGTTGGCAGCTTCCATGACGCCGGGGCCACCGCCGGTGATGACCGCGAAGCCCTCCTTCGCGAGGGCAGTTCCGAGTTCACGGCCGGCGAGGTACTCGGGATGGTCAACCGGGGTGCGGGCCGAACCGAAGACGGTTACCGCACGCGGCACCTCAGCGAGCGCACCGAATCCTTCGACGAATTCGCTCTGGATGCGCAGAACCCGCCACGGATCGGTATGCACCCAGTCGGTCGGCCCGCGCGAATCCAGCAACCGCTGGTCGGTGGTGGTTTTTTCGTCTTTGCGTTTACGACGCAACTGAATCGGACCACGATGCTTGATCGACGAGGTCTGCTTCTTCGAGGCTGAACTCTTTTCAGGTGCCATGCACGCAAGGCTAACGGCTAGGCCGACAAGTACTTCCTCAATACGGCCGCGACGTCGGTGATCTGCTGGACCGGGACGTGCTCGTCACGCTTGTGCGCGAGGTTCGGATCACCCGGACCGTAGTTGACGGCCGGAATACCGAGTGCCGAGAATCTGGAGACATCCGTCCAGCCGTACTTGGCCCGGAACTGGCCACCGGCAGCTTCGATCAGCGCGGCAGCCGACGGGTTCGCCAACCCCGGCAGAGCGCCGGGCGAGGAATCCGTGACCTCGAAACCAAGACCCAATCCGTCGAATACTTCCCTTACGTGGGCCTCGGCCTGCTCCTGACTACGGTCGGGCGCAAAACGGAAATTGACATCCATCTCGGCCTCGTCGGGCACGACATTTCCGGCGACGCCACCGGAGATCCGCACAGCCGACAAGCCTTCGCGGTAACCGCAACCGTCGATGTCGATCGAGCGCGACTGGTACGCGGACAAGCGTTCGAGAGCAGCACCGAACTTGTGGATGGCGTTGTCCCCCAGCCAAGACCTCGCCGAATGCGCACGGGTGCCGGAAGCACTCAAGCGCACTCGCATAGTTCCCTGGCACCCGGCTTCGATGAACCCGGCCGTCGGCTCGCCCAGGATCGCGACGTCCGCAGCGAGCCACTCGGGGATCTCACGTTCGATCCGGCCCAGTCCGTTGAAGGTGGCAGCAATTTCCTCGCAGTCGTAGAAGACCAACGTCAAATCGTGGGCCAAGTTCTCGATGGTGGCAGCGAGGTGCAGGAACACCGCGTCGCCGGACTTCATGTCCACGGTGCCGCAGCCGTGCAGGATGTCGCCCTCACGGCGCGACGGAACGTTGTCGGCGATCGGAACGGTATCGAGGTGCCCCGCCAACATGACCCGACTGGGAAGTCCACGTGAGGTCCGAGCCAGCACCGCATTGCCGTTGCGAATGATCTCGAAGCCGCTGGTCTGCTCACGCAGCGCATCCTCGACAGCCTGCGCGATGGCAGATTCGTCGTGGGAAACGCTGGGGATGTCGACCAGTGCAGCCGTCAGGTCAATGGGGTCCGAGGCAAGATCGAGGATGCTCACACGCACCAGAATAGGCCGCTGGCCACGTCACCCAGTAATCTCTAGTTCTGTGAGCGCACAGGGAGCAACAGCAGTAGGTATCGCCAACGTGACCGCGGACGGAACCGTCCTCGACACCTGGTTCCCCGCACCGGAGCTGGGAACATTCGACAAGACCGGTACCGAGAACGTCGAGGGAACAGACATTCCTTCCGATCTCGCCCTGCTGGCCGGCAACGACGAAGCTCGCGAGGTCTCGCAGGTCATCGTCCGCACCACCATCGCCGACCTCAGCAAGGCTCCCGTTGACGCCTACGACGTCTACCTGCGCCTTCACCTACTTTCCCACCGCCTCGTTGCGCCTCACGGTGTCAACCTCGACGGCCAGTTCGGTCTGCTCGCCAACGTCGTCTGGACCAACTTCGGCCCGTGCGCCGTCGAAGGCTTCGAGCAGGTCCGTTCGCGTCTGCGTATCCGCGGCGTCGTCACCGTCTTCAGCGTCGACAAGTTCCCCCGCATGGTCGACTACGTTGTCCCCGCCGGTGTACGCATCGCCGATGCCGATCGTGTCCGCCTGGGAGCACACCTCGCAGCCGGCACCACCGTCATGCACGAAGGCTTCGTGAACTTCAACGCCGGCACCCTCGGCAACTCCATGGTCGAAGGCCGCATCTCCGCCGGTGTCGTTGTCGACGACGGATCCGACGTGGGCGGCGGCGCGTCCATCATGGGCACCCTGTCCGGCGGCGGCAAGGAAACGATCTCCCTCGGCAAGCGCTGCCTCCTCGGCGCCAACTCGGGCCTCGGCATTTCCCTCGGCGACGACTGCGTCCTCGAAGCCGGCCTGTACGTCACCGCCGGCACCAAGGTCACCGGCCCCGACGGCACCGTCGTCAAGGCCAAGGACCTCAGCGGCAAGTCCAACCTTCTGTTCCGTCGTAACTCCGTATCGGGTGCTGTCGAGGTCGTGCCGTGGAAGGGCACCGGCGTCGAACTGAATGCTGCACTTCACGCCAACGACTGATGAGTAACACCGACGCCCCCGAGGAAACACCCACCGCTCTCGGTCACGGCCTCAAGGTCCGACATCTCACGATGATGGGCCTGGGCTCAGCCATCGGCGCCGGCCTGTTCCTCGGAACGGGCGTCGGTATCGCGACGGCCGGTCCCGCGGTATTGATCTCCTACATCGTCGCGGGCGCCGTAGTCGTCTTCGTGATGCGGATGCTCGGCGAGATGGGCGCTGCGATTCCGGCCAGCGGTTCCTTCTCGCACTACGCGCGTCTGGGGATCGGCGAGTGGGCCGGATTCGTGATGGGCTGGCTCTACTGGTTCATGCTGATCATGGTTCTAGGCGCCGAGATCACCGGAGCCTCCGACATCGTCGACAACTGGCTCCCCGGTGTACCGCAGTGGGTGGTGGCCCTCGTCTTCGTGGTGTTCTTCGCCGCCGTGAACCTGGCCAAGGTCAGCAACTTCGGCGAGTTCGAATTCTGGTTCGCCGCAATCAAAGTCACCGTCATCATCGGCTTCCTCATCGTCGGTGTGCTGCTCGTCTTCGGACTCCTGCCCGGCACCGATCCGGTGGGAACCTCCAACCTGTTCGGTCAGGGCGGCTTCATGCCCACCGGATTCTCGGGCGTCGCTGCCGGACTTCTGGTGGTGGCCTTCGCCTTCGGTGGTATCGAGATCGTCACCATTGCCGCCGCCGAATCCGAGAATCCGGAACGCTCCATCGCCATCGCTGTCCGCAGCGTGGTGTGGCGTATCAGCGTCTTCTACATCGGCGCCATCTCGATCATGGTCTTGGTGCTGCCGTGGAACGATCCGGGACTCGAGAGCGGTCCGTTTGTCGCCGTACTCAACAAGGCCAACATCCCCGGCGTCGCGGGATTCATGGAACTTGTTGTGGTCGTCGCCTTGCTGTCTGCGTTCAACGCCAACATCTACGGCACCTCCCGCATGGCCTTCTCGTTGGCACGGCGCGGCGACGGTCCGGCCTTCATGGCCAAACTCTCGAAAACCGGTGTCCCCACCAACGCGGTCTTGCTCTCGGTATTCTTCGGCTTCGTCAGCGTGCTCCTGAACTGGCTTCTTCCCGACGATCTGCTCGGCATCCTCCTCAACGCAGTCGGCGCGGCGCTGCTCGTCATCTGGATCTTCATCGTCGTCTCACACCTGCGGTTGCGCCGGCAACTCGAAGCCGAAGGCAAGCTGTCGATCCGCATGTGGCTGTTCCCATACCTCAGCTACGCCACCCTGGCGATGCTCGGAGCGTTTGTCATCCTCATGCTTTTCGACGACGACGCCCGCGCCCAGCTGATCTCGACATCGGTCCTCTTCGCTGTCATCGCGGCACTCGGGTACCTGAACACCCGACTGCGGAAGGCGAAGCAGCCTTGATCGTGAAGGATTTCGTTCGCTGAGCGAGCGAAATCCTTCATAATCAGAGCCATGCTGATGAGAAGTGACTATCCGACGAAGTATGTCAACGGTGTCCGAGCGATGGTAAAGAACAACGTGGCGTCGTACACCGCGCTGGGTCTGCCGGCAGGAAACGACTTCGAGCGTGGCTACGTCCATCAACTGCTGCTCGCGCTGGACTCCTACTTCACCCACCGAGGCCGTGGGATGGAAGGCAAGGACGGCAACCCGCTCAACGAAGTCCGAATGATCACCGATTCGCTGCAGGGCAACGACGGCCACGGCCCGATCATCCCGGTCCTGGCTCCGAATTCCACCATCAAGTACAAGCCGGAGAACTCCGTACTCGGCCTCGAGATCGGCGAACCGCTCGACCTGAGTGTCGCGGAGTACAAGAAGCTGGCCGGCGCATTTCTCGACGAGTTGGAGAAGCGCTTCCCGCCGAAGTGACCTCTAGGCGCCGCGGTGGGCCAACGCATTCACGAACACTTCGGAAATCTCCGACGGGTCACGCGCGATATACGTCGAGCCACCGGTAACTCTCGAAATATCCGCCAGAGCAGCTGCATCGGCATCGTCGGTGATACCGATGGTCACGATAATCACCGGGCGGGCCGGATCCTGCTCGCGTGCAAGAACATCGAGCAGCTGCTCCCGGGTAATGCTGTCCGCATCCTCATTGGCGCCGTCGGTCAGCACGATCACACTGTTGACTGCTCGCGGATCGTACGATTCCTGAACCTTGCGAAATGCAGCCAAAGTGGTGTCGTAGAGGCCTGTCGCGCCGCGCTTGAGTTGGGTCAACCGATTTGCCTGCTCTGCCATCAGCGTTCGCTGAGACACTCCGTCGACAATGGTGTCGTAGCGTCGAATCGGAACCAATTCCTGGTAGTCCTGAGTTCCCTTCATACCCTGGGAAAAAGCCCACAATCCAGCGGCCACACTGTCCGGGAAAACCTGATTACCGGCCAGCGCTGCGGCTGTCGTGAGCTGCATCCGATTTTTTCCACCCGTTGCCGGGAAGTCCATCGAAGACGACACGTCGATCGCGACCAGAGTGCGAATCGGCTTGGCCATCAGTGTCCAGGCACCGAGCGTCCGATCTGCCGCGGACTGGTCCGGTGCCGGCAGCGCCGTGACGTTTCCGATTCCGCCATTCACCGGCGTTGCTCCGGAGAAGTCACGGAAACCGTTGCGGTTCAATATTTCCTGCGATGCTTCGCTTTTGAATATCGCTTCGAGGGCGTCAGCTTTCTTGGCTGACAGATAGTGACGCTCGGGGTCCGAGGCACTCACGACCAGCGGGTAATCCATCATCACGGTGCCGGTGGTCGGCACGCTCGCGTTGATCGACGGATTACCGAACTGCACGACCTGCTGCTCTGTCGATACTCCGATTTTGCCGGTGCTGACCAACTCGGTCAGCATCTTCGCTCCGACCGGCTGATCCTCGGTTCGCACACTCTCGGCCTGAGCGTGCGGTACCAATGCCGCACGGACCGATTCCGCCCCACCACTGTGCTCGGCGAGCGCGGCCAGGATCGGGGCCGAAGCCGTACCGGTGGACAGCGGATTGCCCATTGCAAGGTCCGGCACTTCCAACACCGACAGCCAGTTCGCGAACTGCTCGCCGCCGCCCGAAGCCAGCACGACCGGAGTGGTCGCGATCGACCCGCCGGCGGTGGCAACTGGCCCCGCCGCCGTAAGCGCGGCTTTGCCGACCCACGCTGCAGAGTCGGGAATCCACAGATCGGGTGCATCGACCCCCTTACCGAGACGCCCCACGACTTCGCCCGGGAGTGCTGCTTCGACGACGATCCGCGCGCAGCCCGTCTCCTCCGGCGTCACGTCGCCCAGCACCTCGGATACTGCGGGTGCGATAGACGGATCCGCTGCCAGAGTGAACTCGTCGACGCTCGGACAGGTCTCGGGTTGGACTGCCTTGAAAACGACAATTCCGGTGGCAGCTACTGCAACCAGAACCAACCCGCTCAACGCGTAAAACCCGAATGAACGCCCGCTGTCAGCGCTCGAGTGCCGTCCGCCCGCCATGAAATCTGCCCTCCGAAGCCAGTCGCAGGTGCGACTGGAGAAATCCGTACCGGCGGGAAGTGTAGCGAAGAACACGGATAAACCAACCAAACAAGATTATTCAGGCATCAAAAGTCGCTTCTGTACCTTGCCCATCGCGTTCCGCGGGAGCGCCTCGACAAACCGAATTTCGCGTGGACGCTTATGCGCCGACAGTTGCGCACCAACCAGATCGATCAGCTCCGTCTCGGGCACCTCAGGCTCGGAATGACACCGAACGACAAATGCCACAATTCGCTGGCCGAGGTCCGAATCGGGGACACCGACAACCGCAACTTCAGACACCGAAGGATGACCGAGAAGCGCGGTCTCGATCTCACCGGCGCCGACGCGGAAGCCTCCGGTCTTGATCAGATCGATGGATTCACGGCCGACAATTCGGTGGAATCCGCCCTCGTCGATCACCGCAACATCACCGGTCTTGAAGAACCCGTCGTCCGTCCAGGATTCTGCAGTCACGTCGGGACGGTTCAGATAACCGTCGAACAACATCGGACCACGCACCTGGAGGCCTCCGATGCTCTCGCCGTCGTGAGGCACGTCGTTGCCCGCCTCGTCGCGCAACCGAGTTTCCACGCCGCGCACGGGTACGCCCACCCAACCGGGCCGGCGCTCGCCGTCGACGCGTGTACTGAGCGTCAGCATCGTCTCGCTCATTCCGTAGCGTTCGATTGGCGTCAGGCCCGTGAGATCGCGCAGTTTCTCGAACACCGGAACCGGCAAGGGTGCGCTGCCGGAGACCAGCAACCGCGCCGACGACAATGCGCGCGCCGACGCCTCGTCCTCGACGACCCGAGACCAGACCGTCGGCACCCCGAAGTAGAGGGAGCCACCGGCTTGCGCATAGGCCTGCGGAGTCGGCTTGACGGTGTGGACCAATCGGCTTCCCACCCGAAGCGGCCCCAGCACGCCCAGGATCAGACCGTGTACGTGGAAGAGCGGAAGTCCGTGTACGACGGTGTCCTTCCCCGTCCACTCCCACGCCTCGGCCAGAGCATCGATGCCGGCCGCGATAGCGCGGCGGCTGAGCAGTACGCCCTTCGGCGGCCCGGTCGTGCCGGACGTGTAGAGAACAAATGCCGTGGATTCCGGGGCAGGCTCCTGGTAGCTGTGCCACGAACGGGCATGCAACCGAACCGGAACGACGGGTAGCCCAACGCACAACTCGTCGGTCTCCCCCAGCCAGGCCTGGGCTCCGGAGTCGTTAAGGATGTGTTCGCGTTCTGCAATCCCGGCGTCCGGCGGAACCGGAACGACGGTGACGCCCGCAATGAGAGCGCCGACTACCGCGAGGATCGTTTTTGCCGTCGGTGTCGCCAGCACGGCAACCCGCTGAGCTTGCGCGACGCGCTCGGCAACGGAGGTGGCCGCACCGAGAATCTGGCTTCGGGAGAGCGTTGTGTCCCCGATCCTGATCGCGTCCTCGACATCGTCGCCGCGGGCAATGGCAAGGGAATTCAGTGATCGGAGCAGCATACCGACAGCATCTCACAACGCACTGGCGTCAACTGCGAGAGACAAGGGATCTCAGGAAGAATCGGAGATTCGCCGGGCGCTCCGCAAGCCGGCGCATGAAGTACGGGTACCACGCGCTCCCGTAGGGAACGTACGTCCGGACGCGGTTTCCGGCAGCCACCAACCGCGCCTGTTCATCCTCTCGAATGCCGTACAACATCTGGTATTCGAACTGTCGCCGAACCCGGCGTGCCGCCGCCTCGATCACGGCAGGATCGTGTGACGCGACCATCGGGTATCCCGTTCCCTCGCACAGAATGTCAAGACACCGCAGATACGACGCTGTCACCTCGTCCCGACGCCGGTACGCCACTGACGACGGTTCGTTGTAGGCGCCTTTGCATAACCTGATCCGGGCACCGGCCAACTCATGACAGTCCGACTCGGTACGTTTCAGATAGGCCTGCAGCGCGGTACCCAGCCACGGGAAATCGTTGCGTAACAAGCGGACAGCGGCGAGGGTCGAATCGGTTGTTGTGCGGTCTTCGGCATCGACGGTGACCCAGACTCCGGAAGACTGTGCCGCCTCGCAGAGGATTCGAGCATTCTTGACGGCATCCTCGGCGCAGAACCCCGCGCCCAAGGCCGAGAGTTTCATTGACACCTCCACGGGCGGCACCGCGGTAGTCGAGTCGGTGAGTTTTCCCAATTCCTCGATCAGGGCCAGGTATTCGTCCACGGTTGCCTGCGCCGCAGTGGTATCGGTGACGTGCTCCCCCAGAAAGTCGACCGAGACGTACCGCCCCTCGTCGAGCAATCGCCTGACCACGGCGATCACGTCGCTGCGCTCGCCGCCGGCAACAAACCGGTTCACCAACTGCCGACTCACAGACGTCGAGGTGATGGCGCGTTCGAACCGAGAGGATCGTGCGGCCGCCAAGATTACCGGTCGCAGCGGATTGGTCAGTACAACAGGCAGTTTCACGGTTCCGGCTCCATGTGCGGATACCGGTAATCCACGGGCGCAACAAACGTTTCTTTCACCGTTCGAGCCGACACCCACCGCATCAAGTTGAGCGGGGAGCCCGCTTTGTCGTTGGTGCCGGACGCACGGGCACCACCGAACGGTTGCTGCCCCACCACTGCCCCGCTGGGCTTGTCGTTGACGTAGAAATTTCCGGCCGTAAATCGCAAAGCATCTGTTGCCTGCGCTACGGCACCGCGAACTGTGGCAAATATCGATCCGGTCAGTGCATACGGGGCCGCGGAATCTGCTTCCGACAGGATCCGCGCAAATGCGTCCGGTGCGTTGTCGTCGTAGACATGAATCGAGAGGATCGGCCCGAAGTACTCCGTCGTCATCGCCTCGTCGCGTGGATCGTCCACCAGCAATACCGTGGGGCGAACAAAATAGCCGACACTGTCGTCGGATTTTCCGCCGACAACAACGTCGATGCCCGGCGTTGCGTGAGCCCGCCCGATTGCCGCCACGCTCTTGTCGAATGCCCGACGATCAATGACTGCGCCCCCGAAGTTCTCGAGATCCGTCACGTCGCCGTAGGTGATTCCGTCCACTTCTTCGAGGAATTCCTCACGCATCACCGCCCACAGACTTCGCGGAATGTAGGCACGGGAAGCGGCCGAACACTTCTGACCTTGATATTCGTACGCTCCCCGGATCAGAGCCGTTTTCAGAATCGCAGGATCCGCCGACGGATGAGCAACCACAAAGTCCTTTCCGCCGGTCTCCCCCACCAGTCGTGGATAGCCCGCGTAATCCCCGATGTTCGCACCTACCTGCGACCACAAGGACTGGAAAGTTCGGGTGGAACCGGTGAAGTGAATGCCGGCCAGACGCCGATCCCGCAGTGCCACTGCAGAAATATCCGGCCCGTCCCCGGTCACCAGATTGATCACCCCGGGCGGCAGTCCGGCTTCTTCGAGCAGTTTCATCGTCCAGTACGCCGCGACCGTCTGCGTGGGCGACGGCTTCCACAGAACAGTGTTTCCCATCAGCGCCGGAGCAGTCGGGAGGTTGCCCGCAATGGCGGTGAAATTGAACGGCGTAATCGCGTACACAAACCCTTCCAACGGCCGATAGTCCATCCGGTTCCAGACTCCGGGCGACGACTGCGGCTGCTCAGCCAGGATCTGGCGAGCAAAGTGCACGTTGAATCGCCAGAAGTCCACCAGCTCGCAGGGCGCGTCAATCTCGGCCTGTTGCACCGACTTCGACTGGCCCAGCATGGTTGCTGCCGCGATTCGTTCACGCCACGGACCCGAGAGTAGGTCTGCGGCCCGCAGAATCACCGCAGCTCTGTCGTCAAACGAAAGTTCACGCCAACCCGGTGCAGCGACTGTCGCCGCGTCGATGGCAACAGCAGCATCCTCACCGGTGCCGTTGCGGAACGTGCCCAGTACATGCGCGTGCCGGTGAGGCTCGACGACATCCACAGATACGCCTGCTCCACGCACTTCGGAGCCGCCGATCACGTGCGGGATCTCGATGCGTTCACTGGACACACTGCTCAAGGCCGATCGAAGCCGAGCACGCTCCGGACTGCCCGGCACGTAGGAATGAACCGGTTCATTGACCGGAATCGGAACTGCGGTAACGCCGTCCATGTTGACTCCTTGACCCGTGAGGACCTCCATTCAGGCTAACCCGACGCGTGAGAGAACGCAGCGCTCGCTAGTGTGCGGATACACCCGCTTCGCTCGAATCGAAGGATGGCACATGACGACACTCAACGAACTGCTCGCGAAAATCGGCACCCAGTCCATCGAGATCATCGACCTCACGGCCCCGTTGAGTTCCACGACCCCGGTGCTGTCATTGCCGGAGCCGTTCGCGAACACGATCGCCGCAACACTCGAACCTGTGAGCAATTTCGACGACGACGGCCCGATGTGGAGTTGGAATAACCTGCACACCGGCGAGCACACCGGCACCCACCTGGACGCGCCGACGCATTGGGTGAGCGGCCGCGACGGTCTCAGCGTCGATCAGATTCCGCCCAATCGGTTGATCGGCCCGGTAGCCGTCATCGACGTCACCGCCCAGGTGGAGCAAGACCCGGACTTCTTGCTCGAACCCGAGCACATCGAGGCGTGGGAAGCGGAGAACGGCCCGCTGCCCGAGGGCGCGTGGCTGATTCTGCGCACCGGGTGGGGCTCGCGGGCCGGGAATCCGGAAAGCTTTGCCAACGCCGACGACAACGGTCCGCACACCCCGGGAATTTCGTCGGCTGCAGCCAAATTGCTGGCCGAATCGAGTCCCATCACCGGCTTCGGCGTGGAGACGGTCGGAATCGACGCGGGTGGCGCCGGCGGTTTCGAGCCGATGTTCCCGGCGCATTACTACCTGCTCGGCAACGACAAATACGGACTCACACAGTTGCAGAACGTCGACAAACTGCCGACCCTCGGCGCCGTGCTGGTGGTCTCACCGCTGCCGATCGTCGGCGGAACCGGCAGTCCGGCACGCGTATTCGCCTTCGTGGAGCACTCATGAACAACTCGGTTGCCGACGTCGTCGGACGCACCCTCGCAGAACTCGGTGTCGGGTACGCATTCGGCGTAGTCGGCAGCGGTAACTTCACCGTCACCAATGCGCTACGGCGGCACGGAGTTCAATTTGCTGCAGCCCGCCACGAAGGCGGGGCTGCCACGATGGCCGACGCCTACTCGCGGATGTCTGGAACCGTCGCCGTAGTCACCACGCATCAAGGTTGCGGTCTGACCAATGCGTTGACCGGCATCACCGAAGCTGCGAAGAGTCGGACACCGTTGATCGTGCTGACTGCCGATACCGCCGGCGCCGCAGTACAATCCAATTTCAAGATCGACCAGGACGCCCTCGCGCGTAGCGTCGGCGCGGTTGCCGAGCGAGTGCACAGCGCGGAGTCCGCTGTCGCCGATACCGTCCGCGCGTATCGCACTGCAGTGTCCGAACGACGCACGGTTGTATTGAATCTTCCGCTCGATGTTCAAGATCAGAGCGCTGCCGCCTCGGCAACCTTGCCGAAAATACCGGCACCCCAAAATATTCGGCCCGATTCCGATACCTTGGAGCAGTTTCTCACCCTGCTGGCCGCTGCGCAGCGCCCCGTATTCGTTGCCGGCCGTGGTGCCCGCGACGCCGGGCCGGAGATTTCAGAACTCGCCCGTCGTACGGGGGCATTGGTCGCAACTTCTGCTGTGGCCAACGGATTGTTCGAATCGGATCCGTTCTCGCTCGGCATCTCCGGAGGGTTCTCCTCGCCGCACAGTGCGAAGTTGATCGCGGGCGCCGACCTCGTGGTCGGGTGGGGTTGTGCCTTGAACATGTGGACTATGCGGCAGGGCACCCTGATCGGCGCCGACGCTGTAGTTGTGCAAATCGATGTGGATGTCTCGGCGCTGGGCGCCCACCGGCCGATCGATCTGGGCATCATCGGCGACAGTGCCGCCACTGCTACCGATGTGTTGGAGGCCCTGGACAAAGTCCCGACCCGAATCGGCTACCGCACCGAGAGTGTGAGTGATTCGATTGCATCGCAGTCGAAGTGGAGAACCGTACCCTTTGACGACCTCTCCACCGAGACCACGATCGACCCCCGCGCACTGTCAATCCAGCTCGACACAATTCTCCCGGCCGAGCGCACCGTATCCGTGGATTCCGGAAACTTCATGGGCTACCCGAGCGCTTATCTGACGGTGCCCGATCACTTCGGGTTCTGCTTCACGCAGGCCTTCCAATCCATCGGTCTCGGCCTGGCCTCCGCGATCGGGACTGCGTTGGCGCAACCTGATCGTCTACCCGTCGCAGCCCTCGGCGACGGCGGTTTCCTGATGGGCATTTCGGAACTCGAAACCGTTGTCCGCCTGAAACTTCCCCTGGTGATCGTGATCTACAACGACAGCGCCTACGGTGCCGAGGTCCATCACTTCACGGCTCCCGAGATGGACCGTTCGATAGTGACCTTCCCGGAAACCGACCTCGCGGCAATCGCCCGCGGTTACGGCGCCGAAGGTGTCACCGTCCGCACCTCGGAAGATCTTGATGCGGTACGCAACTGGGTAGACGGCTCACGTGATCGACCCCTCGTCATTGATGCGAAGGTCAGCAGCGACGGTGGATCCTGGTGGTTGGCGGAGGCGTTCAAGGGCCATTGAAAAGCGGGGCTTGGTGGATCACCTCGGCGGTGACATCTCCACTCTCGAGGCGGCTCAGTTGCGCTGCGGCTGCGCCATAAGTGCCCAGGTGAATGGTCTGATCCGAGTAGCCGATGCCGTCAGCGTCATAGTAGAAGCCGAGGCTCCCCCACGGTGCGTAATAGATGAGATCTCCGTTCTCGGGGTCGGATTCAGACGAGCGGTCTGTCTCCAGTTTCCGGGGCAGACGGCTGACCTTCTCCCGGCCTGCGAATTCTTCGACCGACAAGGTCAGTGGAAGTATCGTGAGGAAGTCACGGGCAGTGGGATTATCGGATTCGATCGTGACGTCGATTGCAGTATCACCCGAGGTGAAGCGCACGACGGTCCCTTCGGCCCTGCCCACCTCGATTGCCGGGTCGGCAGAACTGCTCGCGGACGAAGAAAGCGATGCGGCAGCCGGAATCGTCGAATTCGGGGTGGAGTGTTCAACCGATGTCGTGCATCCGGTGACGGCCAACACGATTGCCACTGTTCCGGCGATGACAAACTTCTGTCGCATGGGTTCCTTCTATCTCGATCGCAGTTCGCACGGGGTCTACCGGATGGTCACGGTGTCGATGACGAACCGGTACCGAACATCGGAGGTAAGGACGCGTTCGTAGGCATCGTTGATCTGATCGGCGGCGATGAGTTCGGTTTCGGGGGCGATGCCGTGCTCGGCGCAGAAGTCGAGCATTTCCTGGGTCTCTCGAATACCGCCGATCGCTGACCCGGCGAAGGAGCGGCGCCCCAGGATCAGCGAAAACACGTCCACCGGAAGCGGTTCCGACGGTGCGCCGACGTTCACCAGAGTGCCGTCGAGAGTGAGCAACCGGAGGTAGGCGCTGATATCGATGTGTGCGCTGACGGTGTTCACGATCAGATCGAAGGTGTCTGCGAGATCGGTGAACGTTGTCGGGTCACTGGTGGCGTAGTAGTGATCTGCGCCGAGACGCACACCGTCGTCCTTCTTGCTCAGGGTCTGGGACAGGACGGTGACGTCGGCACCGAGCGCGTGTGCGATCTGGACGGCCATGTGGCCGAGTCCGCCCATCCCCACGATCGCAACTTTCTTGCCGGGGCCGGCGCCCCAGTGTTTGAGTGGTGAGTAGGTGGTGATGCCGGCGCACAGCAGTGGGGCGGCCGCGGCGAAGTCGATGCTCACCGGAACGCGGAGGACGAAGTTTTCGTCCACAACGACGTGGGTGGAGTATCCGCCCTGGGTGATGGTGCCGTCGCGGTCCACGCTGCCGTAGGTCCCGATATTGCCTTCGCGGCAGTACTGCTCTTCGCCGCCACGGCAGTGGACGCATTCGCGGCACGAGTTGACCATGCAGCCGACACCCACTCGATCACCGACGGCATGCTTGGTGACGGCCGAACCCACTTCGGTGACGATGCCGGCGATTTCGTGGCCGGGAGCGAGGGGGTAGTTCTGGGGACCCCAGTCGCCGCGGACGGTGTGGATGTCCGAGTGGCAGATTCCGGCGTACTTGATTTCGATGAGCACGTCACTCGGGCCGACGTCGCGGCGTTCGATGTGTGTTCGGACAAGGGGTTCGGTTGCGGACGGGGCGGCGTAAGCGGTGACGGTGTGCATGTATCTATCTCCGGTGTGTGGTTGGTCGGATGGGTGTGACGGTGATCTATCGGGCGGGAAATGCTGCGCGGCGGGCAGTGAAGACGATGGAGACGGCGATTGCGGCGAGCCCGATCATGAGGAAAGGCAAGGCCATTCCGTCGAAGGTGCTCACGAGTACCGCTCCCAGGACTCCGGCCGAGAAGATGGCGACGTTGAACGCGACCCCGAGCAGAGAGTTGGCGATGTCTGCGTTTTCTCCGCTTGCTGCGCTGATGGCTGTTTGCAGCTGTGGCGCCGCGCCGCCGAAGGCGACTCCCCAGAGAACAACGGCGACGAGCACCGCAGCGGGCGACTGGCTTCCGACAGCGAAAACCGCACCCGCAGTGAGGAAGAGGGAGAGGCTACCCAAAATCAGTGGCCGAGGGACGCGGTCGATGAGGACGCCGGTGATCGCGATGCCGATCAGCGCTGAAACCCCGAACACCATCAGAGCCACGTCTACCGAGATCGACACATTCGCGGTCCGTAGATAGGACGCGATGTAGGTGTAGACCGTGTTGTGCGCCAGCATCCACGCAAAAATGACGACGAGGATGACGGTGACGCCGGGAATGGCAAACACCTGCCCGAGAGGGACGCGTGATTCTGCACGTTGTCCCGGGGCATCGGGAACGATCGTCAGGGCGAGGACGGCGGTGACAATCGTCAATACGGAGAGAACTCCGAAAGACCAGCGCCAGTCGAATGTCGTACCCAGCCACGATCCGAAAGGCGTTCCGATGGCCAAGCCGAGGGGTGTGCCGATCGAAGCAATGGTGAGAGCTCGCCCGGCAAGTTCGGGGGCGGTGATGCGGCGTGCGTATCCTGCGAGCATTCCCCACACCAGACCGGAGAAAGCGCCGGCTGCGAACCTCGCGATCAACGTCGCCGCGATATCCGGGGAGAACACGGTGATGGTGTTGGCGATCAGGAATCCCAGGATGCCGACGAGGAACACCGGTTTGCGTCGCATGCCGCGGGTGAACGCTATCGCCGGGATGGTGAGGACCACGGTACCCAGAGCGTAGGCACTGACCAGCTGTCCTGCGGCTCCTTCGGAGACGTTCAGGCCGCCCGCAATGTGCGGCAACAGCCCGGCGGGCATGGTTTCGGTGGTGATGAGGATGAACCCCATGAGCGCCATGACGAGCAGCGCCTGCAACGGTAGGCGGCCGCTGGGATACGACGAGTCCACAAGCTTGGCCGGCATCGGCGTGTGCGGGTCGACGGAAGCGGATTGCGCTAGCACGCTTATGGTTTCGATCGGTTTGGTCTCTGACTTCAAGGTAGTTTCGTTTCTACTTCGTCGACGGGTCGCAGGCGGGAGCCTTGGCAATTTCCCTCTTCACCAGCACACCACTCAATGCGCACGCGAGGGAGTCCCGGTTGGTGGAGGTACTGCAAGGGACTCCCTCGACACCGGGGCCTCGACTACCGTCGACCTATGGACAATCGAGCGGAAGTCCGAGAATTCCTGACCTCGCGTCGTGCCCTGGTCACTCCGGAACAGGTCGGACTCCCAGCGGGAACCAATCGGCGGGTCGAGGGGCTTCGCCGCAGCGAGGTTGCGACGCTGGCCGGCGTGAGCATCGAGTACTACACACGCATAGAACGCGGCGCGATCAGCGGCGCCTCACCCGAGGTCCTCGACAGTCTCGCCAAGGCGTTGCGCCTCGACGACGCCGAGCGTGCGCATCTGTTCGATCTTGCCCATGCAGCAAGTCCCGTGGCCAGGCCGCCGCGGCGCCGCAATTCGAAAACGTGGGTCCCGCACCAGAGTTTGCAGTGGTCCCTCGACGCGATCACCGCCGGCCCCGCATTCGTCCGCAACGGACGCATGGACATCCTTGCTGTCAACATGCTGGCCCGTGCGTTCTACGGGGACGTCTACGACATGCCGGGCCAGCCGCCGAACATCGCTCGATTCACCTTCCTCGACGAGCGGGCACGCGACTTCTACCCGGACTGGGAACTCTTTGCCGAGGTGACGGTCGCCATCTTGCGCACCGAAGCCGCCCGCGACCCACACAACAAGGAACTTCACGACCTTATCGGTGAGCTCAGCACCCGTTGCGAAGACTTTCGTCGTCGGTGGAGCGCACACAATGTCCGTCACCACGGCACCGGTTCCAAGACATTCCACCACCCCGTCGTCGGTGAACTCACCCTCGCGTACGAGGGGCTCGAGATGGCGGCCGAACCCGGCCTGACACTGACCATCTACACCGCAGAGCCGGGCTCCGGATCCGAACAAGCGCTGCGACTGCTCGCCTCATGGGCTGCCAGCGAATATGGTGCTCCGGTTCCCACTTCGCCGGCAAAGGAATCTACCGGCCACTGACTCCGGTCCACAGTGCCACGGCAAAAAAGAATTGTCCGGCACCTGAAAGTTCAGGTGCCGGACAATCGTTTTCGAGAATTGGCTACGCCGTGAGTCGCTTTGCCGCAGCGGCAATCCGCTCATCGGTAGCCGTCAATGCGATTCGTACATGCTTGCTTCCGCTCGGTCCGTAGAACTCACCGGGAGCGACCAGGATGCCGCGATCAGCGAACCACGCAACCGTGTCTCGGCAGGCCTCACCGCGAGTAGCCCACAGGTAGAGGCCGGCCTCGGAATTATCGACGGTGAATCCGGCACCGCGAACGGCGTCGAGCAACACGCTTCGACGTTCGCGGTAACGCTCACGTTGCACGTTCTCGTGCAGATCGTCGCCGAGTGCAGCTTCCATCGCAGCCTGAATGGGCAGCGGCAGAATCATTCCGGCGTGCTTGCGGACTTCGAGAAGTTCCGCGACCAAAGCCGGATCTCCGGTGACAAAACCTGCGCGGTAGCTCGCCAGGTTCGAGGTCTTGGACAGTGAATGCACGGCCAGAAGGCCGGTCAGGTCACCGTCGTTGACGCGTGGATCGAGAATGGACAGTGCATCCGATTCCCAGGTCAGGCCGAGGTAGCACTCGTCGGAGACGACGATGGCGCCTCGCTCGCGTGCCCACGCCACAACCTTCTGCAGGTGTTCGAGGCCGAGCACCTTGCCGGTGGGGTTGGACGGCGAATTCACGAAGATCAGCGATGCAGATTCGGGACCGAGTTTGTTCAGTCCGTCGGCGCGAATGATCCGTGCGCCGGCCAACTTCGCAGCGACCTCGTACGTGGGGTACGCCAACTCCGGAATGACAACGAGGTCGTCGGCACCGAGGCCCAAGAGCGTCGGCAGCCACGCGATCATTTCCTTGGTACCGATGGCCGGCAGCACGGCTGCCGGATCGATATCCGGAATGTTGTAGCGGCGATCGAGTGACTCGGCAACAGCCTCACGCAGAGCGAGAGTTCCGTGCGTAGTCGGGTAACCCGGGACCTCTGCAACGGATGCCAGAGCTTCCCGGATCACCGGATCAACCGGGTCGACCGGTGTACCCACCGACAAATTCACGATGCCGTCGGGATGCGCGTGTGCCTTGGCCGTGACATCTGCCAGCGAATCCCACGGAAAATCGGGAAGCCCGGCAGCAACCGGAGTACGAGACAAGATTTCTATTCCTCACCCATGGGAGGCAGGGCCTTGATGAACGGCGTGTCGTAGTCGACCTTGCCGAGCTTGGCTGCTCCACCAGGCGAGCCGAGGTTGTCGAAGAAATCGACATTGGCGCTGATGTATGGGCTCCACTGCTCGGGAACGTCGTCTTCGTAGAAGATCGCTTCGACGGGACAGACAGGTTCACACGCGCCGCAGTCGACACATTCGTCGGGGTGGATGTAGAGCATGCGCCCACCCTCGTAGATGCAGTCGACAGGGCATTCCTCGATACAAGCCTTGTCCAACACATCTACACACGGTTCAGCAATCGTGTAGGTCACTGCCTTCTCTCCCTACCTTCCAGAGGTGCACCTGCTCCGCGCAAGCGACTTAACACATTTCAGCCTACTGTGGTGGCGTTCTTCGTCCGAATCGCTATCCACTTCTCACCGGCAGCCGAAGCACGGATCAGCGCACCGCGCTCACCGAGATAGTCGGCTACGACGCCGATCACGGGGATCTTTCCGGCCATCTCGTACGGCTTCGCTCGCTGGGGACGCTTGTGCAGTTCGTCGCTGATTGCCCGAAAAGTCTTGGCAGTTCGCCAGAGCGTTCCGATCAGTGCGAACGGTCGCCAGGTCTCGTCGACGCTGGTCACGGGCTGTTCGGCAAGATTTTCACCGGAAAGTACCGATCGTGATTCCACCTCGCGGCGGCACAGAACTGACGCGAGAAGATCAACTTGTTGGTCGCGCTCGGTCACTCCGTGCTCACGCGCAACGGCCACGAGGACGACGGCTTGATTGGCAAAAGCGAGCAAATCCTGGATCGGTAATCGGCTGAGCAAAACTCCGAAGATCCCGGGAAATGCGACAACTACCGTGTTGAGTGCGCCGAGTCTGGTGGTCCACCACTGGGATCTTTGATCGTCGGACATGACCGACCAGGCAGCGGTGCCGGGGAATTTGATCACGTCCAGAACCCAGGCGACGGCGTCGAGAACAGCCTCGGCGGCACCTCGCTCCGGATCTGTGGGTTCGAACGTACGACGCTTGATCCCGAGCGGATCGCTGTAGGCAAGGTCGAGGACGGGGTTGATGCCCCAGACCGCTCGATCGAGTACGTCGACGACCCTGCCGTCACCCAGGACATCCGCCATCAGGCGATCACTCCTTCGCGTCGGGCATGCGTAGTTGTGCGCTCGACTGCGGGTCGACCGATGCCTTCGGCAATAGCGCGCAGTTCGGCAACGGTCTTCTCGCTGCCGTGCTGGGATCCGGCCATCCGCGAGATGGTCTCTTCCATCAACGTTCCACCAAGGTCGTTGGCGCCGCCGTTGAGCATCATCTGCGTTCCGGTGGTACCCAGCTTGACCCAGCTGGTCTGGATGTTCGGGATCCGGCCGTGCAGCATGATGCGTGCCAAAGCATGCGCGGCGCGGTTGTCTCGGATGGTCGGGCCCGGCCGCGACGCGCCGGCCAGGTACAGCGGAGCACTCTGATGCACAAACGGCAGGAGAACGAACTCCGTGAATCCGCCTGTGCGGTCCTGAATTCCGCGCAACACGTTGAGGTGACCAACCCAGTGATGCGGCTGATCGACGTGTCCGTACATCATGGTCGAACTCGATCGCAGGCCCACTTCGTGCGCCGTGGTGACTACTTCGATCCACTCTGCCGTCGGCAACTTGCCCTTGGTGAGGATCCAGCGCACCTCGTCGTCGAGAATTTCGGCCGCCGTGCCGGGAATCGTATCGAGTCCGGCTTCACGCAACGCCGTGAGCCAATCGCGGATGCTCTCACCACTGCGCGAAGCACCGTTCACAATTTCCATGGGCGAAAACGCGTGGACGTGCATGGACGGCACACGCTTCTTGACCGCGCGCACCAGATCGGCGTAGCCCGTGACGGGGAGTTCTGGATCGATGCCGCCCTGCATGCACACCTCGGTGGCCCCGGCGACGTGCGCTTCCCACGCCCGATCGGCAACTTGCTCAGCCGAGAGGGTGAAGGCGTCGTCGTCGCCCTTGCGCTGCGCGAAGGCGCAGAACCGGCAACCGGTGTAGCAGATGTTGGTGAAGTTGATGTTGCGGTTCACCACGTAGGTGACATCCTCGCCGACGGCTTCCTTGCGGAGCGCATCTGCCAGGGCCACAACAGCTTCCAAGCCCGCATCTTCGGCAATGGCGAGAGCGCGGTACTCGTCGTCCGAGCAGCCGGCCGGATCACGCTCGGCACTGCGCAGTGCAGCAAGAAGATCGGTGTCGACGCGAACGGGAGCGCTCAGTTCGAGAACCTGCTCGCGTACGGTCTCCCAGTCACCGAAGGCACTGCCCAGGTCACTGCGCGTTTCGGTGTTGCGGCCGTCCGTGTCGATCTCGGTATTGAGGTCGACGCGTCCGCTGGATTCCCAGGATTCGTCCGGCTCCTGCCACGGCAGACCCACGGGCTTGGTGTCGAGCTTGGCCAGGCCCGTCTTCGGATCGGCAAGTGCCTGAACATGACCGGCGATGCGCGGGTCGATCCAGGGCGCTCCGGCCAGAACATAGGCAGGCTGCGCGGCAGTGCGCTCGGTGAGCGCGAAGCCTGCCTCCGCACTGATCGCGGCCAAGGTCTCGAGGTTCGGCCACGGGCGCTCCGGGTTGACATGATCGGGAGTCAACGGCGAAACCCCGCCCCAGTCGTCGACGCCGGCGCCGAGGAGGGCCAGGCATTCGCTGTTGGAGACAAGATTGGGCGGGCTCTGGATCCGCATCGCCGGGCCCAGCAGCAAACGAGCAACGGCGATGGCAGCCAGGAACTCGTCGAGACCCGCATCGGGAGTATCGCGCATCGCGGTGTCGGGCTTGGCCAGGAAGTTCTGGATGATGACTTCCTGAATATGACCGAAGGCCTTGTGCGACTTACGAATCGCCATGATCGACTCGGCCCGTTCGAGGAAGTTCTCCCCGATACCCACCAGAATGCCGGTCGTGAACGGAACGTTCAAACGGCCCGCATCGGTCAGGGTTCGCAACCGAACGGCCGGATCTTTGTCGGGGCTGCCGTAGTGGCATTCACCCTTGTCGGTGAACAGCCTGGTAGCAGTGGTCTCGAGCATCATGCCCATCGACGGCGCTACCGGCTTGAGACGCGAAAGTTCCTGCCAACTCATCACACCGGGGTTCAGATGCGGGAGCAGTCCCGTTTCTTCGAGCACTCGGATCGACATTGCCCGCAGGTAGTCGAGGGTGGAGTCGTAACCGCGCTCGTCGAGCCACTGCTTGGCCTCGGGCCAGCGCGCCTCCGGGCGGTCACCCAAGGTGAACAGCGCCTCCTTGCAGCCCAATTCGGCGCCGGCCCGGGCAATTTCAAGCACCTCGTCAGGTTCGAGGTACATTCCGTGTCCCTCGGCGCGCAGCTTGCCCGGCACCGTCACGAAGGTGCAGTAGTGGCACTTGTCCTGACACAGTCGGGTCAGCGGAATGAAAACCTTGCGCGAGTACGTCACGGTGTTCGGGCGTCCCGCAGCCAACAGTCCGGCGTCACGAACCTTTGCCGCTGACGCGCACAGGTCCGCCAGATCGGCGCCACGTGCCTGCAACAGCGTCGACGCCTCGTCGACATTCAGAGTCGCGCCGTCTCGCGCGCGACGCAGCACACGACGCATCGCGGAAGCAGACGGGCCCGCCGAGCTCGCCGATGCGCTCGAGCCGGCCGACGCGGATATGCCGGGCATCGGAAGCATGGTGGGTTTGCCGGAGTCATCACCAGTTCGGTTCACTTAGCGATCATGCGCCATGCCGGACGCCTACTGCCACTCGGTGCCAGAACTCCCAGAACACCAGCGCCCGTCAGGTGGGCGGATACTCCTCGTCGAGCGCAACTTCGCGGCGCTGATCGACAACGTCGGCTGCCGGTGCATCAGGCGGAATATCAGTGAAATCAGGTTCGCCCGGTGTGTTGGGATCTACCAGTGCTGCCTGTTCCAGAGCATCCGGCTCCGGTGCCTCCGAATCGAATGCCGAATCTTGTTCAGTCATCACGTGCTCCCTTCATCGGTCGCCACACTCCACCATAGGGCGGTTGTCGACAGATCGCCCCAACTCGACCAAAGTAGGCACTATGACCGCGCCAACCACTGTGACCATGGCCGACCCGTTATGGCGCCCGAGCACCAACGCCCCCAAACTGTGGGCAATCACCGCCGCCCTCACCTGGGCGCCGATCATCGTGGCCGAGATCGTCGCCGCGATCTTGATCCCCGGATTGCCGACCTGGCTGGTAGGAGCAATCGCTGCGGTCACAGTTCTGGGCGCCGCCGTGCACATCCTGATGGTTCCGACCTGGAGATATCGCGTGCACCGCTGGGAAATCAGCGACACCGCCGTGTACACCCGGACCGGCTGGTTCACCCACGAACGACGCATCGCCCCCATCTCGAGGATCCAAACCGTCGACACCGAGCGCGGCCCCATCGACCGAATGCTGGGACTCGCCACCGTGACTGTGACGACTGCGTCGTCCGCCGGAGCCGTGAAGATCTCGGCTCTCGATCAGGAGGTCGCAGACCGCACCGTGGCCCAGCTGACCGAGATCGCCGGCAGCAACGTCGGTGACGCAACATGACCGAATACCAGGAAATCGAACCCATGGTCGACATTCCCGCCGAATCCGAATCTGCGGCCGCCGAAGCCGCGGAGCAAGAACAGCCGTGGCTTCGCCTCGACCGACGAATGCTGCTGGTCCACCCGGTCAACGAAGTCGTCAAACTGCTTCCCGTCCTCGTGGTCTCGTTCATTCTCGGCAGCCAGAGCGGAAATCATCTGTGGGGCGTCGCCGTCGTCACACTGCTGGTGATCTTCGGTCTGCTGCGATGGTTCACCACCACCTACCGCATCGGCCCGGTACATGTTCAGCTTCGTACCGGCGTTTTCCAGAAGAAACTGCTCTCGGTGCCGCGGAGTCGAATTCGATCCGTCGACGTCGAAGCCGGTGTCATGCACCGACTGCTCGGGCTTTCCATCGTCCGGATCGGCACCGGCCAGCGTGCCGGTAAAGGGCACGAGTCCAACAAGTTCGAGCTCAACGCACTCTCGAGCGCGCTGGTCCCCGACCTTCGCGCCGCGCTCCTCGCAGGAGCTCGAAGCAAGCCTGAAAAACCGGGACAGTCCACTTCCGAAACACCGCTGCCGCAAGAACCTTCGGAAACCGAGATCGGGCACTGGCAGCCGAGTTGGGTACGGTACGCACCCTTTTCGTTTACCGGAATCTTCATCATCGCTGCGATAGTCGGCATCGCCTTCCAATACGGAGTCGGAAGCGCAATCGCGAGATCGTCGGCCGTCTCCACTAGCGTCGACTCGCTCGAAAGCCTCGGCGTCACCGTTTTGGTCGTCGTTGCCCTCGTCGCGCTACTCGTCCTTTCCAGCATCTTCGCGTGCGTTCAGTATCTGATCGCATTCGGCAACATGACCCTGACCGACAATGGCCGCATCCTCCATGTCAGCCACGGACTGCTCAAGACCCGCCAAACCACCTTGGATCGAGCGCGCCTACGCGGTACGACGCTGAAAGAACCACTCCTGCTTCGTCTCGCCGGCGGTGCTCGCCTCGACGCCATCATGACCGGTGTGAGTGCAGAAAAGAAGGAATCCTCACTTCTGTTGCCGCAGGGGCCGCGGGCCGAAGCGGAACGGGTGATGGCCACCGTCATCGGCGATACCCGGCAGGCATCGATCCCCCTCGGCGGCCACGGCAGCGCCGCGCGTCGGCGCCGTTACACCCGCGGTCTGTTCGCCGCGGGGACCGCGCTTGTGGCGCTGCTCGTCAGCCTCGCATTCGGAGTTCAGATTCCGGTGTACGCGTGGGTCGGCGTTGCAGTGCTGGCAGTGGGCGGTACAGCCCTCGCTTACGACCGAGCCAAGGGCCTCGGTCACGCAGTGCTACCAGGATGGCTGATCACCCGCAGTGGCTCGCTCGACCGCAAACGGCACAGCCTGGAAGCGGACGGCGTGATCGGCTGGACGGTTCGTGAAACGTTCTTCCAGCGGCGCGCCGGAGTTGCCACCGTTATCGCCGCGACACCGGCCGGCACCGGCGGCTACGCCGTGATCGACCTGCCTGCTCAGGATTCCTGGAGTCTGATCGAAGCTGTCACGCCTGGAGCCGGCGACGTCTGGGCAGATCGTCGATAATCAGCCGCGCCAATGATCCGAGCCTCGATCGTTCCGGCTGAATCGTGGGCACTCCGAGCAGTTCCAACGGTGCCGCTGTCACAGGGCCGACGCAATAAGTGGGCACCGACCCTCGCATCGCAGCAACAAATCGTTCGAGTTCGCCCATCTCCTTGGCCGTACTGAGCATCGAAGAGACTGCCGGGGCACTGGTGAAGGTGAGTGCATCGATATTGCCGGACCGCACCGCTGACACCAGTGCCCGCACCGGCCCCTGATCGGGCGGCCGGATCCACCGGTAGACCGATATCGCGGTCACGACGGCTCCGAGGTCTGCCAACGACGCACTCAGGTCGGTCAGCGGTTCCCACTCGGTGATGATGCCGTGCAGTTGAACTGCCACGCGCACTCCCTCGACGCCCTCACTGCGAAGGTGGTCGAGGACTTCCTCGGAGGATTCCCCCGCCGGCGACCACGCCTCACGCAAACCTGCTCCACGGATCGCGCCCACCGCTTTGGGTCCGCGGGCAATGATGCGGGTCCGGTTCAGTGCGCCCAGAAACTGCTCGGTCAGATCCCACGACGCCACGGCCTCGAGCCAACCCCGAAACCCGATGCCCGTACTGATGACCACCAGTTCCGGCGGATCAGCGATCAACGCCGCCGTCTGCACGCGCAGATCGGCGTCGTCGATCAAGGGCAGTACGTGGATTACCGGCGTACGGACGGTCTCGGCGCCCCGCCGCTCGAGGAGGGCCGCAAATTCTTCGGTCCGCCGCTCCGCCGTCAAAGCGATAGTTGTACCCGCAAGGTCTAGTTCAGCCACAGATGTCAGTGTCCCCTATGCGCGGCCGAAATCCTTGGGCGACGTGAGTGCGTTGCTCGCGACCTTGAACAAATACACAACTGCCGGCGCCAGTGCACCGACAAGTAGGAGGAGAGTCAACGGCGACGACAGCACCAGAACGTCGCCGCCCGGCCCGCCGACCATGCACAACAGGAATCCGGCGATCCAACCAGCGAGCGGCAGTGCCGCTTTGCCGGCCGTCGTCACCGTCCGCGCGGCGATGACCAAAATGAGGTTGACGACAGCGGCAACCAGAATGCTGACCGGGAAAGGTGTGGTGCCGAGGTAGCTCGGAAGAAAGATCACCGCCAGCACCGCGCACAGAAATCCGTCGAAAATCAGAACACCGAGGATGACTGGATCGAGAAACGACATTCCTTCTGACTTCACGATGTTTGCGTTCGAGGTCGGAGGGGCCGTGGTCATGGACTCAATTTTGGTCTATCCGAGGAACACCGGTGAGCGCGGGTCCCTTCCCGGCACGGATGCACGATCACGGAACCGGCGGGAACCCGAGCAACGTCAGAAGGTGACTTTGCTGATCCGCGAACGCGTACAACGATCCGTAGTACTGATCGTGGTAAAAACCCGCCATCGGTCGCAGAGAATCGACGAACGCGACGATCTGATTCTGTACGTCCCAGTTGAACATGTGTGCGCCACCATCCCTGCTGCCACCCGAAGGACCACCCGTTCGGTGACATGCATCACACCGCATTCCGGTGTGAGCCGCAATGCCTGACCCGTAACTACCAGGTCAGTCGTGTGTACCGCTGAACAGATCGCTCTCGCGACCGTCGCCGCCGACCTCACCGAGCGCACCCCGGACGAGAACAAAGTGCTCCACCGCCAGGATCGGTTGCACCACGTTGTTGGAGAGCGCAAATTCGGTGCCACTCGGAGCCACTGTCACCTGGGTCGCGTGCTCGGAGAGAGCTTCGGCCTTGGACTCGAGTACCTCACCGATATCGATCGCGGTGGTGACCTCGGCATCGTCGACGCTCGGCAGTTCACCCGGTTCCGGCAATCGCCACTGCTCAGGGAACTCGCAGATTGACGCGATCCCTCGTTCCAGCGAACTGCGTTCGGTCACCGTCCAATACAACTTCTGCGGCGTCCACGGCGGCCCGGCTTCCGGATAAACGGTTGTGCCGGCAGCGTCGACCGCAGCGGTGGTGATCGCGTTGGCCGCAATGTGGTCGGGATGCCCGTACCCACCGTTGGTGTCGTACGTGATCACGACGTGCGGACGCAGTTCACGGATCACCTCAACCACACCGCGAACAGCATCTTCGGTATCAGCGTTGACAAATGCCCGGGGATTGGAGGCCGACGGGGTGTCGATCATTCCGGAATCACGAAAATGACCGGCTCCCAACAAGAATCGAGGAGCATCTACGCCGAGCGCAGAGAGCGCAGACGTCAATTCCGCGATCCGGTATCCACCGAGCTGATCCGACTCACCGGCAACGAGACCGGCCCAACGATCACCGATCACCTCACCCTCTTCACCCAGCGTGCAGGTAAGGACAGTAACCTCGACGCCTTCGTCGACGTACCGGGCGATGGTTCCGCCGGTGGTAATCGTCTCGTCGTCGGGGTGTGCGTGCACCAGGAGGAGTCGCTTGGTCGTGGCGGTCACTTCTTCACCCTCACCCAGTTGGTGGCATTACCGAAAATTCCGACCTGCACCGGACCGACCAGGGTGACGCCTTCCACCCCGGTTCCTGCGGCAACCAGCGTGCGGTCCTGCACGATCGGCAATACCGCCGCCAGATCCCACAGTTTCGGTTCTGCGTCCGCGATCAAGGCACCGAAGTCTCCGATACCGCTCAGTGCTTCGTCGATCCGTGGCTGCAACGACGGATCGCACAGGCCCGAGATATTGCTCGGCGCTTCGGAATTGAACTCACGTGCAGTGGTCGGCGTCGGTGCCACCGGGGTGGGCGCCGGAGTTGCCGATGCCACCGCGATCGGAACCAGCGGGCAACTGAATCGAGAGGCCAAGGACGTCGCCGGGTCTGCGCCGGCGCGAACCCAGCCCACCACCATATCGACGCGTCCCGTCGTCAGCTCCTTGCCGTACAACTCTTCTGCTGGAACAGATTTCACAGTTACCGCAATTCCGGCCTCCCGTAGCTCGTCGGCAGCGGTGTTCGCTACCGCGATCGCGATATCGTCGTTTTCCGGAGCCCCGACAACCAAAGTAAGCGGCTTGCCGTCGCGGACGATGCGTCCGACGGTTCCTCCGACCGGCACGGGGCCGCTCGGCGGCTCCACGACGTATCCCGCCGCGACAAGTTGTTCGACCGACTGCTCGCGACTCTGTTTGGGCGGCGCAGTGGGTGCGTACCCCGGGTCGGACGGCGAGAGAATTTGAGCCTTGGCAGGCGCCGAAGCAGACTCACTGCCCGCAGCCACCACGGCCAGGAGATCTGAATCCAGAAGTCCCAGTACGGATTTCCGGACACGAACGTCGGCAAACGTGGCACTGCGCCCGTTCACGGTCACATCGAGAGTGCGCGGCACGTACGTGAAGGCGGTCTGTACTCCCGGAACTGCGGACAGTTGGATCTCGGTAGCGCTACCGGCATGGATCTGCGCGACCTGCGAGTCATCGGTACGCATCGCGTCGGCCACTTGTGCCGCGGTACCGGCGCGGCGCATCACGATCTGGTCCGGATCCGAGGGTTTTCCCCAGAACCGGTCATTGCGCTCGAGGACGATCTCGTCGCGGCCACGGTCGACCGAACGGACGTGGAAATGAGCCCCCGACACCGGGATTCCCTCACTGAGGCCGGTACTGAAACCGCCGAGGGTGTCTTTGATCAGATGGGACGGAAGTAGATCGGTGAACAGTTCACGCCACGCCGGATAAGCCGCACGCATCACGACGTTGACGGTCTTTCCGCCGCCGGAAGATGTCACGTCTTGAATCAGTTGATACCCGGCAGGATTGACGACGCCGGGAACCGAAATCATCTGCTGCCACAGGTAGCGGAAATCCTCGGCCGCGATTGGCGCACCGTCCGACCACTGTGCCTCGTTTCGGAGTTGGTAGCGAATCGTGAACGGCGCCTCGGAGACCACCTCCGCCGACAGCGCGAACGAGTCGTCGAGCATCCACTCGGTCACTCCCGGATGGACGGCCGAACTGATCGGACGAAAAACGCTGGGCAGCACCAGGTTACCCACAGCCGAGTTAACCGGTGACAGGTCCGCGAGGAGGTGCGGATTGAATCCGTCGCCAACCTCGTCGATGCCGACCGACACCACCTTCATCGCCGGCGTCGCCGGTGCGGGCGTCGGCTTGACCGTCTCGGTGCTCTCGACCGGCGGAGGCGGATCTGCCGTACAAGCAGCCAACGACAATGCCGTCACAGCCACTACCAACGCCAGGTAACGACGTCCACCAACCACAGACAAATTCCTTCCGTACGAGGCGCCCGAGGCCCCTCAGTCCACGATTCCCAGGTGTGCAAGGTTCCTGGAAACCATGAAGGCGAATGTACCTTTCGCCGGAAGAACTCCGAGCAAAAGGCACATTCGCCTGTCAGGTTGTTACCAGCGAAAGACTAGAGAGAAGCCTTGTCGCGGGACTTGCTGCGCGAGCGCTCACGAGCGCGCTCGGTTGCGTTGAGGTGCACCTTGCGGACGCGGACGTCCTCCGGGGTGACCTCGACGCACTCGTCGCCGGAGCAGAATTCCATGGCTGCTTCGAGTTCGAGCTTGATCGGCTTTGCGAGGGTCTCCATCACGTCTGCGGAGGACTGACGCATATTGGTCAGCTTCTTCTCTCGGGTGACGTTGATGTCGAGGTCTTCCTGACGCGGGTTGATGCCCACGACCATGCCCTCGTAGGTGTCGGCGCCGGGGTCGACGAAGAAGGTTCCGCGGTCAGCCAACTGGATCATGGCGAACGGGGTAACCGTGCCGGAGCGGTCCGAAACGAGCGAGCCGGTGTGGCGCGCACGGATCTCGCCGGCCCACGGTGCGTAACCGTGGAAAACAGCGTTGGCGATACCGGTTCCGCGGGTGTCCGTGAGGAATTCCGTACGGAAGCCGATGAGGCCACGCGAAGGAACGATGAACTCCATACGAACCCAGCCTGCGCCGTGGTTCGCCATCTGGACCATCTTGCCCTTGCGGTTTGCGAGGAGCTGCGTGATGGCGCCGAGGTATTCCTCGGGGCTGTCGATGGTCAGCTCTTCGAAAGGCTCGTGGATCTTGCCGTCGACGGTCTGCGTGACCACCTGCGGCTTGCCGACGGTCAGTTCGAAGCCTTCGCGACGCATCTGCTCGACGAGGATGGCGAGAGCGAGCTCTCCACGACCCTGGACCTCCCACGCATCGGGGCGACCGATGTCGAGGACCTTGAGCGAGACGTTACCGACGAGCTCCTGGTCGAGGCGAGCCTTGACCATGCGCGAGGTCAGCTTGTGACCCTTGACGCGGCCGACGAGCGGCGACGTGTTGGTGCCGATCGTGACCGAGATGGCCGGCTGATCGACGGTGATGCGGGGAAGCGGCACCGGGTTGTCGAGATCAGCGAGGGTGTCGCCGATCATGATGTCCGGGAAGCCTGCAACAGCGCAGATGTCGCCGGCAACAGCGAGCTCGGAGGGAACGCGCTCGACACCGATCGTGGTGAGAAGTTCGGTGATCTTGGTCTTGGTGATGACGGGCTCGCCGTCGACCTCGCGGCACCAGGACACGGTCTGGCCCTTGCGCAGTTCGCCGTTGTGGATACGAACCAGTGCGAGGCGACCGAGGAATGCGGAGGCGTCAAGGTTGGTGACGTGAGCCTGCAGAGGCGCGTCGGCCTTGCCCTTGGGAGCCGGGACGTACTCCATCAGAACCTGGAAAAGTGCTTCGAGGTCTTCGGCGTCAGGCGCATGGCCGTTCGCGGGCTGCACGGTCGAAGCCTTGCCTTCACGGCCGGAGGCGTAAAGGACGGGGAGTCCGAGTGCGAGCTCAGCGGCTTCAGCCGCTTCGTCCGAGAGGTCGGACGCGAGGTCGAGGAGCAGATCCTGAGCCTCGGCGACAACCTCTTCGATACGCGCGTCGGGACGGTCAGTCTTGTTGACGACCAGGATGACGGGCAGCGAGGCAGCAAGTGCCTTGCGGAGCACGAAGCGGGTCTGAGGAAGCGGGCCCTCGGAAGCGTCGACGAGCAGGACAACGCCGTCGACCATGGACAGGCCGCGCTCGACCTCTCCACCGAAGTCGGCGTGGCCGGGGGTGTCGATCACGTTGATGACGGTGATCGAGCCGTCCTCGTTGCGCTTGTGTACGGAGGTGTTCTTCGCGAGAATCGTAATTCCCTTCTCGCGCTCGAGGTCTCCTGAGTCCATGACGCGATCGACCAGCTCGGCGCGCTCCTCGAAGGCGCCGGACTGACGAAGCATGGCGTCAACGAGGGTGGTCTTGCCGTGGTCGACGTGTGCGACGATGGCAACGTTACGGAAGCTGGTGGTGGTCACGCGATGGCTCTCCTGGCTGAGTAATTCGGCTGAGTAGATTCGGCCACGCGAAACTCGCACGCACGGCTCTCTCTGGTGGCCGCTGTACGAATGTGTGATCCGAGTAGGTGCACGAATCGCCTTGAGAAGGCACCGCGGCCTAGTAAATCCTACTCGCTCTGAGCACAGACTCGCGCATAGTGCGGTGTCTATCACGGCCCCGACCTGCAGATAGTGATTTACAACACCCTGAATTCATCCAGGGTTACGCCTGGTCAAACCTCGCACTTAAGGGTACGCTAACCTTGTTTGAAGTGCGGTTTCTCCGCCATCTCGACACAGGAAAGCCGCAGCGCCACATGGGTAAAGTCAAGGCAAGCAAAGTCTCACAGCTCAAGCCTAAAAAGAAGTGCTGCCGCAAGAAGACCCGGTGCATCAAATGCCCCGTCGTCATCATGCGCATGAAGAAGCTCGAAAGCGCCGGAGCATCCAAGAAGGAACTCAAAGCGGGCCTCAAGAAGGCTCGGGCTGCCTGAGCGATCGCAATTCGGCGAGCAGATCCGGGACCCAGGCCTCGTCATTCGCTACCAGATCAAACGTTTCCAAGCTGTCCGCGTCGACCCACGCGAGTTGCGCGTGATCAAGTGCCTCGGGCTCGCCTTCCGGCATGTCGACGCGATACGCCCGCAACACTCGCCCCTGGCCGAGTGCAACATCGACGCCGATCCGGGATCCACACCGAACCTCGACGCCCAGTTCTTCCGCTAATTCTCGCTCCAGCGCTTCCTGCGGCGACTCGAACTCCTCGACCTTCCCACCCGGCAGTTCCCATTTGCCGGCCAACTCCGGTGGCCGGACGCGCTGCGCCAGCAGCAGTCGGCCGTCGCGGAAGATCGCGCCGGCCACCACTACGTACTCCCTTGCAGGCTCGTCGCTCATGACACCATGATGGAGTATGGCCACCGTGATGTCCGATTCCGAAATTCTCGCAGCCCTCGACGACCTACCCGAATGGCACCGCACCGGAGATGCCATCTCGCGCACCGTCGAATCCTCGACCTTCCCGGACGCAATCGCGCTCCTGCAAGAGGTCGCCGCCGCCGCCGAGGCCGCCGATCATCACCCCGATATCGACGTCCGCTGGCGAAAAGTCACCTACACACTGTCGACCCATTCGGCCGGGGGTATCACCGAACTCGACGTAAGGTTTGCTCGGAAAATTGATGCTCTCATTCAGAATTTCGTGAGCCTGTAAGCCCCGAAACTGAATAAGCCGACATAACGGTTGCATCAACATTCACATAGATCACTTCTGCCACAGGTATGGTCGCCGAGAAATCATATCGGGGCCAGTCATGTAATAGACTCCTGCGGGATCCGTAGCTGATCAGAAACTGAACAGCTGTACAACCCGGGGGCTCTGTACATAGAGTGACCCCTCGAGCCGTCAAACGTGGGTGCCCCGGCATCTGCGCAGTATGACCAATGGATGGGGAAACAGTGCTTCGAACCCGAGGTATGCGTAAGGCGTTCACCGCCGTCGCAATTGCCGCAGTAGCAGGACTGGCATTGCCGGCACAGGCGATGGCCGATCCGGCCGCACCGCCGGCACCAGGAAGTGTGCCGATCGAGTTCCTGGCATCATTTGCCCCCGCCATCATCGGCGCAGCAGCTGGTCCCGTGGATGCCGCAGGCAACATGCAGGTCGCCGGCAACCCGCAGGCCGCACTGCTCGACCAGGCCCGTGCGATTCTCAATTCCGCAGGACTTCCGCCTGAACTCAAGGCCACCCTCGAGAAGGTCATCACCTTCCTCGACGGCAGCGGCGGCGGCGGACCGGAAATCCCGAACGAGAACGCACCCGTCATCGCCCAGTTCCTCTACCCGACATTGGGTAAAGGCTGCATCGGCGCGACCGCCGATTCCGTCGGCACCGCCCTCGCTGTTCCCGGCCCGGCACACCTGCCGCCTCCGGGACCTGCCGCCGGTCAGGCCGGATTTGTCTTCACGGCCCTCGGAACCGCTCCGGCTACCGACGACCAGCCGGTACCGATGACGGTCACCTGGATCAACATCGACAACCAGCGCGGCGCTACCCAGAACCTCACCAACGCTGCCCGTATCAACCCGGACGGCCCCGCCACGTTGTCGGTAATCGCCGACACCGGCCCGGGACGCGTACTGTCCGTGATCAGCGGTTCGCTGACCACACAGCCCGAGGGCGCAGAGCGCATCACCTGCAGTTTCCTGCCGACCGTAGGCATGTTCGCGGTCGCTTGATCTGACACACGCAACGCAAGAAGAGGCCCGCCGAATTTCGGCGGGCCTCTTTTGTGTGCTTCCGTGCCGTGATAGACCAAGGAATGGGACATTCACATTTGAACAGCATGGGACATTCACGAAGTAGATCAATTTTGTCGATCCGCTCCGAAGGATCGATTCTCTCGATCGGTAGCGCGTACTCGATCCTCTCGATCGGAAGTGCCTTCTCGGTTCTGTCCGTCGGAAGTATCGGCTCGACCGCGTCATTCCTCAGTTCCGGATCATTCGCCAGCTTGGGCTCGGCGTTGTCCGGACTTTCGCGGTGGTCACTGATGTCGTGGCGCGGAAACCATTCATCTCCGGAGGATCATCCGAAGCTCGTTGTCATTGCGCCCGAACCTGATTCGAGTTTGTCGGGCGCTCAGACCTGATCCGCCGGATTCGGCCGCGGCCACTCCCGGCCCTCGAGTTTTTCGACCGATTGATTCAATTTCCGCAGAAGCTCGCTGAGCGCGCGTCGCGAGTCCGGCGACCAATCCCCCAGCACCCTTTCGACGCCGACAATCGAATGCTCGCGGTCCGCACGGAGTTTCGACAAACCTGCAGCTGTCGGCTGAACTTTTCGAGCCAGACCGCCTTCGGGATCTTCGACGCGCTCAACCAGCCCTTGGCGTCGCAGTGCACCGATCTGTCGATTGATGGTCGAGATATCCAAGGAGAATGCGCAAGACAATTCCTTGAGGCTCTTGGGATGGTCCAGTTCGAGACGCCCGAGCAAGAGGTAAGCGGAACGGTCCAGATGAAGCTCCGCGCGTTGAGCCAGTGCGTGATATCGCGACAGCAAAGTCAGTTCGTACTCGATATCGACCAATTCACTGTTTCGATCAGGCGTCGGTTCTTGCACGGCGGTCATATTGTGCAGGATACACATAATGTGTAGCGTGCACACCTAGAGCGGTTTCTGCCGCACAGCCAGGCACCGCGCAATTTCATCGGGAGTTACATGTCCGTCCACGCAGATCCACTGAATGCGGGCACTCACGCCGACCCGGCCCCAACCGTGAAACCGCGACTGATCCTGACCGTCCTGGGACTCTGCGGGATCGTCGTTGCATTGATGCAAACGTTGGTCGTCCCGATCATTCCGCAACTACCGACCTTGCTCGATGCCTCCCCATCTGACACCTCGTGGGCAATCACCGCGACGCTCCTCGCCGCCGCCGTGATCACGCCCATCAGTGGTCGCCTCGGCGACATGTTCGGCAAGAAACGAATGATCCTGGCCAGCCTCGGCTTGGTTGTCATCGGTTCCGTCATCTGCGCTTTGGCGCCCTCCCTCATCGTGCTGGTGATCGGCCGAGTACTCCAGGGCGCATCCGTGGGCGCAATCCCGCTGGGCATTGCCATCCTGCGCGACGTTCTGCCACCCAAGAAGGTGGGCGGCGCCATGGCCGTCATGAGTGCCACATTGGGCGTCGGTGGCGCGATCGGCCTGCCTGTCGCCGCAATCATTGCCCAGAGCGCCGATTGGCACTACCTGTTCGTCGTATCCGCAATACTCGGAATCATTTGCATATTGTCCGTGTACTTCGTGATTCCGGAGTCCACGGTGCGCCGTCCGGGCCGCTTCGACTTCATCGGTGCACTGGGACTGGCGGCCGGCCTGATTGCATTACTTCTCCCCATCACCAAGGGCGGAACCTGGGGATGGAGTGATCCGAAGACACTAGGACTGCTCGCGGCGTCGGTAGTAATTTTTGTTATCTGGGGACTCTGGGAATTGCGACTGGATGCGCCACTGGTCAACCTGCGCATCGCCGCCCGAAAACAGATCCTGTTTACAAACCTTGCATCGATATCGGTCGGGTTTGCGATGTACGGAAACTCGTTGTCATTCCCGCAACTTCTGATGGCTCCCAAGGAAACTGGCTATGGAATGGGTCTTTCCATGGTCGCCGCCGGGTTGGCGCTCGCACCGGGTGGCCTTGTCATGATGGCGCTCTCACCGGTCTCGGCTCGACTCTCGATGTGGAAAGGGCCCCGGATCACCTTGACGGTGGGGGGCTTCATCGTCGGACTCGGTTATGCCGTCGCATATTTCGCGACGTCGACGGTCTGGCAGATCGTACTGGCCGGAATGATCATCGGTGCCGGCGTCGGGCTGACATTTTCGTCCATGCCCGCCCTGATCATGGGAGCGGTTCCGATCACCGAATCAGCTGCTGCCAACGGGTTGAACTCACTGATGCGATCGATCGGAACGTCGAGTTCCGCCGCTGTCGTGAGCGTTGTATTGGCCGGCGCCACGATTGTTGTCCACGACCGCGTTTTCCCGACACTCGACATGTTCAAAGCTACGTTCCTGATCTCCATCATCGCCGCGGGCGCCACCATGTTGTTCGCGTGGCTGATTCCCAAACGGAAAGCCGCATAAGGGAATCAGCCTCGCGGTGGCGCTAGCTCGACGAGGAACCTTCGATGCTGCCGGTCTGCATCGCGGACAGCATGGTGTAAATGAAGTTGATGACCAGATCCATGAATAGATTCCTTCTGTGTAAGGGGTTCCCGACCCGGCAACGACGGTACCGCACAGTCGGAGTCGGGCGAATCGCCGACGCAAACCAATAAGAACATGTTCTAATTTGATTCGATCGCCTGCCCCTTGAACGACCCACCAAGGAGTCACACATGGCTTGGACACGCTCAGAACTTGATCGCGCATTCGCGGGGTTCCAGAACACCGTCGTCGAATGCACCCGCAGTGGTGATTGGAATGCGTTTGCCGACATGTTCACCGAAGACGTCGTCTACGTCGAACATGCCTACGGAACCCTCAACGGCCGTGAAGCCGTACGCAAGTGGGTCACGCGCACGATGACCGAGTTTCCGGGAAAGCGCATGACCGAGTTTCCCGCCAACTGGCACGTGATCGACGAAGAGCGCGGATGGATCATCGCCGAAATCGATAATCCGATGGAAGATCCGGGCGACGGTTCAACGCACGGCGCTGCAAACATCACGATCCTGCACTACGCGGGCGACGGCTTGTGGTCCCGTGAAGAAGACGCTTACAACCCGATGAACTTTCTTTCGATGACCAAAGCCTGGTGCCTGGCCGCCGAAGCCGCGGGCAACCTCCCGAGGATGCCCGCGTCTGGTTGGCGAAATTCGGCGCTATAGCCCGATAGAGCCGAGAGGCAGAGGAGGTAGCGGAGGTAGGGCGGGTAGGACGGATCCGAACGACACTCCGGGAATGGGCGACCCTGCCATCGACCACTGCCCGTAGTTGACGGCGAGGATCGCATTCAGATCAACGCCCACGCCGTCGACTTGCCGCTTGTCGATCTCGAACTGATGTAGATGCGCTCGGGGGTGCACCCCCGTCGATCCCCAATTGTGTTGCCAGAACCAGGTTCCGATGCCGGCGCCGATCATGGCGTCGATAACTTTTGTATTGCCGTAGATTCCGAGATTCTGATTGCCGATGACCGACGCCCAGCCTTCGAGGTACGGCCGCACCAGGTTGGCCGTCTCCCACGGACTCGGATTGTCGTCGATGGACGCGTAGATCGGCACGCCCTCGGGCCCACCGGCTTCCCGATGCAGCTGGAGCCCACGCGCGGCATGGCGTCGGCCGCCGTCGTACTTCTCCCGCCAGTCCGCCGTAGCGCCCTTTCCTAACTGGTAGCAGGACACAACCTGCAGTCCCGCCGCAGTCAACGCATTGACTTCATCCGCTCGGACAGGCTTGCCGATCATCCAGTTCGCATCCGAACGACGGTCGGATACATAGCGGATCGCACCCGCATAGCCTCCCGCGCGGATCGCGTGAGCGGACGGGACTCCGGCCGAGTAGTCGAGAAGCGTGCCCAGCGAGCCGGCGTTTGCTACCGACGTGGTTCCACTCAGCGCGGCCAGGCCAACGGCAGCAGACCCCGCGGCCGCGTACTTGAACAGATTCCTTCGTGAAATGTGCACAGTGCTCCGATCAGCGGCATGGCTCGCCCTATCTGGGCGAAATGTCGAAATAACCTTTTCGACTCGATTCCATCACAGTCCCACCGCCCCGTCTGACACTTGCTTAACATCAGCCCCAAATTTCGCGGCACCGCTCGGCCCACCGCCTTGGCCGACACAAAGCAGTGCCCCGAGTCCGAGACTCGGGGGCACTGCTTCGGATTTTCTGTAAGTCTTCTGGACCTACTGGGGCATTACGCCTTCGACGCTTCCGCTGATGAAGTCGAGGAAGCTGAACAGAGCAGAGAAGGCACCGAGGAAGTCCGAGATATCCGAAGAACTAGGCATTGTTATTGCTCCTGTCAGTGATGAACTGTCCGTGATGGCGAGCCACTGTCTGGCTGCTGGGGATAACAGTAGAGCCCTTCCGTTACTTCTGCGACACCAAATGTGTCCGGTACGTTACATTTCCCTCTCGCCAGAACTACGTAATATGCACAGGTAGCAACCCGTCAATGTAACCAAACTGCGACAATATGCCCATTTCTTTACGATACTCGAACACGGTTCCCAACAATGGCGAATTTCCAGCAATCAAATTAGGTGCATCGGAAGATTGGCAAGCCTTACTTAATTTACTTTCTGACCACGTAACTTGCCTGCCCGTGCGGGCCACCGATCACGGAAGGCGTCGACATCCGTGAATTGCGCGCAATCAGTCAGCCACGACACGCATTCACGAGTTCTTTACGCTCCAGTCCAGGCCACAGAACCCCACTCGGAACCAACCAGACCGGTACGGCCGTGACGCTATTCACACTCATTTCACATGGTTTCGATTCGCGTTACGACAACCACCGGCCAAGGTGAGCGGCAAAGTGAAGTCATGAACCGTAAAAAGAAGTCCTGGAGTGAGCTTTCATCCCGCCAACGACGCGTCATCATCGCAATGTTCTCCGTCCAATCGATCCTCGCCGTCTCGGCCTGGGCGGATCTCGCTCGACGCGATCGAGCGTCGGTGAACGGCAGCAAAACCAAATGGGCTGCGATCATCGCCATCAACTTCGTCGGACCCATCGCCTACTTCCGGCGCGGACGCATTCAGTCGAAGTAATCCCAGAACTGCAGCCATCGGACGGAAGCGAACAGCGCGAGCGTCGCCGCGTAGACACCCAGAACAACAACGGTGCCCCGGATGTTGGTGCGACGTTTCGCGCCGTCGATCGGGTCCAACCACCGACCGAACCATCGTGTGGCCGCCGGCATCAGGAACCACGTCATCGCACCGACGCTGACGATCTGACTCAACCACATCGACAACCAGGGTGGTGCGCCGAAGTCGTCAAGCACCGGGCCGAGAAACCGCGACAACGTCATGACGGTCGGGTAGAGAACCAGAAGAACGATCATCGCGGTCTTCCAGTTCGGTGTCACGCGAGTGTGCCCGTTCTCGGTACGGAAGATCGTGCCGAACGGTGTCGACCGCACAGTCTCGGTGAAATCCTCGGCCAACTCCGCCCGTAGTTCCGGCAACACCTCGGCCCGCTGCGGCGACCTCATCCACACGGCAAGTTGCTGTTCCGTTCGGAAACGCAGAACCGATTTCCACCGAGTCGCGTCCTGAATCGACCGCAGCAGCAACGCGCCCTCGTATCCGGAGAAGTGGGAACTCGCGTTGATCAAGAGGTGCTGAGTCCGAAGAAATTCGGTTTGCCTCCCGGCGACAACCGTATGGTCATACACCCCAATGCCAGGCGGCGGCGGAATTCCTTCCACCAGAACAAGATCCGAACTCTTTGCCAGCACTCCGCGCGCCGCGCCGTCTTCCGCGACCTGTGCATACTCCGGTGAATCAAGCCACCGATGTAGATTCTCGATCCCGGTAAAGGTATGGGAGACTCCGCAATCCGCAGGTCCGGAACCGTCACTGACCGAGCTGCCGACGTAGCCTTCCTCGACCTTGGCCGCGTCGACAGTGCGGGTAATCCACTCCTGGAACGTATCGCCGCTGCCGCTCGCGAGGCGGTGATACGCCGTGACGACAGTCGCGGAACCCGACACGTCAGTCCGAGATCCTGCGACCCTGGACGTAGACCTGGGAGATCGCCGGCTCGCGCATCGCCATCAGCAGGCCGAACAAGGTCTGATCACGCGCCAGGACCGGATCCGGCGAGCGAGTTCCGTGGTTGATCAAGTCTTCGAGCGGTGCCCAGCGACTCGGATCGACAACCAGAAAATCTGCTTCCTTACCGACGTCGAAATTGCCGAAACGGCTCTCCATGTCCAGCGCGCGAGCCCCGGCTAGCGTTCCGGTGAACAGCAACTCCGCCGGATGCATCGAGATTCCGGCGTCACCGACCTCGGAAATGTGCACTTTGAAGGCGTCGCCGAGAACCTGCGAGATCAGGCACTCGTCACCGCCGCCGAAGTCAGAACCTATCGCGATATTGACGCCGGCTTCGACGGTTCGCTTCCACGGCATCGTGCCCGAGCCGAGAAACTGCTGCGACGTCGGGCAATGCGCGATCGACGTCCCGGTCTCCGCCATTCGGGCCAGCTCGGCGTCCTGGCAGTGAACAGAATGCGCCAGAATTGCGCGCGGTCCGAGGAACGACTTTCCGCCGCGCTGTGAGCCCGGCAGGAACTTGCCGTCGTACGTGTCGAGGTAGGTGTTCACCCGGTACTGCGCGAGGGTGGTCGCTACCTCACCGGTTCCCGGCCTGTTGTTCTCGTTGAGATGACTGTGGAAATAGACGCCACGTTCCCGAACCTCGTCGTACAACTCCCCCAGGTTCTTCAGGGTCTCCGTCGTGACCGCCAAGGAAAATCGCGGTACGACGGCCACGTGCAGGAGTGCAGTGTCGATGTCACCCGTGTCTGCGCCGTGCCAACGTTCGATCTCGGTGCGGGTCAGGCTGATCGCGTCTTCCTCCGACGTGATGAGTGCTGCGGCCGAATCCGGCCCCACCGTCTGGATACCGCGGCCACTGACTACGCGAAGGCCGCGTCGCAAAGTTTCTGCGAACAAGGAGTCCTGCGCGTGAGGAAATGCCGAGCCGAAAACCATCGCCGCGGTGGTACCGGTGGCTATCCGTCGCTCACAAAAGGATGCGGCCGCATGAGCGGCAAATTCCGGATCGGCAAAACGCGATTCGGACGGGAAAACACAGAGGTCGAGCCACTCGAGTAACTGCCCGCCGCCGTACGCGTCTCCGGCGTATACCTGCGGAAAATGAATGTGAGTGTCGACGAATCCGGGGAGCAGGAACCCCGGCCGGTGATCGTGCATTTCACCGTGCCGGAACTGCGCGGGCAAATTCTCGTAATCACCACAGAAGACAACGACGCCATTGTTGTCGAACGCCAGTACCCCGTCCGGAACGGAGACGAGTGCGTCGGCCGCCTTGTCGACGGTCGGGCTACCGGAAATATGAAAGACATGGCCCCGATGCAACTGTGTCACTCATTCAGCAAATCACAGTCGCACCGCGAGCGCTTGGTGGATTTGTCTCGATCAGTTCATGGTTGCGTGCCACACAAAAGCTGCGGCCAGAGCGCCCGCACCATTCAGTGCCCAGTGCAACGCGATCGGTGCAATCAAACTGCCGCTGCGATGACGCAACCAGGTGAATACCAGTCCCGCTGCCGCGGTCGCCAGAACGGCGCCCAGAATGCCGGCAATCTGACCCGCCACACCATTCCCCAGAAAGCCCGACAATCCGGCGTTACCACTGGTCAACCCCATCGACGACGCGATATGCCACAGACCGAACGTCAAGGAGCCTGCCGCCGCGACACCGCGGAATCCACTCACTCGATTCAATGTCCCGTGGAGAACGCCACGGAAAGCGAGTTCTTCGGGGATCACAGTCTGGAGCGGAATCACGATCATCGACGCGATGATGGCACCGGAGACTGTCGCATACCGATCTGCCATAAAGAAAGGCCTGGTCAACGGAAGCAAAGCACCCACTGCAACTACGGTCAGCACCAAGCCGACTGCAATGAGCGCGTACTTCGACCCGCTTCTGAGGTGCTTGCGCGAGAGCCCCAACTCGGCCCAGCCCAACCCTCGACGCTTGCTCATCGCCAGGAGCACAAGAGCCGAGATCGGCACCGTCGCGATACTCGCCCACACCGTCGTGAAGTGCGCGATCAGGTTGGTTCCCACCAGCACAGCAATGACCACGGCAATGTCGATATACGCATGCAGACGCGGAAAGCGCGGAGAAGGAAGATCGAGACCTACAGCAGCAACATTCGGCACGGTTGAAACACTCATACGCGGACGACACCTGTTTCCGCAGCCCACTCGTAAGTAGCCACTGCTGATCCGGCAGCCCGGGCAAACACCGACTGTGCGCCCGTTAGCTGAAAGTTCACTCAGCCCAGTGTACCGACGCTGCAGTGGTGCCCGCCACCCTTTGCGTCGACACTCACAGCGGCGGGACCACGACATCCGAGAAGATCAGGGGGCGCCGGCAGCGGCCGCTCGCTCGAGTTCAGCAACATCTATCTTCTTCATTTTCATCATCGCGTCGACCGCTCGTTGAGCTTTTTCGCGGTCGGGATCGTGCATCAGTTCCAACAGCCGGTTCGGAACAACTTGCCACGACAAACCGAATTTGTCCTTGAGCCAACCGCACGGGCCTTCCTCACCGCCCTCGCTCAGAGCGAACCAGTAGTGGTCGACTTCCGCCTGGTCAACACACGGAATCTCGAACGAGACGGCCTCCGAGAAGGTGAACATCGGTCCACCGTTCAATCCGGTGAACCGCTGCCCGTCCAGCTCGAAACTCACCGTCATCACGGATCCTGCCGGGAGACCGGACGGCGAGCCCTCCCCGTATCTCTCGATTCCGAGGATCTTTCCCTTCCCGAAAACGGAGATGTAGAACTCTGCCGCCTCTTCCGCCTGGGTGTCGAACCACAGGCACGGCGTAATTGTGGGCATGGCTACTCCTTACGTTTGTGTTCGTAGGGATAGACCGCCCGGGCGGCCGAAAATCATCGGACGATCCGCCGGGGTCTCAGCCTGCCAAAGCCGACTCGAGCAGTGGCCATGAACGGACCAGCTCGTCACGCCAGTACGGCCATCCATGTATGCCGACCGGTTGCGCGCTTCGGGTGACGTCGACGCCGTTGTCACGCAGTACCTGCGAAATTTGGTCGGTGCACAGTGTCGAACCGAATTCCATGGCACCGCCGACGACGACTACTCGAGCGAGCGCAGGGGTCTCGAGCGTCTCGTGCGGCCCGGGAAGACCGGTACCGGAAGACAAATACACCTTCGTCCCACGCAACTTGTCGGCGTTGGCGAAGATGTCGTGTTCACGCCACGCCGGGCTGTCGACCGGTCCCCACATCTGCTCCGACGTGGCCATCCCATTGATCACCACGAGGTCGGTCAAAGCCTTGCCGAAACCGCCGACCGTCGTATAGCACCCGCTGTAACCGGCCACGGCGCTATAGAGACCGGGAGCGCGCTGAGCAAGCATGAGAGCTGCCTCGGCACCCATCGAGATACCGCCGATTGCGTTGCGTCCATTGGTATTGAACTTCGCGTCGATCAACGGCGGCAATTCCTTGGTCAAGAAGGTTTCCCACTTGAGCCGGCCGAACTTCGGGTGATCTTCCTGCCAGTCCGTGTACATGGTTCCGGTTCCACCGATCGGAAGAACCACAAAGACGTTCTTGTCCGCGAAAAACTCCCGAGCATTTCCGTTATTCGGATCAAGCCAGTTGCTGTCCTCGATCTGACCGGAGTTTCCGTCGAGCAGATACAACGTGCCGCGGGGTTCCGAGGGGTCCGCCGGCAAAAGCACCTTCACCTGCATCGTTCGCTGCATCGCCGGGCTGTCGACGTCGAGAAGAACCTCACGATCCGAAATCCGGGTGACCTCAGCGATTCGAGGAGATGCATCGGCGGACACCGTTTTTGCCGGCGGTTCCACCACGTCGGCTGTTGCCATCACCGGCAGAGATAACGCCGACGCCAGCGAAACGGCGCAGGCTAGGGCAATTCGGGTTACACGCATAAGGGATTCCTTATAGAGCAGACGATGTGGACCCGCCGGACCGGCGACCGAGGGACGTGGCGATCATAAGACACAGAATGTGGACATAGGCCCGAAACGTGGACATCACAAAGGGCCCACGCACAGATAGTGCGTGGGCCCTCTGTTTCTCTGAGGCTTACTTGGCGTCGGGGGTTCCACCGCTGAGCTTGGTCAGCATGTCGAACATTGCGGTACCGGCCTTGTTGACGCCTTCGATGACTGTCCCGAGGATATCGACGGATCCCATATGTACTCCTAGTTTGTGTCGTCTGAGTCAGACGAGATCAAGAATTGTGGCGCTGGACCAGAATCAGGTCAGCAAGATCAGGCGATCTTGAAGCTGCCTGTGTTGGTCTCTACCGAGCCGAGGAAGGTGGCGAAAAGCTGATCGCCGGCTCCAACCGAGCCGAGACCCTTGATAGCCAAATTCATGATCGATGCCAGTGAACCCATGTGAATCTCCTCTGAAAGATCAATGAACAGCCACCGAAACAACCTGGAAAACACCAGGAAGCATTGATGACTGCGTCACACTTACGGTGAACATGTAACGTGGATAACAGTAACCACACGGGCGTTCGGTAGGCAATGAAATTAGACATGTTAATTGTAATTTTTGCTAATTAGCCTTTCTAACGGAACCATTCCGACAAAAATGCCAATCTGACGGAATGGTTCCGGTCAAAAGATCGTGTAGCTTCCGGATCATCACCAAAATCAGCCGACTCACACCGGCACCCCCGGGATCTGAGCCCCATGGGGCCGGTTCGCACCTGCCCGGCGTGGGCACAGAAAACCCCCAACGATAACCTGAACGGGTCCTTCGCACGCCCCCTTGTTCAGGAGAAATGATGGCCGACTTCCTCTATGAGGACCTGTTGCCGATCGGTGAAGACACCACCGAGTACCGACTACTCACCACCGAAGGGGTGTCGACGGTCGAAGGCCCGGACGGCCGGACCTTCCTCCAGGTTGAGCCCGAAGCGATGCGTCTGCTGACGGAAACGGCACTGCACGACATCAATCACTACCTGCGTACCGACCACCTGACGCAGTTGGCGAGCATCCTCGACGATCCCGAGGCATCCAACAACGACAAGTTCGTTGCCCTCGATCTTCTGAAGAATGCAAACATCGCCGCTGCCGGCGTGCTTCCGATGTGCCAGGACACCGGCACCGCCATCGTCATGGGCAAGCGCGGACAGCACGTCCTCACTCCCGGTGACGACGAGCAGTCCATCGCCCGCGGTGTGTACGACGCCTATACGCGTCTCAACCTGCGTTACTCGCAGAACGCCCCCATCACGATGTGGGACGAGAAGAACACCGGCAACAACCTGCCCGCGCAGATCGAGCTTTACGCCGATACTGCTGCCGGACATGAGAATTCGTACAAGTTCCTGTTCATGGCCAAGGGTGGCGGCAGCGCCAACAAGTCCTACCTGTATCAGGAAACCAAAGCGATCCTGAACCCCGACTCGATGATGCAGTTCCTCGAGGCCAAGATCCGCTCGCTCGGAACCGCGGCCTGCCCGCCGTACCACCTGGCAATCGTCGTCGGCGGAACCTCGGCTGAATTCGCGATGAAGACGGCTAAGTACGCGTCGGCGCACTACCTCGACGAACTTCCCACCGAAGGCGCGATCACCGGCCGCGGCTTCCGGGATCACGAACTCGAGAAGAAGGTCTTCGAGCTCACGCAGAAGATCGGCATCGGCGCACAGTTCGGCGGCAAGTACTTCTGCCACGACGTCCGCGTCGTGCGTCTCCCCCGCCACGGAGCTTCGCTGCCCGTCGCCATTGCCGTGTCCTGCTCGGCAGACCGTCAGGCCAAGGCAAAGATCACGCCCGAAGGCATATTCCTCGAGCAGCTCGAATTCAATCCGGGACGCTTCCTTCCCGAGGTCACGGACGCTCAGCTCGACGCCGAGACCGAGGGAATCTCCGGGACCGGCAAGGGCGCTGCGGTCAAGATCGATCTGACCAAGCCGATGGCCGAGATCCTTGCTGAACTGTCCAAGCACCCGGTAAAGACGCGCCTGGCATTGACGGGACCGCTGGTCGTGGCCCGCGATATCGCGCACGCCAAGATCAAGGAACGCCTCGACGCCGGCGAGGAAATGCCGCAGTACCTCAAGGATCACCCGGTCTACTACGCCGGCCCCGCCAAGACTCCCGACGGTATGGCTTCCGGATCGTTCGGTCCCACCACGGCCGGCCGCATGGACTCGTACGTCGAGCAGTTCCAGGCAGCTGGTGGCTCGATGATCATGCTGGCCAAGGGAAACCGCTCCAAGCAGGTCACCGACGCGTGCAACACGCACGGCGGTTTCTACCTCGGATCAATCGGCGGACCGGCCGCTCGCCTGGCCCTCGACTGCATCAAGAAGGTCGACGTCCTCGAGTACGCCGAACTGGGCATGGAAGCTGTCTGGAAAATCGACGTGGAAGACTTCCCGGCATTCATCGTCGTCGACGACAAGGGCAACGACTTCTTTGCCCACACCGGTGAAGTGACCCTGACGATCGGTAAGCGTCCCGGTCTCTGACATCGAACATGAAAGTGCCCCGGCGAATTCCGATTCGCCGGGGCACTTTTGTATTGCAGCGTCTATCAGGTCCAGAGAACTGCCACGAATACCGTCGCGATGGACAGTCCGCCGACTGCGTGCACAAGATTCGGGTTGGGCTGCCCCTTCTTCTGCTTGGCCCTCGTGATCTCGGCCAAGGCAACGATGATCAGTGAAAGGACAAGCTTCACTGCGATCTTCGCATGGATGTAGTTCTTATCCAGCGCGCCTTCACCCAGTCCGACGATGATCAGGCCGGAGATGAATTGGAGACGCGCTCCCCAGACCATGACCTCGGTGATCGACGGAGCCTTGAGAACCATGAAATAGCTACCGACCAAGGCAGCCATACCGAGTAGATGAATCAACACAAAGATGTTGTAAAGAAATGACATAGATGCACTGTAGCGTCTAGTTTGCGAAGCACTTACTGAACCGAGTAAATCTCACTTCAGAATTCCCGCGTCGAGTGCTGCAGCGCGATACTTGGCGGCCAGAGTATCCACTGTCTCGTGTGCGTTGAGTCCACTGGGATTTGGCACGATCCACAAGGCCGCCCCTTCAAAATCCTGGTCCTGCCGACCAGCCTTGGCCTTCTTGTCACCGAAAGCCGTTCGATAGGCCGTTATCCCGGCAAAAGCAACCACTACCGGCTTGGTTTCCTTCACGACCTGATGCACCCGAACTCCACCCACCGCTAATTCTTCGGCAGTGAGTTCATCCGCCCGCGCCGTCGCCCGCACCGCCAGGTTGGTGATACCCACACCCCGATCGATCAGATGTTGCTTGTCTTCGTCGGACATCCCGTTGGCGGGATTGATCTCCCGCTCGATAATGCCCGCCCGCAGCAACGCTGGGTAAAACCGATTACCCGGCCGCGCAAAATGCGCGCCTGTCGCCGCAGTCCACAACCCTGGATTGATCCCGACAAACAACAATCGGCAGCCAGGACCGATCAGATCGTCGATCTCGGCGTCGCGATACGACTCCAACTCCGCACGCGTGAATCCCATGGCGCCAGTAGATCAGACCGTCAGGAGAAGGCGCTGCGGACCTCGTCGATCGCGTCGTGCATCAGCTTTTCGTAGAGATCGATATCGGGGATCGACGACGGACTGGTGGTGATGCTGATCGTCACCGTGTCTCCGATTCCGTGCACTCCATGGGTCAGTGACATGACCGGCGACAAACTCGGGAATCCAGCGGTGAATCGCACAACGCCGCCGCCGAGCATCAAGTCCGCAGCGCCGCGTGCCACGCTCGAAACGACGGTATTTCCTGTTACCGCTTCGGGTATCGCCGTGAAATCGTACTGCTGCACGCCCCAACGGATGAGCGGTCCCGGAACGGCTTCCATCGCCAGATCTGATGCCGCACTGGACGGGTGAGCCGCTCGCGCTCGACGCTCCGCCATCGATTCTTTGATGCGTTCGGCGCGCTCACGCAAGTCTGGAACCTCCGGGAAGAGGCCTACTCCGGCGTTGCGGAAGTGGTTGCGGGATTTCGGCTTTCCGTCCTTCGCTATGGTCACCTCAGCGCCCAACTCCGGTGGAACAGAACCGTCCGCTGCGGCCAGATAGTTGGTCATGGCAATGGAGATTGCCGTCATGGCTCCTACCGTGACGGAGACTCCGTCAGCCCGGAAATCTGCCGCGTCGCGCACCACCATCCGCACCAGTCGGTGTGGATCCGGAGCGATGTTCGATCGAACCTTGGTCCGGTTGGGAGCTTGGGGCGCAACAACTTCAGCCAGTGTGTCGGCTTCCAATTGCAGTTGCGCCTGATGTCCGGCGCGGCCGTCACGAAAGAGTCTGAAGATCTGCCCGGGAAGCCGCAGTGCTGCGCGCGTCAGTATTTCAGCGGAACTGCTCGAGCGGGTGTCGATCATTTCGGGTGGCGGTCCGTCTTGCGAAAAGAGTGTGCGAGCAATTGCCGTGGCCCGTTTACCGTCGGCCAATGAATGAGCCACCTGCAGAACGGCAATCAATGCCGGTCCGTCGCAACGCGGTGCGCCGCGCACACCTTCGAACAAATGCAGCAGCCACGGTGTCGCCCGCGGATTGACGTGATTCTCGAGCAGCACCTCGATCGAGTTGATGCACTGATCCCACGACGGCTCAGCAAGCTTGTGCGTCACCACCAACGCTTGCGTTACCGGCATCGGTTCCCACAGGGGGTAGTCCAGATGCCAGGGAACTTCACGAATGCGCACGCACAGATCGGGCATGGTCGACGCACGTTCGAGCAGCGAACGCCTGATGTCTTCGATGGACTCCGATTGCCCCTCGAAGCAATAGAGCAGGAGCTGATCGTTGGGGATCTTCTCCGAAATCCAGAACGTTTGGGCATCGGTGGGCGTCATCCGTAACACCGGGAGACGGTACCACCGGGCGCGTCAGCCCTTTTCGGCCACAGCTTTCAGCTGCGCAAGACCCTTCTCGAAATCTTTGCCCACCATTTTGTCCATGCTGAAAATGAACCCGAAGGCCTTGAAGAAGAAGTTCTTCTTTCCGGTCATTCTCCACGTCACGGCCACATTCTCCCCCTGGGGTTCCAGCAGGAATGTCGTGACGTTCTGCGCTTTGAACGGTTTGAGGAACGAAAGGTCCAACACCACACGCTGGTTCGGAACGGATTCCGTGATCGACATCGATCCGGAACCTGCCTTCTTGTTTCCCGACCAGGCATATGACGCGCCGACACCCTCGGCCGGACCGCTGTACGTCCGCTTCATGTCGGGGTCGAGGCCTTCCCACGGTGACCACTTCGTCCAGTGATGGAAATCGTTGATCAATCCGAAGATCGTGGGCGCATCCGCGTTGACCACCGCGCTGCGTTCGACAAGAAACTCATCGGAACTCATGCCTTCCGCTCTTGCACTTTCTTGCGAACGAACAGCAGCGGCAAAACCAAGGTCGCGAGCGCCGTGACGAGCCAAACGATGACTGTCGCCGAAATCCAGGTTGTCGTACCTGTGATCTGTAGGTCAGAGAAAATCTGGGCCAGGAGCAGCGCGACAAATGTCGACACCAAACCGATTCCGCCAAGGAAGGCCGGCGCGTGGCGCTTCGCCATTTTCGCGATGAATGGTTGCAGCACGGACTGCGCAATCGCAAAGATCACAACCGCGGTGATAAATCCGGATGCGGGCGCAGAGAAGCCTGAAAGTATCAACGACGCAACGAGAATACCGACGGCCGATGAGCCTAGAAAGATCGCGGCGCGAATCAGAAAGCTAATCATCGACTGATCCTATATGCCGGTAATCACTCGCGACAGATTACAACCCGAGCGAATTCTGAACTTCTCGTAGTGTTTCCGCTGAGGCGCGCAGTCCCGACTTCTCCCCCGCGGACAGAGACAGCTCGAGTACCCGGCCCGCGCCGGTGCCGCCTACGAGAGTCGGTAGAGATAGGCATACTCCTTCCAGTCCGTGTACTCCATCCTGAAGTGTCGAAATGGGCAGGACCCGCTGCTCGTCTCGCAGAACTACTTCTGCGATGAACGCACTCGACAACCCGATCGCCAAGTTAGTCGCGCCCTTGCCCTCGATAATCTCGTACGCGCTCTGCACGACGGCCCGCGCTATGTCGCCGCGGACCGCGGAATCGAGAGTGTTTCCGGAAGGGCCCACGAACTCTGTGGCCGGAATACCACCGATGGTTGCGCTGGACCACGCCGGAATTTCCGAATCACCGTGCTCCCCGACGATAAATGCGTGCACATTCTCGACTGCGACCCCCAATTTCGACGCCATCAGAAAACGCAATCGCGCGGTGTCCAACACTGTTCCCGAACCGAAGATTCGGCCGGCGTACGACGGACCCGCGGCGTGCACTGCCGCAAAGGTCACCACGTCGACCGGGTTGCTGACAAAGAGGATGACAGCGTCGGGAGACACTGCGAGCAGTTGCTCGGTCAGAGTTTGCGCGAGCTTCACGTTGACTGCTGCCAGTTCGAGGCGCGACTGCCCCGGTTTCTGTTTTGCCCCGGCCGTGACGATCACCAGGTCGGAGCCCGCGGTGATCGCGATATCGTCGCCGCCGTCCACCACACAAGGCGGCGTGAACTGCGTGCCGTGGTTGAGGTCGAGAACTTCGGCCCGCACCTTGGCGGTATTCGTGTCGTAGAGAGCGAGAACATCCGCCGATCCGCGGATCAGACACGCGTACGCGATTGCGGTACCGACACTTCCGGCGCCGACGATGGAGACCTTCTTCTTCCGAGAGCGATGTGCCGTCGTCATACCTTTGATCGTGCGCGCAATGTCACGATTTCGCAGTGTGTACGGATTGCCAGCGTCCTCTCAGGCTTTCAATGCAGACCTCTCAGAATCGCCAGGGACTATGGCAATCATGGCTGAGGTAACTGTTCTTGCAGTCGGTGGCACCGGCGAATCCCATCCCGGCGACGACCGCACCCGTGTGGTGGGTTTGCTGAGTGCTGTCACCGATGAGCTCGACGATCGTTTCGTGGCCCAGTGGGTCGGATACCCCGCGTCGTACGGTCCGGTTGCGGACGGCGGCTCGAGCTTCCGCCGCAGCACAGAGTTGGGAGTGAAAGCGCTGCTGACTGCGATCGCCAAGATCAGCGGACCCATCATGCTCATCGGATATTCACAAGGGTGCACGGTCATTCGCGCTGCCCTGCCGAAATTTAACGGCCGCAACATCATCGGTGTGGGATTGATCTCCGATCCGCAACAACCGGCCGGTGTGCTCGCCGGTTGCGAAGGACACGGAGTCGCCGGAGTAGGACCGGGGGTTCCGCCGTGGATTCCGGTTCAGTGGATCGGGCATCCTCAGGACATGATCTGTAATGCCAGCGAAGACAGCTACATTCGTGACATCGCCGACCTCACCCGCTGGATGTCCTTCACTCAAACCAAGGTCTGGTTTCGCAAGGTCTGGGAACTGCTCCGTAGCAATACATTCCAGAATGCCCAGAAGACTCGTTTCAGTCCGAAGCAGTGGCGTACGGACCTGAGACGCATCCGTACCGCATTCCTCGAAGTGCTCGGATACCTACCAACTCGGTTGAACTGGCGCAGCATTCAGATGCAGAACCCCCACGGCGGGCGGCATATCAGCTACGCGATCGAACCCCTCGACAACAGTGGGCTCACCGGTTGCCAGCTACTGGCAGACTGGATGAGCGCCCGAGCAAACGGCGTCGTGCGACCCGCCCAGGCTGCCTGATCTTTACCGTTAGTAAACCTAACTATCCCCATCGGGCCATTGAGCGTCTCTACGTTCTCTTCCATGGAACTGACCAAAATTCTGTCCTGCGCCGCAATCGCTGTCGCACTCCCCTTCAGCGCGTTGGCAGCGCCGGCTTCCGCAGCGCCCACCGGTAGCCTGGACTGGTCGGGGCCACTGGGAAGCCTGGCGCCCCAACCGGTTTCAGCCTTCGATGTCCAGGCTCATCGCGGCGGGCTGGGACTGTTCACCGAAAGCAGCCTGGCAGCCTTCTCCAATGCCCTCGAAATGGGTGTGAGCACACTGGAACTCGATACGCAGGTCACTGAAGACGGCATCGCCGTCGTCACACACGACCGCAAGATCTCGAACAAGAAGTGCCTCGACACCGCGCCGGCCACCGTCGGCGACCCGGAGTTTCCCTACGTCGGCAAGTTCATCAATACTTTGAACCTCGACCAGATCAAGACGATGGACTGCGGAACTCAGCAACTCGCCGGATACCCTGAGCAGCAGACTGTTCCGGGCGCCAAGATGCAGACGCTCAACGAAGTACTCAACCTCGTGAAGTCGTACAACGCGCCCGGTGTCAAGCTCAACATCGAAACCAAAGTTGAAGCCGGAGCACCACACGAAACTGCTCCACGCGAGCAATTCGTCTCCGTCGTGCTCGACACCATCCGAGCAGCCGGCATGCTGGAGCACGTCACCATTCAGAGCTTCGACTGGGGTTCACTCATGCTCACCCGTAAACTTGCTCCGAGCGTTCCCGTGGTCGCGCTGACAAACGGCGATTTCCTGCAGGTCGGCAAAGACGGCGCCTCACCTTGGCTGGGCGGAATCGATATCGACGATTTCGGCGGTGACGGCATTGCAGCCGTTGCAACCTTCGGTGCGTCCGCGTACTCCCCCGTTCAAGGAACTCCGCAGGGCGGCAAGGTATCCGATCCCGGTTTCACGCTGTACCCGACCGCAACGATGATGGAGAGCGCCCATGCACGCGACATCAAGGTCATTCCGTGGACCGTGGATGACCCGGCAACGATGCACGCACTGATCGATCTCGGCGTCGACGGAATCATCACGGACTTTCCCGACCGACTTCGCACCGTTCTGACCGAGCGTGGCCTGGAACTGCCCGCACCAGCGGTCAAGAAGTAACCGATATCGCGATGGGCCGAGAGAGACTACTCCGGCCCATCGCGATGTTCGTCGAAGCTTCTGTTTGTCAGCGGTTTTCGTACTTGATGCCCAGAGCGAGAATGATCGTCACGACGCACGTCGTCACCAACAACGCGCAGACGGCACCGAGCGCGGCAACTGTCGGTATCGACGTTCCCGGAACCACGAGAGACGCGAGCAAAACCGTTGTGATCGACGTTCCAACCGCCATGGAGGCAGTTCGCACAACGGACTGACTACCGACAGTTTCGCTGGTGCTGTGCTCGGGAACAAATTCAACGAGAAGGTTCGACAACGATGTGTACGCGAAGGCTGTTGCGATGGAGACGACCACCACGAGCATTGCCATCCCGACCAATGAATCATGGAACACGAAGAAACCGGCACACGCGACGAGGAACAGTCCGGTTCCGATCAACAGCGAACTGCGCGCTCCGACCGATGCTGCCAGCTTTCCAGCGAGCGGTGTGAACAACATTCCGACCATGGCACCGACAAACGACAGAAGGCCGGCGGTGGTCGGCGAAAGGCCGAGTCCGAACGGCGAGGTTGTCGGCGATTGCATGATGATCGGAATGAGCATGGAGGCCACTCCGATAGGACCGAGCCCGAGAGCGAGTGTGCTGAGCATGGTGAGCGCGATGTTGCGTTCGGCAAGGAGACGTAGATTGACGATCGGCGATGAGCAGTTCAACTCCCACCGCACCCACCAGGCAAAGACCGTGAGACCGACTACAAGTAGACCGAGTACGCGACCATCGTCCCAGCCCCACGATTTTCCTTGCGTGAGACCCAACAAGATCGACGCCACAGACACGGCGAGCCCCGCTGCTCCCGCGAAATCAATCGGCTGGCGAGTGTAGGTCCGACGGCGCCACGGTAGTACCGCTTCGACCAGGATGATGCACAGGATGGCGTAGAGCGCGGTGACGACAAAAATGTATCGCCAGTCGCCCAGGTCGATGATCACACCGGCGACGACCAGCGACGCCGCGCCCGCTGCAATTGCCGATCCGGCGATCAAGGCGACTGCCATGGGGACCTTGTTGGCCGGCAGGTGTTCACGCGCCAGCCCGATACACAGCGGCAGAATCGCGCCCGCAACACCCTGAATGGCGCGGCCGATGATGATGCCCTCGAGAGTCCCCATGGACATGCTCACGATCGAACCCACGGTGGCACAGGCCAAAACCACCATCAGAACTCGTTCACGCCCGTACATATCTCCGAGTCGCCCGCATACCGCGGCAGAAGACGCTGCGACGAGCAGGAATGCCGTCACGGACCATCCGACGGCCGAGGTATCGGCGTCGAAGATCTCGGCGAATGTCGGCAGCGCCGCGTACATCATCGATGTCTCGAATGCGCTGATCACCTCGACGGTGATCAACACAGCCAGGATGAGCCAAACTGGTCGAGACCGTTCGTAACGACTCTCTGCACGGTCCGCTAGAGGTCTAGTGGGTCTCGCCATTGTCCGCATTCAAAGCTCCTAGTGGATATCTGTATCGCTCACGACACGGTAACGATGTGACTCTTAATACAAATTACTCATTCCGGTCAGTGGGAGCACACCGAAGGTGTAGGCGAGCGGTGCCGACATGCAGAACGGGAGATCAGAGCACGTTCCGTCGCCGGAATACGTGCGCTGATCTCCCGTTGGGTCAAGCGCTTACTTGATCGAGCTACCGCTCTGCTGCGTGCTGCGCGGCGATGTAGCCGTAAACCAGCCCCTGGCCGATCGTCGCACCCGCACCCGGATACGAGTGGCCGAACGCATTCGCGGCGGTATTGCCGATCGCGTACAGCCCATCGATGGCGCTGCCGTCTTCACGGAGAACCCGAGCGTGTTCGTCGGCGCGCACGCCGCCGCACGTGCCGAGGTCACTCAACGTCATCTTCACCGCGTAGAGGGCCTTGTTGTCGAGCTTCCGCAGGTTCGGGTTCGGGGATACGGTCGGGTCGCCGTAGTACCGGTCGTACGCGCTTGCGCCTCGACCGAACTCGCCGTCGCTACCGGCCGCAGCCGCGTCATTGAACTTGCCGAAGGCTTCGACAAACGCGTCCTCGGGCAGGCCAACCTTTCGGGCAAGCTCGGCCGGACTGCTCGCCTGGTGCGCGATGCCGGAGTCGAAGAATGCCTGAGGAAGGGGCTGACGTGGGAAGATGCCGCCGGCAAACACGTAACTGTTGCGGTACTCCTGGTCGAAAACAAACCACATCGCCTCGGCCGGGTCGCCGGCCTTCTCCCGGTCGAGCACAACCTGACCGAACGACATGTAGTCGGTGGCCTCGTTCACGAAACGTCGACCGGTCTGGTCGACGATGAACGAACCGGGCAGAGCGCGCTCGGCGAGCATCACCATCGGCGGCCGACCCTTGATGCTCGCTACTGCGGGGAACCACCACGACTGGTCCATCAAGCCGATGCCGGCGCCCAACTCCTGCGCGGCCTCGATCGCCTCGCCGGTGTTGCCCTCGGCGCCCAGGCTCTCGTGCTCACCGAGACTCTCCGACTGGTACTTGTGGCGCCACTCCATGTTGTGGTCGAAGCCGCCGGCAGCCAGCACGACGCCGCGCCGAGCCGTCACCGTGACCTCGCGTCCGTCTTGGATCACAACGGCACCGGTGACACGGTCACCCTCGGTAACGAGCCGAACCAACGACGTTTCCGTCCACACCGGGATATTTGCCTGCACCACGCCGGCAAAGAGGCCAGCTGCGAGCGCCTGACCACCGGCAATGTATTCGCGCTTGAGGACGTACTTACCGAAAACGCCCTGTGACAAACGACGGAAGATGCGAGGAAAAGCCTTGAACGGCTTCTTCGCCATCAGGTTCATCCACTTGTAGTCCGCACCGGTTACCGGCATCGGCAGACTGGCTTCCATCAAACCGGGGCGCAGGCGACCGCGTTCAGCTCCCAGCACGGACGCGTCGAACGGCCGGCACTCGCAGGTGCGACCGGCAGCGCTACCGCCCGGCAGTTCGGGGTGGTAGTCGGAGTAACCCTCGGCCCAGAAGAACTTCATGGGCGTCGTGCGGTAAAGCATGTCGACGGTGGCTGCGCCGTGGTCGACAAACGCCTCGCCACGCTCGGCCGGTGCCGAATCACCAACCACCGCACGCACATACGTCTTTGCGCGCTCGATGGTGTCGCCCGCTCCGGCATCTGCCAGAACAGGGTTGGCGGGCATCCAGAACGCCCCACCGGATCGTGCCGTCGAACCGCCCACATACTGCGTCTTCTCCACAATCAGCGTGGACAAGCCAAGCTCGTTCGCGGCCAGGGCGGCAGACATGCCGGTACCGGACCCGATTACCAGCAGATCGACCGCGATGTCGTGTGCGCGTGTCGCGGCGGGTGCCAAATTCTTAGCCATTGAGCAAAATCCCTTCACGTGGTTTATCGACATAGGACGCTAGGCCAAGTGCCGCCCAGCGGGGTCCTGATGCCCAGTCAGCGGAATATTGCACGTGGAGCCGGTACGCTACGGCCCCTTTAAGTCGAACCTCTTAATGCGGGCGATCGTCCCGTTTAATTCCTGTAGGTTCTGGGCGAGCCGGCGGCAGTCGACGCTGACCGGAAGTCGAATCGAGGAGGACGAATGTCAGTGGGCAAGAAGTGGGAAGAAGAGTACGGGTACTCCGACGCCTTTCTCAGCGGTGACCTGCTCTTCATATCCGGACAGACCGGCCTCGAAGCCGACGGTTCGGTGCCGACAGATCCGAACCGCCAGTACGACCTCACGTTCGCGGCAATCGGTGGATTGCTCGCCGAGCACAATGCGTCGCCGCAGGATCTTGTGGAACTGGTCAGCTTTCACATCGATTACCCGCAGCACATGCAGGAGTTCATGGAGTCGAAAGCCCGTTTCCAGGATGGTGCGCGTCCGGCGTGGACTGCTGTTGGAGTCGCTGCACTCGGAAAACCCGGAATCCTCGTGGAGGTCAAGGCAATCGCGCGGATCCGCCCGGAGTGATGCCGTAGCACTGGCCTCGTCCATCGGCACGTCTTTTACCACGGCGGATCGGTCCGCGGGCCGAATCAGATTCTTCGAGAGGGTTCATTGACAATTGCCGGTTCAGCCCCGATTGTGGACGAACCCGGTACTGCAAAGGGCGATCTGGAGGAAACGTGACGGACAATCAGCCACCCGATGACATGAAGTTGCAGCGCACCACCCTGGACACCACCGGCATGCCTGCCGCTCTCGAAGGATGGCTTGCCACCAAGCTCCCGGATGGCGCAAACCCTTCCGTCACCTTGCACCCCCGAATCGATGCCAATGGGATGTCTTCGGAGACAATCACATTCGACGCAACCTGGCAGGAAGACGGCCGGCCGCACAGCGCCTCCTACGTTGCCCGAGCAGCACCGAGCGCGCAGGATGTCCCGGTCTTCGAGAACTACTCCCTCCAGGACCAGTACGACACCATGCGAATCATCGGTGAGCGCAGCGAGGTCCCCGTACCGCAAGTGAGTTTCATGGAGCCGTCGGGTTCGGTGCTCGGAACGCCGTTCTTCCTCATGAACCGCCTCACCGGAGTTGTCCCGCCCGACCTGATGCCGTACAACTTCGGCGACAACTGGCTCTTCAACGCATCACCGGACGACCAGAAGCGTCTGCAGGACAACACCGTGAAAGCACTTGCGGCGCTTCATTCAATCCCCGATGCAGACAAGGTCTTCGATTTCCTCGATCCAAAGGAACCGGGCACGACCGCGTTGGCGCGCAACCTCGCCCACACCCGCGCCTGGTACGAGTTCGCGCAGCGCGATCTCGGCGCCTCGCCGCTGATCGAGCGGGCACTGGAGTGGCTGGAAGCCAACCTGCCGGAGACCACCGAAACGGTGCTGGTCTGGGGCGACGCCCGGTTAGGCAACGTGATGTACGACGATTTCGAGCCGGTCGGAGTGCTCGATTGGGAGATGGCAAGCGTCGGCCCACGTGAACTGGACCTGTCGTGGCTGATCTTCGCGCACCGTTCCTTCGAGGCGATGACAACAAACTTCGGGCTCCCCGGCATGCCGGACTTCATGCGCGAGGAAGAGATCGTCGCGACCTATCAAGAGCTCACCGGCGTCGAGGTCGGAGACCTCAGCTGGTACCACCTCTACAGCGCCGTCAACTGGGGCGTGCTGTTCATGCGCACCGGAGCCCGGTCCATCCACTTCGGGGAGGTCGAGCGACCCGACGACGTCGAGACCCTCATGTTTCATCGATCACTGTTCGAGAGCCTGCTCAACGAATTGGAAACGGCGGCAACGTGATAGACCAACTGAACGAACTCGGCTACTACGCGGTGACCCGGCATCCAGCCGATGCAAAGGTGATCTTCGCCGAGGCTCGCGAAGCGGAGGCACTCGGGTTGGGTGCCTGCCATGTTGGTGAGCGCTTCACAGTGAAGGACGCTGGGGTCTTGTCCGGCGCGCTGGCAGGCTGCACCACCAGCCTGGGTATCGCCCCGTCCACCAACCCCCACACTCGGCATCCCACGATCACTGCAACCATCGGTTCAACGATGCACGCACTGACCGACGGACGCTTCGCCCTGGCCTTCGGCCGCGGCATGGATGCTTATTGGCAGGCCAACGGCCTTCCCATAGTGACCGAAGCCAGGCTGCGCGACTACATCGGCATCCTGCGCCGCCTGTGGGACGGCGAAATGATCCTCAACCACGACGGGCCCGCCGGGAAATGGCCGATGCTGCGTCACGTCAACGGGCTGGAAGACTCGCCGCCCATCGGCATGGTCGCCGTTGGACCCAAGACCATGGAAATGGCCGGAGAAATCTGCGACTTCGTTGTGCTGCATACGTTTTTCTCCGACGAAGCAACCGAGTCGTCGGTCGAGGCCGTGCGCCGCGGGGCCGAACGAGCGGGCAAGGACCCCGACAGCGTCCGGATCTGGGCGTGCCTGGCAACAGTCAGCGACACTCTCCCCGCGGAGGACCGTCTGCGTCGCCGAGCCGGCAGGCTCGCCACCTATCTGCAGGCGTACCCGGACGTTCTGGTCCGCGCCAACAAGTGGGATCCAGTGGTGTGGGAGCGAATGCGGTCGACCGACCTTTTCGCGAACGCAGCCGCAGCCGGACCCATCGACGCCAGTGCTTCGATCGAAACGCTCGAACAGCTCGACGCGATGATTCCCGCCGAATGGCTGGGCGCGGCGGCCACGGGCTCGCCTGAGGACTGCGCGAAAACCGTTGCCCGGCAGTTCGATCTGGGCGTGGACTCGGTCATCATGCACGGCGCCACCCCGCAGGAACTAGCGCCGGTCGTCGCGGCGTATCGCGACAATCGGCCGACGCTACGCAAAGCCGTCGCAGTCAATCCAGGCCGATTCGCCTGAAACCCGTGAGCGGATCCCCGGACCCGGTGAGCGAATCCCCACAGGCTGCTCGAGCGCTGGCGCAGTGGCTGGTGGCCGTCCCGGCCCCAGCCACACTGTCGGCTGCCGGCACGCGTCTGAACAAGCGCGGCCGCGAGACCAGAGCGCGATTGCTCGACGTCGCCATCCACGCTCTGGCCGACAGCGGCAGCGAACCCGTCTCTGCGAACAGCATCGCGAAGGAGGCGGGCGTCTCCTGGGGAACCGTGCAGCATCAGTTCGGTGATCTCGATGGCCTGTGGGTTGCCGTGGCCACCGAGATCCACGCACGGAGTTGGGCCAAGAATCCTGGTCCGTGGCCGGCTCTGACAGGGTCACTGCGGGAGCGGGTCGAGTCCGTCATCGAATCCGTGTGGATCTACCTCGCGACAACCGAGGGGCGGGCACTCACCGCACTGCGCACCTGGCTGCCGGCGCAGCGCTCGGACATTATCGCCGAATATCCCCGGACGGCAGCAGCTCTCGCGGCCCGCGAACACGATTGGATTCAGGGCTTCGACTACCTGATGGACGGTCTCGACCTCTCCCCCGACAAGCTGTACAACGTCCGATGCTTGCTTCCGGCAGCAGTTCGCGGCCTCAGCAATGAGCGGGAGCTTGGCTTCACGTCAGAACTCGACGTCGCCCGCAGGACGCTCGCGGAAGTGCTTGTGGCATATCTGAACTGAGTCCCTCTGGGCGGTTACGATCCGCCGTCGCCCGAGTCACAGTCGGGTGCTCTTACCAATTGAGCTACAGAAGGTGTGGACTGCAGCACTTTTCGGCCGCGGTCGTGTTGTCTGTCGAAACCCTACGGACCCTTCTGTAGTTCGCGCTACTGATTTATCCCGGACGAGTGCATATTGCGGAACAGCTACCGGTCCCGATCTGAGAAACGTCCCCGCGGGGACGTCCCCGTCAATGCCCCACCGAATCAACGGCCCGGCGCGCGGACTGACCAGCAGCCGATGGGATGATGGCCAATGTGTCGATGCCCCCACCGCTGCCTGTCAAGAACGGAGTTGGCCCGACGCGCCTACGCATCCCGGCGTCTGGGCCGTGGGCGACGATCGCCGAGTACGTCGTGGCGAAGTTCGACCACCTGGACTCCGAAAACCTCTATCGGCGGTTCGACGACGGCGAATTCGTGGGTATCGACGGCTATTCGATCTGCCGAAGCACAGAGTTGAGCGCACACCAGTTCGTCTGGTACTACCGCGAATTACCGGCGGAGGACCCGGTGCCGTTCCACGAAGAGATCCTGCACGTCGACGACGACCTAGTCGTGATCGACAAGCCGCATTTTCTCCCGACTACCCCCAGCGGGCGCTACCTGCGCGAGTCGGCGCTCGTCCGACTGCGGGTCCGCCTCGACAACCCGGATCTGACCCCGATCCATCGACTCGACCGCGGCACCGCGGGCCTGGTGATGTTCTCGGCCCGCCCCGCGACGCGCGGCGCATACCAGTCACTGTTCGAGAAGCGGCAGGTCTCGAAGGTCTACGAGGCTGTGTCGGCGCGACCGCCCACGTGGGACCAGGACGCGCCGGCGCTCGACGGACGCGAAGTCCCCCTCGTCTACAGCAACCACATCACGGCTCGGCGCGGCGAGTTGCGGGTGGTCGTGGACGCCAGCCGTGAACCTAACGCCGAGACCCTGATCGAGGTGCAAGGCACGGGCGTGAGCGCCTCCGGACGTACTGTGCTGCAGACGGTTCTACGTCCGCACTCCGGACGGATGCACCAGTTGCGGGTGCATCTGGCGGCCCTCGGCGCCGGGATTCTGGGTGACCGGCGATACCCCGATCTGCTGCCCGACGCGCCGGACGATCATTCCCTCCCACTCCAATTGCTCGCGAGGGAACTCGAATTCACCGATCCCTTGTCGGGGAGACCGCGGCGGTTTGTCACCCGCCGGACGCTCAGCGAGATCCCCACGTCGGACGACTAAGCGCCCGCCTGCCGTCTGGGAACGTGGTCGGGGCAATCCGGGCAATCATGGCGAGTGCGCTAAACAACACTCAATGTGAACGGTCTTTGGTATTCTCTGCCAGCAGCCATGCGAGTACCGTCTGGCCTGGTCGCGCCGGACGCTCCACTCAACGAGGCGCGAGTGAGGCGCCCGGGACTGTCGTTTCTTCGGCATCCAGCCGATATCGCTGCACATCCATTACCACTTGAAGGAGTTAGATATGGGTTCGTCCCCCGATTTCACGCTGGCCGAGAACATTGCCGGATTTGCCAGCTGGGCTTTCGGAAGTCTCGTCGTGGTCGGCGTCGCCAGTGTCATCGCCCGTTCACTGAGTTCCGCTAGCTGACCGACGCGCGAGGCGGCTTTCGCGCGGCTCCCACGCGTGAGATCGCATGTTTCGTCCATGCAGGGTTGAACGCCTACGAGCATCGCCCTGTTCTATAGACGACGGATGGCCCCCACCTGTGAGGGTGGGGGCCATCCGTCGTGTGTGCCAGCGCTCCCCAAACGTGATCGGCCCGTCGTGCGCTGGCATGTCCCCCTGCAGCCAAGCACGATCAAGACACGGTTCCAGAATGCTCGCTCAGTTCTACGTGCCGCCAAACGAGACAAGATGCTCGCCGAGGATCCGACCGAGCGCATCACCCCCGACAGGCTGCTCGAGATCTTGGCGGAACATGCGCGTCAGTTCGTTGGCAGCAACCGCATGCCTGGCTGTTCCCTGACGAGAACGGCCCCCTTGGCATCAGAACTCGGTCGGCCATCGTTGCGGACCCACTGCGGACGGAGAGCCAGGAAAGACCCTCTGAACAGGGATTCTAAACGTTGAAGCGGAACTCCACTACATCGCCGTCAACCATGATGTAGTCCTTGCCCTCAATGCGGACCTTGCCGGCAGCCTTGGCTGCGGCCATGGAACCAGCCTCGACGAGATCGTCGAAGGACACGATTTCAGCCTTGATGAAGCCGCGCTCGAAGTCGGTGTGGATGACGCCGGCAGCCTGAGGCGCGGTGTCCCCCTTGTGGATGGTCCAGGCGCGAGTTTCCTTCGGACCAGCCGTCAGGTAGGTCTGCAAGCCGAGGGTGTGGAAACCGGTGCGAGCGAGCGCGTACAGACCGGGCTCGGTCTGACCGATGGAGTCGAGCATTTCCTGGCGGTCTTCCTCGTCGAGTTCGAGGAGTTCCTGCTCGACCTTCGCGTCGAGGAATACGGCGTCGGCCGGTGCGACGGAAGCGCGCAACTCGGCGATCTTCGCGGCGTCGGTGAGCACTGACTCGTCGGCGTTGAAGACGTAGAGGAAAGGCTTGGTAGTGAGCAGGCTCAGTTCACGCAGAAGCGCGAAGTCGAGCTTGTCCTTGACGCTGAAGAGCGTCGTACCGGCGTTGAGGAATTCCTGAGCCTTGAGAGCCTCTTCGTAGGCAGGCTTGAATTCCTTGTTCTTGCGCGCTTCCTTGTCCAGACGCGGGAGCGCCTTTTCCAAGGTCTGCATGTCCGCGATCACGAGTTCGGTCTCGATGACCTCGATGTCCGAAGCCGGATCGACCTTGCCGTCGACGTGGATGACATCGTCGTCGGCGAAGACGCGAACTACCTGGCAGATTGCGTCGGCTTCACGAATGTTGGCGAGGAACTTGTTGCCCAGACCGGCACCTTCGGAAGCGCCCTTCACGATGCCGGCGATGTCGACGAAGGACACCGTCGCAGGCAGAATGCGCTCGGAACCGAAGATCTCGGCGAGCTTCTGCAGCCGCGGATCAGGCAACTCGACCAGGCCGACGTTCGGTTCGATGGTTGCGAACGGGTAGTTCGCAGCCAACACGTCGTTGTTGGTCAGTGCATTGAAGAGGGTGGACTTGCCGACGTTGGGCAGTCCGACGATTCCGAGGGTAAGGCTCACGATCTGTGGATTCTACGGCGTGCCGCCATTGCACGAGGCAGTCGCCCTGAGTTTCAGGGCAACCGCCTCGGCCCACCTCAGTACGTGTTGTCGATCGAACTGCCCGCCACGGCGAAAATCACGATGATGAAGATGAAGTACAAAACAATCAGACCCACAAAAATTCCGAGCGAGATCTGGCCGAGCTTCTTCACACGATCCGACGCGTACTGCGCGCCCTGATGATCACCCATCGCCCACTTGGGGTAGATGTCGTGCAGGTGGTTGAAGGCGGCGAACGCCACCGGCCAGAAGAAGATGATCGACGCGACAGCCCAGCCTGCATTCGACTTCGGCGGACCGTACTGCGGGGCCGCGTACGTCGGCGCCGCACTGTATTGCTGCGGAGCTGTGTATTGACCGCTCGGGTACTGCTCGGCGCTGGGAGCCTGCGGTGCTGCCCCGTACTGGTTGTACGGAGGCGCTGCCTCGTAGGAATTCTTCGGATCTTGTGGATCTGTCATCGGTACCCCATAGATAGGTTCGAACACTGTTCCTGAGAACCTAACGGACAGTCGGGCCTAATTCTTGCGGGCGAGAGTGACAACCCAGGTCGCGTCGGCGCGCCACTGACGCAGATCCCACGTCGAGAACCGCTGCTCGACGCGCAACCCGACGGCAGCGAGGTCCGAGTCGAAGTTTTCGACGCCGTAGTCGTAGTCCGTCGCGAAGCCTGTGATCAGTACGCCGCCCGGTTCGAGGTGATCTGCCAGCCTGCGCAGGACGGTTTGCTCGGTACCGCGTGCCAGAAAGATAAATACATTTCCGGCTGCGACGACGGCGTCGAACTTCTTACCCAGATCGAGTTCCGCGAGATCACCGAGATGCACGTCGAGTTCGGGATGCGTGCGAGCCTCGGCGATCAAGACGGGATCGAGGTCGACGGACGTCACCAGGTGCCCGCGCCGCGCGAGTTCGAGTCCGACGCGCCCCGTCCCGCAACCCGCGTCCAGGATTCGCGAGCCCCTAGCCACTACCGCGTCGACAAACCGGGCCTCTCCATGCAGATCCGCGCCCTGCTGCGCCAGATTGTCGAAACGCTCGATGTATTCGCGGGAATCGGATTCGGAACGCTCGGACTGCCATCTGGTTGCGCTCATGGTTGTGATCCTAGAACTTGGCCGGTGTGTGTCGGAGTGTGCGCCTAGGCTCGCGGAGTGACTCGACTGCTGATCGTGTTCGTAATGTGGGCGCTCGGCCTCGGTGCCGCGATGCTCGGAGTGTTTGTCTCGCCCGGATGGTGGGTGATCGGAGTTCCGCTGCTCGCTTTGGCCGGCGTCGGGACTTACGACGTACTGCAACGCCGACACAGCATTTTGCGGAACTACCCGATTCTCGGCCACGCACGGTTCCTCCTGGAGAAAATCCGACCCGAAATTCAGCAGTACTTCATCGAATCGTCCACCGACGGAACTCCTTTCGATCGGGAGACACGCGATCTGGTGTACGAGCGCGCCAAGGGGACTCTCGCCGAAGAACCGTTTGGCACCGAGCGCGACGTCAACGCCGTCGGCTACGAGTTCATGATTCATTCGCTCCGAGCGCACACCGCTCCCGACACAATTCCGCGTGTCCGTCTGGGCGGACGTGATTGCACCAAGCCCTACGACATCGCCCTGCTCAACGTGTCGGCAATGAGCTTCGGTTCGTTGTCCGCCAATGCAATCGAAGCGCTCAATGCGGGTGCGGCACGCGGCGGATTCGCCCACGACACCGGCGAGGGCGCCATCAGCCCGTACCACCGCAAGCATGGCGGCGATCTGATCTGGGAAATTGCCTCCGGCTACTTCGGTTGCAGATCCGACAACGGCACCTTCGATCCCGACAAGTTCGCCCAACACGCAACATCCGATCAGGTCAAAGCCATCTCGATCAAGCTTTCGCAGGGCGCCAAACCTGGACTCGGCGGAGTCCTTCCCGGAGCGAAGGTTTCGCACGAAATCGCCGAAACCCGAGGGGTTCCCGTCGGAAAGACGGTGATATCACCACCAGCGCATACCGCATTTTTGACGCCTGTCGAACTGGTCGAGTTCATAGCCACATTGCGCCGGCTCTCCGGCGGCAAGCCTGTCGGCATGAAGCTGTGTATCGGATCGCGTCGCGAATTCCTGGGTATCTGCAAGGCCATGATCGAACGCGGCATCACTCCCGACTTCATCATCGTCGACGGCTCCGAGGGCGGCACCGGCGCAGGGCCGGTCGAGTTCGAGGATCACATGGGTATGCCGCTCACCGAAGGCCTGATGCTCGTCCACAACGCTTTGGTGGGCACCGGATTACGTGACCAGGTGAAGGTGGGAGCGTCGGGCAAGGTTGCCAGCGGTTCCGACATAGTCAAACGCATCATGCAAGGCGCAGATTTCACCATGGCGGCTCGCGCAATGATGTTTGCGGTCGGCTGCATTCAAGCTCAGATGTGCCATACCAATCGCTGCCCTGTCGGGGTAACAACCCAGGACCCGGCGCGCACACGCGCACTTGACGTCCCGGACAAGACAGAGCGTGTGTACCGATTCCAGAAGGCGACAGTCGCAAGCGCGAGTCAGATGATCGCGTCCATGGGACTCGAATCCTTCGACGAACTACAACCGTCGATGCTCAACCGCCGCGTCGACGGCCTGACAACACGCACCTACGCCGAACTCTACGAATGGCTGATGCCGGCCGAACTTCTCGAGTCTCCACCACAGAGTTGGCTCACAGATTGGATCGATGCCGACTCGCTTCGTTTCTGACCTGCGGACAATCGCTCCGAGTCTTACAGTGACAAGTGCACCGCAGTGATGCAGGACACACATGTGCGACTGGACGGAGTTCGTCGATGAGTCTGAAAGCAGCACCCGAGCCCAATATCGAGTACCTGAAAACAGATCCTGACCTGCCACCCGTCGGCGTAGTGGATCGCACCCCCATCTCACCGACCGCACGCGTCGTGTTCCTGATACTCGGACTGGTGGGCGGCGTCGCCTGGTACGTGATCGCGATCGTGCGCGGCGAGCACATCAGCGCCGTCTGGTTCGTATTGGCCGCGATCTGCACCTACCTCATCGCCTACCGGTTCTATGCGCGGTTGATCGAACGCAAAATCGTCAAACCTCGCGACGACATCGCCACCCCCGCCGAGATCATGGAAAACGGCACGGACTACATGCCGACCGACCGACGAGTTCTGTTCGGCCATCACTTCGCTGCAATTGCGGGCGCCGGCCCGCTGGTCGGCCCAGTCCTCGCCGCTCAAATGGGCTACCTCCCCGGAACACTGTGGATCATCATCGGCGTCGTCTTCGCCGGGGCTGTGCAAGATTTTCTGGTTCTGTGGATTTCATCGAAGAGGCGCGGACGCAGTCTCGGCCAGATGGCCCGCGAAGAACTGGGCCTCGTCGGTGGAGTCGCCGCATTGATCGGCGTCTTCGTCATCATGATCATCCTCATCGCGGTGCTCGGACTTGTTGTTGTCAACGCGCTGGCCGAAAGCCCCTGGGGCATCTTCTCCATCGCCTTGACCATTCCGATTGCCCTGTTCATGGGCGTCTACCTCCGCTACCTCCGCCCCGGAAAAGTATCGGAAGTTTCCTTGATCGGCGTTGTCCTGCTGCTCTTCGCCATCATTTCGGGCGGCTGGGTCGCCGATACCGAGTGGGGCGTCAACTGGTTCACGTTTTCCCCGGTAGTCATCGCCTGGATGCTGATCGCGTACGGATTCGCCGCGTCGGTCCTACCCGTCTGGCTGCTCCTCGCACCGCGCGACTATCTGTCGACGTTCATGAAGGTCGGCACGATTGCGCTGCTGGCCATCGGAATTCTTGTCGCCCGTCCTCTCCTGAACATGCCGGCGGTAACGCCCTTCGCAACAGAAGGAAACGGTCCGGCCTTCGCAGGTTCACTGTTCCCGTTCCTGTTCATCACCATCGCCTGCGGAGCTCTGTCCGGCTTTCACGCACTCATCGCGTCGGGAACCACTCCCAAGCTGTTGGAGAAGGAAAGCCAGACCAAGATGATCGGGTACGGAGGCATGCTCACCGAATCCTTCGTGGCGATCATGGCTCTTGTCACCGCCTGCATTCTTGATCAGCATCTGTACTTCGCCCTCAATGCTCCGGCTGCTCTGACGGGCGGAACACCGGAAACTGCAGCCGACTACGTCAACAGCCTCAACCTTTCGAGCGGCCCTATATCCCCCGACGTCCTGAGCCAAGCCGCCGCCGACGTGGGTGAACACTCCATCATCTCGCGTACCGGCGGCGCACCGACTCTCGCTTTGGGTATGTCCCAAGTCCTCAGCGATGTCTTCGGCGGTTCCTCACTCAAATCGTTCTGGTACCACTTCGCGATCATGTTCGAGGCCTTGTTCATTCTCACGACGATCGACGCCGGTACCCGCGTCGCCCGATTCATGCTCTCGGATTCACTCGGCAACTTCGGTGGTCCCGCCAAGAAGTTCAAGGACCCGTCGTGGCGCATCGGCGCGTGGCTCTGTTCCCTGATCGTCGTTGCTGCCTGGGGAGCGATTCTGCTGATGGGAGTTACCGATCCACTCGGCGGCATCAACACGCTTTTCCCGCTGTTCGGCATCGCCAACCAACTTCTCGCAGCAATGGCACTGACCGTCGTATTGGCGGTCGTGATGAAAAAGGGATTGTTCAAATGGGCGTGGATTCCGGCAGTGCCGTTGTTCTGGGATCTGCTGGTAACCATGACCGCGTCGTGGCAGAAAATCTTCTCCTCGAATACATCCATCGGCTACTGGGCACAACACAATGCATTCAAGGACGCGAAAGAGGCTGGAAAGACCTCGTTCGGATCCGCCAAGACGCCTGAAGCCATCGACGCCGTCATTCGAAACACATTTATTCAGGGAACACTGTCGATCACGTTCGCTGTCCTCGTACTCATCGTCGTGATCGCCGGACTCATCGTGTGTATCAAGGCTTTCCACGCCGGCGGCTTGCCCACAACCGAATCGCCGGAGGAGCCCTCCAAGATATTCGGTCCCGCCGGATTCCTCACGACCCCAGCCGAAAAAACCGTGCAGAAAGAGTGGGACGAACTGATCAAGGCCGGCAAAGTGAGGGCACCCGGCGCAGCACACGGAGGTGGTCACTGACCATGACAAACAAGATCGTTGCGGGGTTGCGCGGTGTCCTGTGGTGGGTGCGCTCGGTGATGGGCGATTTGGACTACGAACGATACGTCGAACACGCACGCCGCCACCACGCTGATGCTCCGGTTATGAGCGAACGAGAATTCTGGCGTCGACGTCACGCGGCAGCGGACGCCAACCCCGGCGCCCGCTGCTGCTGACCACACCCCGTTTCATGACACGGTTCAGGGGCAAGCGGCCTTCGCCAATTCGTAAATGTGGCCTGCCTGTTCCTGCGTCGGAGCCGTGCCGTTGTTCTCGGCGAGTGTGATGATCTCCTTCTCCACAGCCTCCTTGTCAGTCCCCTTCGCGACTTCAGTGCAGGTCGTCGTCAGGATTTTTTCGATGTCCGCGTCATCACGATCGGCCGCCAACGGCGCATACGCGCCTCGGAAAGTCGCAACGAACAGAGCTGACTTGCCCTGATCGATTGCAGTACCGGCTGACTGCTTGGCGCTCTCCAATGCAGAACCTGCCGACCCCTTTGCACTCTCCAACGCTTGTTGCCCGCTGGTCAGAGCGTTGTTGACCTGGTTCTGGGCGTCGTCCTTGCTCTCGGTACTGCATGCACTCAGCCCGAGAACAACAATTGCGGCTGCCATAACTGCTGCTGCGATTTTCATAACAGAAATGTTAGTCGCGTACCGGTGTCACAAGTACCGAAATGCATGTCGCAATCGTGCCTGCTTACGCAACTTCTCCCAGTCGATACGATCAGTCGAGCGAGATCACCGGATTCACATCGGCAAGGAGAACCCTGCGCCGACCGAAAGGACGATCAGTGAGCGAGCAAGACAACGCGGCAACCGGGCCCACCCCAGCGCGAAAGCGTGACCGTGGCGAAATCATCGGGCAAGGCGGAATGTGGCTGGCCAAATGGTCGCTGGTACTGGCTGCGATCGCAGTGGGTGCATGGATCTTCGGTTGGCTGATCGCACGGCTCTGGGTGATCATCTTGCCTATCGCCCTGGCCATAGTGTTGGCGACGGTCATGTGGCCGCCCACCCGCGGAATGATCAAACGCGGTATGCCTCCCGCCGCAGCAGCCAGCATCACCTTGGTTCTCTCCATCGGAGTACTCGCCGGCGTGATCGCCGGAATCGTTCCTTCGGTGGTCAGCCAAGCCCCTGAGCTCGCGAACAAGACCACTCAAGGCATCAATCAAGTTCAGGACTGGCTACAAGGCCCACCCCTGAACTTGCAAGACGATCAGATCGACAATGCCGTCCATTCAGTCATCGCGAAGGTCCAGGAGAGTGGAACAGCGATTGCCTCCGGCGTATTCAGTGGAGTGAGCACCGCGAGTTCCCTTCTCGTGACACTCGGCCTCGTGCTGATCTTGTCGTTCTTCTTCATCAAGGACGGCCCCCGCTTCATCCCATGGCTGCATTCGGTGAGCGGCGGAAAGGCCGGCCGTCATCTCGAAGAAGTCCTCGTACGGATGTGGGACACCCTCGGCGGATTCATCCGCACGCAGGCTCTGGTGAGTTTGATCGACGCGGTATTCATCGGGGCCGGACTGTTGATCCTCGGCGTCCCCCTGGCACCCGTACTCGCTATTCTCACGTTCATCGGCGGCTTCATCCCGATCGTCGGCGCATTTGTCGCCGGAGCACTGGCAGTCTTGGTTGCCTTGGTGGCCAACGGATTCACCACGGCAATGATCGTGCTCGCCCTCATCTTGCTGGTGCAGCAGATCGAAGGAAATGTTCTGCAGCCGGTTTTGCAGAGCAAGTCCATGAAACTGCATGCGGTGATCGTCCTGCTCGCAGTTGCCGCCGGCAGTTCCCTCTACGGAATTGTGGGCGCATTCCTGGCAGTACCCGTCGCAGCTGTCACCGCAGTGGTGATCCGCTACATCGGTGAGCAGATCGACCTGCAGACCATCGACAACGAACCGGTGTCCGAGAGCGATACGCCGAACATCGTCGTGGATGAGAACGACGCACTTCCGGAGGGCCAAAAGGCCTGATCAGCCGGCGATCACTTCCACCGAGGAGCCTGCCCGTCCCCGAATGACGTGCAGGCGACTCGGGATCCGCTGCCGCATCTCGTCGACGTGGCTCACAATTCCGACGACTCGGCCGCCGTCACGAAGCTCGTCCAGAACGCCCATCACAGAATCTAGGGTGTCGGCGTCGAGCGTGCCGAAGCCCTCGTCGATGAACATGGTGTCCAGAACAACTCCACCCGATTCTGCGGCCACGACATCGGCAAGACCCAGCGCCAAAGACAGTGAAGCCAAGAAGGACTCACCACCGGAGAGCGTCTTCGCCGACCTTACGACGCCGGTGAAATCGTCGCGGATGTCGAGCCCCAGGCCACCGCGGCGACCTCGTGATCCAGCTTCGTCGCTGTGGACGAACTCGTAGCGCCCACCGGACATCCGTTGCAGGCGAACCGAAGCCGACAATGCAACTTCCTCGAGCCTCGACGCGAGCACGTACGACCGCAAGGACATCTTCCGGTTGTTCTGCCCCTTGCCTGCGATCACGTCGGCGAGCGCCGCCAATTCGTCGTGAAGCGCCCGATGCGGCGCTACTGCCTCGTAGGCATTCTCGAGTTGAGCGGTAAACCGTTCGAGGTCTGCAACACGATTCGCGGCCAAAGACGCTGCGGCTACAGCAGTATCGACGGCCTCGCCTCGTTCTGTTGCAACTTGCTTGGGTCCGTCGACGTCCACGGTTGTAACGTCCTGCACCGCAGCGACGTCGGGGTCGTTCAAGACTGTACGTGCAGCAACCTCGCGGTCGCGGGCCTTGCCGACCTCTGCCTCCATCGCGGCGATCCGTGCGGACGTTCGGACAGCGTCGAGTGCCGACGGAACAGTGTCGAAGCCTGCTGCCGCCGCGGCATCACTCAGTTTGGCCGACAGTTCGACAGCCCGAGTCTGCGCCCTCGTCGCATCTTCCCGGGCGTCCGACGCCGCCGAAGCAGCCGAAGCCAGTGCCTCGAATCGGGCTCGTCGGACAGCAACGCTTGAATCCTCGCCGGCGGCAGCAACAATCGCGGTGCGAATCTCCTGGGCACGAATCGTGAGTGCGGAGATTCGCTCGGCGACTGTCGCCGATTCTGTCGACACCGTTGCAGATTCCTGCTCGAGTTCGGTGTCGCGACCGTTCAGCACCGCCAGACGCGAAACCAACTCCCCCACCTGACTGGCCTTGGAATTCGCGGTATCGAGTGCTGACTGTGCCTCGGCACGCAGCCGATCAAGTTCCTCGAGATCACCCTCGCCGCCGCGAGCGATCAGTCGGTCGATTTCCAACGCAAGCGCGCTCTCCTGCTCCACAACAGCGCTCAACGCCGATTCTGCTGCGCGTTCGCGGACTGCTGCCTTCTCGACATCTGCCTCGGTCGCACTGTCGGTTGCTGGTTGAGCGAGAGCCGGATGCTCCGGCGAGCCGCACACCTGGCAGGCGTCGCCGGGCTGGAGCGAACTTGCCAACTCTGCGGCCATACCCTCGATGCGCGTCTGCACACGGTCAAGCCAACGCCCGCGCGCTTCCTGATGAACCTCACGGGCGTCGAGCACCTTGACGCGGACCGCCTCGGCTTGCTTACGCACGACGCGTAGTTCATGTGCCGCCGTCGCTGAATCCGTTGCCGCGGCCCGTGCCAATTCGAGTCCGGACAACGATGCTTCAGCTCGTTGCGCAGCATCGAGTTCACTTGCGACAGTGCGCAACTGATCGGGTAACTGAGCCCGCTCACGCACAATCTCTCCGGTCCGTACAGTCAACGCCGCGTGTCGCACTGACAGCGTGCGAGTCTCCGACTCCGCCGCATCTGCGTTGCGTGATTCCTCGACTACGGAGTCGAGCCGCACGATCTCGTCTCGCCACGCTCGAACCTGCGCCGCTACCTGCTCGCGCTCATCCTCCAGCGGCGGCCACACTCCACCAGCGAAAAGGTCTGGACCACCTCGTGCCGAGTAGTTCGACACCACGCTCTCGACTGCGACGAGAGCCGACGCCACCGCCGCCTGCGCCGATTCCGCATCTTGGGCGATAGCAGCCACGGGCTGCGCCAATTTTGCGGTAGCGAGTTCTCCGGTAACCAATGCCAGATCTGCGGCACCAGCGTTCACTGCATTGAGATCCAGGAGTGCCCGATCTCGCCGACGCACCAGGTCGGCGGTTCGCTCCGCGACGTGCAGATTCTGATTAGCTTGCTTCGCAGCAGCTTTCGCACTTTCCATCTCGGCCACGGTTGCGTCGCGGCCGTCCCGTGACTCTGCGAGCAGTTTGCGTGACCATTCGAGAGGATGCGCCTCGGCGCCCACTTCGAGGCCCGCCGCCGTCTCGACCCTGGCGAGCAACAACGAAACTGCCTGCTCTTTGTTGGCCAGTGCGGTGGCGCTGGCCTTCTTTTTCTCGTCGAACCAAGCCTCCACCGACACAAATTTCTTGGTGTCGAAGAGCCGTTCGAGGAGTTTGCCGCGCTCGTCGTTCTCCGCTCGCAGGAACTTGGCGAACTCCCCCTGCGGTAGCAGGACTACCTGGAAGAATTGATCGGCGCTCATTCCCATCAGACGATTGACCTCGTCGCCGATATCAGGAATGCGGGAAAGGTTCTCGCCGCGGCCGTCCAGCCACTCCAAAGTGGCCTTGGCATTTTCCACGATCGATCCGCTGCCACGCTTTTTCGGACGCGAAAACTCTGGACTACGAACAAGTTTCAGGCGCCGTCCGCTGATGGTCACCTCGAGTGACACCTGCGGTACCGAACCTGCGGGCGCATGATCGGAGAGCAGACGCTTGCCTTCATTTCGGGCACCGGGCACCCTGCCGTACAGAGCGAACGCCACGGCGTCGAGAACCGTGGTCTTGCCGGCGCCAGTATCTCCGTGGAGAAGGAACAGGCCGTCAGCCCCCAGTTTGTCGAAGTCGACCTCGATGGTGTCGGCAAACGGACCGAACGCGGTGACCTCGAGTTTGTGGAGCCTCATGCCGTCATACCCAACTCTGCTGTCGCTTCGTCGGCGCGCTCTGCCGTGCTCAAAGCATCTTCCATCAGCTTGATCTCGCTCTCACTGGGATCGCTCCGAACAGCCGTGACAAAGCCCTGGGCAATCTCCATGTCACTGCGCCCTCGGACTGCATCACGGTATTTGAGTTCCGAATCACCTTCGGGCCGCTGCCATTCGAGATGAACGGCAAAAGGAAAACGCCCCTGTAGCAGTCGCATAGCGTCAATCGGCCGCACCGGATCTGTCAGCACGGCCGAAACGTAGCAATCCTCGGCATCGGCAAGATCGGCGGAACTGAGCAGCGTTTCCAGAGTGCCCGTCAATTGGCGCAGCCCACGAACCGAAGGAAGCTCGAGACGCCGAACCGACACGAGCCCCGACGCGTCGAGTTCGATCAACAACGTGGCCTTGCCATGACTGCGTTCACCGAACGAGTACGGCAACGGTGAACCCGAATACCAGATTCGATCCGTCAACATCTGAGGCGAATGGAGGTGACCCAATGCGACATAGTCCACACCGTCGAACTCACCGGCCAGCACAGTCTCGACACCGCCAACCGAAATCGATCGTTCCTCACCCGTCGCTTCACCACCTACGACAAATGCATGAGCAAGCAGCACAGATCGAGTGCCCGGAGCATTTTCCTGTCGCACCTCGAGATCTGACCGCACTCGCGTCATAGCTGCAGTGAGAACCTCCGAGTGCGTACGTGCCCGCGGCACGTCCAACTCAACCCGCGTGATCTCCGGCTCGAGATACGGAATCCCGTAGAAGACGACCGGCCCGAATTCGTCCTCGACGACGACCGGAGAATCGACCTGACCAACCCTCGTGATCAGATGCAAACCGCCGGCAGCAGCGAACGACGCGCCAGCCCCCAACCGCACCGCCGAATCGTGATTTCCGGATGTGGCGACGATGACAGCACCCGCGTCACGAATCGCCTCGAACCCTCGATTGCACACCGTGACCGCGTCGGAGCTCGGGATGGACCGATCGTAGATATCGCCGGGAACGACCACGACGTCCACGCTGTGCTCACGAACGAAGTCCGCAATCGTGCTCAACACACTGGCCTGATCAGCCAACAAGTCGACACCATGGAAAGTGCGGCCTATGTGCCAATCAGACGTGTGCAAGATCTTCATGGCAGTGACGCTAGAGGACGCCACCGACAAACAATCGCGGTGCCACGACCGGCACAAACACGGCTCGCACGGCGAGAGCGGCTAATGTCAATGTGTGTCTGCAACCCAACGTGCTCGCTCCGGGGTACCGCTGGACAAGCGATCTCTGATCGTCACAGTCCCCGGCCTGCCTTGGTGGGGAGTAATTCTGCTCGCCGCTGGTCTCACCTCCGTCGGCGTTCTGATCGATGCGTCCGGCGGCGGCGGAGAACTGACCTCGGCGTTTTCGACGTTCTACTTTCTCGGTTGCGTTTTTGCCGTAATCGCCGCAGCGAACAATTCGCTGTTCACCGCCATGGCTCAACCTCCGCTGCTGATGTTCGTGTTCGTGCCGCTAGCGCAAACACTGATCGGCAAGGACAACAGCACCGCGCTTCGAGACATTGCAATCAACGTCGCATTGCCGTTGGTGAATCGCTTCCCGGTCATGTTGGGTGCGACCGTCGTAGTTCTTGCGATCGGCGGGTTCCGGTACTTCCTCTTGCATCAGCGACCCACGCGGCCCGTTCGATCCACTCGAAGCCGCCGCACGGCAACACCGTCGCCGACCTCGCGTGGTTCCGCCGCAGCCGACTCTGCCCCGGTGCCCGAACCCGCACCTGATTCTCAGCAACGTCGCCGGCGCAACGCCGAGCAGAACCGGCCCCCGGTCTCCGCAACCGACACAGCAGCACCGCAACCACGACGACGCAGCGGCGACCACGCGCCGCACAGTGGCCTCTCCGAGCGTCCCTCGCAGCGTCCGCCAGTGCCTCGTGATTCCGAATACAACCGTCCGCTGCCGCGTCGTAATTCCGCTCCTGCCGACGCTCGCTACCAGCCCCCGAACCACGCCCAGCCTCGCGCTCAGCCAGTCGGCGAACGCCGCGAATACCCGTCGTACGGCGAACGCCGGGTTCCGGAAGGCCGTGTTCCAGAAGGCCGTGTTCCGAACAGTCGAGTTCCCGATGCCGGCCAACGTCGTTCCGAGGAACGCATGGATCCGTTCTTCGCCTCCGGAGACTCAGACGTACCGCCGCCCCACGTCGCCGCCCGGTCGGGGCCGACCTACCGGCCTACCCGGCACCTCGTGTCCGATACCGCGATCGCGACGAGACACCGAGCTGACTGCCACTTGATACGACAAACCCCGGAACTGAAAAGTTCCGGGGTTTGTTATTTCATGCGTTGTCGTTTCAGGACGTGCGTGAAGCCCTGAGCTCCCGGGGAAGCGCAAACACCAGAGTTTCGTTGGCAGTGGTCACGGACTGTACGTCGTTGAAGCCATGCTCGGCCAAGAGATCGATGACTCCACGAACCAGCACCTCGGGAACCGACGCACCGGACGTGATGCCGACCGTCTCGACGCCGTCGAGCCACGCCAGATCAACTTCACGTGCGTAATCCACCAGGTACGACGCTTTCGCGCCGGCACCCAGGGCGACCTCGACGAGGCGCACCGAGTTGGACGAGTTGCGTGAGCCGACCACGATCACGAGATCGCACTCGGGTGCCATGGCCTTGACCGCAACCTGACGGTTCTGGGTGGCGTAGCAGATGTCGTCGGACGGCGGATCCTGCAAGTTGGGGAATCGCTCACGCAGACGCGCAACTGTCTGCATGGTCTCGTCGACGCTCAACGTTGTCTGGGAGAGCCAGATGACCTTCGATTCATCACGAACCGTGACGGAATCGACCGAGTCGGGGCCGTCGACGATGGTGACGTGATCGGGTGCCTCACCAGCAGTGCCCTCGACCTCTTCATGGCCTTCGTGACCGATAAGCAGGATGTCGTAATCGTCACGGGCGAACCGCTTGGCTTCCTGGTGAACCTTGGTGACGAGCGGGCAGGTCGCGTCGATCGTGCGGAGGTTACGTTCGGCCGCGGAGTCATGGACGGCCGGCGATACGCCGTGCGCCGAGAACACGAGGAGTGAACCCTCGGGGACCTCGTCGGTCTCGTCGACGAATATCACGCCCTGATCTTCCAGCGTCTCCACGACGTGGCGATTGTGAACGATCTCCTTACGCACGTAGATCGGTGCGCCGTGCTTCTCGAGCGCCTTTTCCACGGTCTCCACCGCGCGGTCGACGCCGGCGCAGTAGCCACGTGGCTCTGCCAGAAGGACCCGCTTGCCGGGGCCCTTACGAATTGACGGCGAATCCGTCGAGCGCGCGATACCGAGATTGAGAGGAACAGCAGAAGACATGCGACCAGCCTACTTGCACCTTCGATATACACCACTTCGACGAAGGTTCGGATAGGTACCAGCTCACACCGCTGGCCAGTCGGCTACCGATTGTCGGTGCTTTGCGGCAAGCTGTGAGAATGATTCGACCCCCGTTCGTGGCGCGCGTCGCCGCAGGACTCGCCGTCACTGCTTTGGAAGAGGCCAAGAAGCTTCCGACCACCGCAGTCGCTCTGCCGATGACGGCCGTCAGCCAGATGCTGCAAACGAGCATGCGACTCCAGCAGTCGATCACATCACTGGCCATCAAAGGGGATCAGGCGTTTGCCCTGATCAACTGGTCCGGCGACGACGAGCAGCCGGAATGGGCTGTTTTCGACGAGGACGCAGCAACCCCGCGCTCGAACGGCACTGCGCCGGACAGTGCTCCCGCGTCGACCAACGCCGGCCGGTTTGCGCTCTACTCGGTGGATCCCTCGGCCGAAACCCTCGACGGTGTCATCGACGAGACTCCTTCGGAAGAGGCAGATACCGACACCGAGGCCACGGCCGGAGGTGCGGAACCCGAAATCGTCACCGAACTCGATTACGCCAATCTGACACTCGCACAACTGCGAGCCCGCATCAAGGCGATGAGCGTCGGCGACCTCTCGGCGCTCCTCGACTACGAGAATGCAACGCGTGCACGTGCACCGTTCCAGACCATGTTGACCAACCGCATCACCACAGCCAAGGCAAAGTGACTTCCACACAGGGTCCGTCAACACCGCAACGTTCGGCCGGTTCCGGTGCCAGTTCCCCGGAGCAGCCGTGGCCTGTCCGTACCGTCTCCGCGAAGGTCGCCGGTTGGATCGACCGACTCGGGAGCATCTGGGTCGAGGGTCAGATCACGCAGATCAATGCGCGTCCCGGAACCCGGACTGCATTTCTGGTTCTCCGAGACCCGTCGGCAGACATGTCGTTGTCCGTCACCTGCTCACCGCAACTGCTGCACAATTCTCCGGTCCCGCTGACCGAGGGTTCGCGGGTCGTGATGTTCGGGAAGCTCTCGTTCTACACCGGACGTGGCACAGTCTCGTTGCGGGTGACCGAAATCCGGGCCGTCGGCATCGGTGAACTGCTCGCCCGAATCGAACGATTGCGCGCACTACTCGCCGCCGAGGGCCTGTTCGATCCTCGGCTCAAGCGTCCGTTGCCGTTCCTGCCCGGAACCATCGGCTTGATCACCGGACGCGCCAGCGCAGCCGAGAAAGACGTCGTATCGGTCGCGCAGCGCCGCTGGCCGGCTGTCGCGATTGCGGTACGCAACACCGCGGTCCAAGGACCGACCGCAGTGCCTCAGATCATCGAGGCCCTGAAGGATCTCGACGCCAACCCCGAAGTTGATGTCATCATCCTCGCGCGCGGCGGCGGAAGCGTCGAAGATTTGCTTCCGTTCTCCGACGAGGCACTGTGCCGTGCGATCGTCGCCTGCACGACGCCCATCGTCAGTGCGATCGGACACGAGCCGGACAGCCCGTTGAGCGACCACGTCGCCGACCTACGCGCAGCCACCCCCACCGACGCTGCCAAGCGGGTTGTTCCCGACGCAGTTGCCGAAGCAGCCTTGGTTTCCGAACTCCGCGATCGCAGCGCTGCTGCCCTGCGGAGCTGGGTCCGGCGAGAGTCGAATCTCATCGAGCAACTGCGGACACGTCCGGTCATGGCGTCGCCGCTGTTGGCCATCGACCGCCGGGGCGAAGAGATCGAACGACTTCAGAGCGCAGTCCGACGCGATGTCACCCGGTTGATCGACTCCGAAGCCAGAACCGTCGAACACCTTCGGGCACGACTGACGACGCTCGGTCCTGCCGCGACGCTGGCCCGCGGCTATGCCGTCGTACAGCGCATCGTTGCCGACGGCGATCCGGAAGTGTTGCGCTCAGTCGAGGATGCGCCGCCCGGAACACAGATACGAGTTCGACTTGCAGACGGCGCCGTGCGCGCCGCAGTGATGGGAAGAGAAAAATGAGCAACACCGACAACAACGCCGCCGAAATCGACATCAACGAACTCGGCTACGAGGCTGCCCGCGACGAACTCGTGGGCGTCGTCAAGATCCTCGAGCAGGGCGGCTTGGACCTCGATGCGTCCCTGTCGTTGTGGGAGCGCGGCGAAGCCCTGGCCAAGCGCTGCGAAGAGCACTTGGCCGGTGCGCGAGCCCGCGTCGAGACGGCACTCTCCGCCGCAGACGAGTAACCCCGCCTGCGGCCCCGATTTACGGTGTGAGCGGCTGAGCTTGCCCGACGCTGCGCGCCAAGGTCGTGAAGTCCTCGGCCGGAGCCGCTCCGGTGATCAGCAGGCGCACGCCGTCGATGTCTGTCACCCAGATGGATTCGACACCCTCGCCGCCGTAGACGTTCCACGTGTGACCGTCGACGTCTTCGACACCGGTCGCGAATCGCTGACCGCCGGCGACATAGGCCACCAAGGGAAATTCTTCGGCGTTGCTCTGCGTCAGCTGGATGTAGCTGCCGGCAGTGGTGATGAATCCCACAGTGCTGGAATCGCCGCCACCGTCACCGGTGACCACTTTGCGACTACCGGAATTGGGTGTCCATCCGCCCGGAGTTCCCGGGTTGCGGATCGGAAAGCCGAGTTCCTTGGCGTCGTAGTTCAGCGCCGCGTCGATGTCGACGGTCGGGATCGGCCCCTGTGTCGGGCCTCCCGGGCTGAACGTGCACTGGCTGGCGATGCCCGCAATGATGATGCAGAACAGCACCAACGGTACGAGAGACCAGACCATGTCTTTGTTGTCTTCGAGAATGCGGGGTTTCTTCGATGCCACGTCCCCAGTATCCAGGTACTCGGCGGTAGATACGATTCCCGGTCCCGATTAGAGCGACAAATCACCGCTGCACTGACCCGACAACGCACTCAGTGGCTCCCATCTGGGAGAATCACGCCTGAAGTAACCACTGCGTCGACACACCCCGTCGACCGCGAACGCGCCAGGAGGCACCGCACATGACGGCCAGCAGCACTCATCGTGAGACCCCGGACCGTAACCTCGCTCTCGAATTGGTCCGAGTCACCGAAGCCGGCGCAATGGCTGCGGGTCGCTGGGTAGGCCGTGGCGACAAAGAGGGTGGCGACGGCGCTGCTGTCGACGCGATGCGTCAGCTCGTTTCGTCGGTGTCCATGCGCGGCATCGTTGTTATCGGCGAAGGCGAGAAGGACGAAGCGCCGATGCTGTTCAACGGCGAAGAGGTCGGCAACGGCGACGGCCCGGACTGCGACTTCGCTGTCGATCCGGTTGACGGAACCACATTGATGTCCAAGGGCATGCCCAACGCGATCTCCGTGTTGGCTGTTGCCGAGCGCGGCGCGATGTTCGACCCGTCGGCCGTGTTCTACATGGAGAAGATCGCTGTCGGACCGGACGCTGCCGATGTCATCGACATCAGCGCACCGATCTCCGAGAACATCAAGCGCGTCGCCAAGGTCAAGAAGGCGTCGGTTTCCGACATCACCGTCTGCATCCTGGACCGCCCGCGTCACAAGAAGCTGATCCAGGACGTTCGCGACACCGGCGCACGTATCCGCCTCATTTCCGACGGTGACGTTGCCGGCGCTATCGCTGCAGCTCGTCCCGAGTCGGGCACGGACATGCTCGTCGGCATCGGCGGCACGCCGGAAGGCATCATCGCCGCAGCCGCTATGCGTTGCATGGGTGGTTCGCTGCAGGGCAAGCTTGCGCCGACGGACGACGAAGAGCGTCAGAAGGCCATCGACGCAGGCCACGATCTCGATCGGATCCTGACCACCGAAGATCTCGTCTCCGGCGAGAACGTCTTCTTCTGCGCCACCGGCGTCACCGACGGTGACCTCCTGCGCGGTGTTCGTTACTACGGCGGCGGCGCCAGCACGCAGTCCATCGTGATGCGTAGCAAGTCCGGCACCGTTCGCATGATCGACGCGTACCACCGTCTCGAGAAGCTTCGCGAGTACAGCTCCGTCGATTTCGACGGTGAAGAAGGCGCAGATCGACTGACCTTCTAGGGCTTCGCCCGGTGCGCACTTTTGGTAGTGACCACTACCAAAAGTGCGCACGGGGGCCGAAGGCCCCTAATCTGGAGTAATGACGGACAGCAGCGAGCAGCAGTTCCGAATCGAACACGACACCATGGGTGAAGTTCGGGTGCCCATCAATGCACTGTGGCGAGCGCAAACTCAGCGCGCAGTCGAAAACTTCCCGATCAGCGGCCGACCCCTCGAGCGCACTCAAATTCGCGCCATGGGCCTTCTCAAAGCCGCTTGCGCTCAGGTCAACAAGGATCTCGGCCTTCTCGACGCGGATAAAGCCGATGCCATCATCTCGGCAGCCAATGAGATTGCCGACGGCAAACACGACGATCAGTTCCCCATCGACGTCTTTCAGACCGGCTCGGGCACCAGTTCCAACATGAACGCCAACGAGGTCATCGCGTCGATCGCGCAGGCCAACGACGTGGACGTACATCCGAACGATCATGTCAACATGTCGCAGTCGTCCAACGACACTTTCCCGACGGCCACGCACGTCGCGGCGACGGTAGCCGTAGTCACGGATCTTGTTCCGGCACTGGAACATCTACAGGCTGCTCTCGCAGCCAAGTCCGCCGAATGGAAAACGGTGGTCAAGTCCGGGCGTACCCACCTGATGGACGCCGTTCCGGTGACTCTCGGGCAGGAGTTCGGCGGTTACGCTCGCCAGATCGAAGCCGGCATCGAGCGAATCCAGGCCACACTCCCCCGCCTCGGCGAACTACCGATCGGCGGGACCGCCGTGGGTACGGGATTGAACGCGCCGGACGGATTCGGGCCCAAAGTTGTTGCCGAGCTGGTCAAGTCAACTGGCGTCGACGCTTTGGTTCCGGCCAAGAACAGCTTCGAGGCTCAGGCTGCCCGCGACGGTTTGGTGGAAGCCTCGGGAGCTCTGCGCACCATTGCGGTCTCACTCACGAAGATAGCCAACGACATTCGCTGGATGGGGTCGGGACCGCTGACCGGCCTCGGCGAGCTGGCGCTGCCGGACCTGCAACCCGGTAGCTCGATCATGCCCGGCAAGGTCAATCCCGTTCTGCCGGAGGCCGTTACCCAGGTCGCGGCTCAAGTGATCGGAAACGACGCGGCCATCGCGTGGGGCGGCGCAGCTGGGGCGTTCGAACTCAACGTCTACATTCCGATGATGGCGCGCAACCTGCTCGAGTCTTTCATGTTGCTGGCCAACGTTTCTCGGTTGTTCGCAGACAAATGCGTCAGCGGTTTGGTTGCCCACGAGGAGCATCTCAAGACACTTGCCGAATCCTCGCCGTCGATCGTAACTCCGTTGAACTCGGCGATCGGCTATGAAGAAGCCGCCTCCGTTGCGAAACAAGCGTTGAAGGAGAAGAAGACCATCCGTCAGGTCGTCATCGAACGCGGACTGGTTCCCGACAAGCTCAGCGAGAAGGAACTCGACAAGCGTCTCGATGTCCTTGCGATGGCGAAGGTCAAGGACTGAGAATGCGACCGGCGACTACACACCTATCGGCTGGCCGTCGGACTGCTGTCAACTCTCATCCGACCACTGGCTCCGGGCTTCACGCGCCTCGTCGATAATCGACTCGGCGTCATCCTGCGATATGCGCTCGAACTCCCCCGTGCAGAAGGAACGAGAGATGTAATCCTCGGGACTCGCCACCCACGTATCCGACTGCTCCAGATACGCCTCGATCGCGGTACCGCCGCCGCTCAGTTTCAGGCCACGGTAGAGATCACCGGAATCGCTGATGCTGTAGAGGTACCCACTCGATCCTTCACCCGATTCGATATCCATCAATCTTCCTCGTCTCCCTTCGTGCCGACGGCCGGATGATGTCGGCAGTCCTGGCTCCAACGTAACCACGTACGGATCGATATTCGGCGCATTTCCACATTCACCGGAATTGGGTCCCCAATTTCGTCGACAATGGAGAAACCGAACAAACTCGATGATTGCCCAACCAGGGAGACTCTCGTGTCCAGAGCCCGGAGAAACTCGACTCGCGCCCTTGCACTGACCATTCCCGTGGTCCTCACCCTCGCCTTGGTCGCGGGATGCGCGTCGGACGACTCGAGCAACAACACCAGTTCCACAGGCCCTGTCGTCAGCGATTCCACCCCCGGCCTCGATGTCGGTGTGCCGATCCCGGATGGGCAGATCGATGCTGCCGTCGGAAAACTGGACGGGCTGGCCCAGGAGCTCATGGACAGTTCCGGAGTGCCGGGCATGGCAATCGCCGTCGTTCATGGTGGCAAGACCGTCTATGCCAAAGGATTCGGCGTACGCGAGCAAGGCAAAGACGCTGCCGTCGACGCCGATACGGTGTTCCAGCTCGCGTCGCTGTCCAAGCCTGTCGGTGCCACGGTTGTCGCGCATGAGGTCGGTGTCGGAACGGTCGGCTGGGACACTCTGGTGAAGTCAGAGCTGCCGAACTTTGCCCTCAGCGATCCCTGGGTCACTGATCACCTGGAGATTTCCGATCTCTATTCTCATCGGTCCGGACTACCCGACCACGCCGGCGACGCTCTCGAGGACATCGGATTCGACCGAACTCAGGTCCTCGACAAGCTTCGCCAACTCCCGCTCAACCCGTTCCGGATCACGTACGAGTACACGAACTTCGGGGTTACTGCGGGTGCCGAAGCCGTCGCCGCCGCGGCTGGAACGAGTTGGGAAGCGCTGTCTCAGAACGCTATCTACGGCCCTGTGGGCATGACGTCGACCTCGTCGACGTTTGCCGACTACCAAGCGCGGGAGAATCGCGCTGTCGGCCACCAACTCTACGACGGCAAATACACGTCCGGCGTCGTGCGGCAACCCGATGCCCAATCTCCCGCCGGCGGAGTGAGCTCGTCAGCCAACGACATGGCCAAGTGGATGGACATGGTCCTCGGCGGCGGCGAATACAACGGCAAACAGATCGTCGAGACCGACGCCTTGGTTCCCGCTGTGAGCCCGGAGGTCATCTCGCATCACCCGGCAACACTCGGTGAGCGAGCAGGTTTCTACGGATACGGATTCAACGTGTCCGACAGTCCGTCCGGCCGTGTGCGGCTGAGTCATTCGGGAGCGTTCATCCTGGGTGCTGCTACCAATGTGCTGATGATTCCGTCGGCCGACGTCGGGATCGTGACGCTGACCAACGGCAGCCCGACGGGAGTTCCCGAGGCACTCAACGCCGAATTCGCGGACCTCGTCGAATACGGCAAGATCACCCGGGATTGGCGCACACCGTACAAGGCGATGCTCACCGCTCAGATGAACCCGCAAGGTGAGCTTGCCGGACAGAGCCCGCCCGCAAACCCAGGTCCGTCGGCACCACTCTCGGACTTGATCGGCACGTACGACAACTCGTACTGGGGTCCCGCAAAAGTAGCCGAGGTGAACGGCGCGCTGACACTAACGCTGGGTCCAGCCGACGTCACCTACCCGCTGACGCAGTGGGACGGCAATACCTTCACGTTCCGTCCCGAGAGCGAGAATGCACCGATCGGAACGATTTCCAAAGCCGTTTTCGACGGAAACTCGTTAACCTTGGAGTACTTCGACCAGGACGGCTTGGGGACATTCGTCAAGAGTTCGTGAAGGGGACGCGATGAATACTGATTCGGTCACAACAGTTCGAAAGATGTTCCGTGCCCTCACCGATTTCGATGTGGACGGTGCCGCAGAACTGATGACAGACGACATCGTCTGGCAGAACGTCTCGCTACCGACGCTACGAGGCAAGAAGGTAGTGACACGAGCCCTTCGCCTTGTCACAAAACCGTCGCTGAGGTTCGAGGCCGACATGCACAACATCGTCGGCGACCACGTCACCGTCCTGACGGAACGCACTGACACCATTATCGTGGGTCCGCTGCGCATCGAGTTCTGGGTGTGCGGAACCTTCGAATTGCGTGACGGCAAGATCGCGGTGTGGCGCGATTACTTCAGTCTGCGGGACTTCCTGTGGGGTGTGCTGACCGCAGTCGGGCAGGCAGTTGTCGGTAGCGGCACTCGCAGTAGGCTGGCTCCGGCCTGACAATACTTGCCGGAAGAGAGCGATCCGCGATGACCGAGAACAACACACCCGACTCCTTCGACGCCGGATTGGCTGTGCGAACCGAAGTGATGGGCGCCGATTTTGTCGATGCAGCGTTCGATCGAACCCGGGGAACCGACAGCGAAGAGCTACAGAACTTCGTGACCGCGAATGTGTGGGGATCGGTGTGGACGCGGCCCGGGTTGGACCGTCGTAGCCGCAGCTTGATCAACCTGGGCATGCTCATTGCCTTGCGCGCCGAGAACGAACTCAAGGGCCACGTGCGCGGAGCCCTGCGAAACGGCTTGACCCGCACCGAAATCGTGGAAACCGTCATCCATGCCAGCGCGTACTGCGGCGCGCCGGCCGGACTTGCCGCGATGCGTGTGGTTCAGGAAGTGCTGAACACGGAACTCGGACCTCTCGAGGCATAACGTTCTCCCCGTGCGACACGAAAGTCGCACGGGGAGAATCTCATTACGGCGTCGGACCGAACTCCTCCAACATCTCGGTCACCAACTCTGCAATGGGTGAACGTTCACTGCGAGTGAGAGTGATATGCGCAAAAAGCGGATGGCCCTTGAGCTTTTCGATCACTGCTGCAACTCCGTCGTGACGACCCACCCGCAGGTTGTCCCGCTGCGCGACATCATGCGTCAGTACGACGCGAGATCCCGTCCCCAACCGAGAAAGCACCGTCAGCAACACATTTCGCTCCAGCGACTGCGCCTCGTCGACAATCACGAATGAATCGTGAAGCGATCGTCCGCGAATGTGCGTGAGCGGCAAGACTTCCAACATTCCGCGGGCCAGGACCTCTTCGAGAACTTCCGGTGAAGCCAACCCGTCGAGCGTGTCGAAGACGGCCTGAGCCCACGGGCCCATCTTCTCGCTCTCGCTACCCGGCAGGTAGCCAAGTTCTTGTCCGCCAACGGCATACAGTGGCCGGAAGACAACAACTTTGCGTTGACTGCGCCGCTCGAGCACTGCTTCGAGGCCCGCCATCAACGCCAAGGCCGACTTGCCGGTGCCCGCTTTGCCTCCCAGAGAGACGATTCCAATGCTTTCGTCCATCAAGATTTCGAGCGCAATACGCTGTTCCGCACTCCGCCCGTGCAGACCGAAGGCTTCACGGTCACCGCGGACCAGCTGAATCCGTTTGTCCGGGGTGACCCGGCCCAGCGCGCTCGACGACCCACCCAGTAGCCGAACCCCGGTGTGACACGGAAGATCTCGAGATTCGTCGAGGTCCAGGAAGCCTTCACTGAACAGTTCGTCGATGTCCGTCGACGCCACACCCATTTCCGTCATGCCTGTCCATCCGGACGGTACGACGTCGTGAGCGTGGTATTCATCGGCCGGAAGTCCGACGGCGCCGGCCTTGACTCGCAGCGGTGTGTCCTTACTGACAAGAACTACATCCTTGCCTTCGGCTGCAAGGTTGAGGGCGCAGGCTAAAATTCTCGAATCGTTACTGTCCGTACGGAATCCGATGGGGAGGACCGCGGGATCAGTGTGATTGAGTTCTACCTGCAAGGTGCCGTTCTCGGTACCGATCGGAACCGGCCTGTCGAGGCGGCCGTACTCGATGCGCAGATCGTCGAGCATGCGAAGCGCCTCTCGGGCAAACCACCCCAGTTCCGGATGATGCCTTTTACCTTCGAGTTCACTGACCACAACCAGGGGAAGGATCACGTTGTGCTCGGCGAATCGTGTGACAGCCCATGGATCCGACAAGAGGACCGACGTATCCAATACATAGGTGCGAAGTGCATCTCCCGAGTAATTCCGGTTAGAGACAGAGCGTGATGCAGTCACGTTGGGCTCCTTGGCCTGCGCGGCACCCGCGCAAACTCAACTCGCTGGACCGGACGGCTCTGGTGTCAGATGACGCAAGTGTCAGCTGAAACAAGGGCCGGGCGCCGGCCCTCTCGCACTGAGTTTTTCAGTCACGATCAGAACCTCCCGCACAAGTAACTTCTGCGCTACTCGATACTGCCGACGGTACTTCGGTTCTCGCTATCGCGCTACGAAATTGGCCGCCTTTCGAGTGAACGCCAGGTAACAAAATGCCACTCGTGTGATTCATCGGGGCGAGACTTCAGAAATCCTCGGCGTCGAGCGCAGATTCGGTCAAAGCCCGGCCGATCGCGATCATCTCGGTGGCCCGCGCAAAGTCGAGACTCCGAGCTGATTTGCGCGGCACCTGAATCAGCACGTCCGGTGGATACACGGCGAGCTGATACCGGGCGAGTGCGGACTGCACAACTTCGAGTGATCGACCCATGATCTCTAACCGGCCGATCTTCGGAGCGACATCAGGACCAGCCTCGTCCAGACTCACCTCGTCCAGACCGATACCCGTCGAGTGACCACCGAATCGAGACACCACTGATTTCACCGTCTCCCGATCGAGAAACTGCGCAGTGCCACGTTTGAATCGGCCTACCCACTCGTCGACGGGACGTGGTTCCGTGCCCACTCGCGCCGGTGTCCGGCTCTCGCGAGCCTCGGCCCCGAGGCTGACCCCGATCGTCAGATCTGCACGGATCGACAGCGTCGGCGCGACGGGAAGTGGATCGAGAATGCCACCGTCCACCAACACGCGGCCGTTGAGAACCAGAGGGGTGATGACGCCGGGGATGGCAATGGACGCCCGAATCGCCGCGTCGACAGGACCGTGCTGAAACCACACCGACCTACCGGCAGCCAGGTCGGTGGCAACGGCAGTGAACGGAATGCGCATGTCCTCGATGCACGTCTCACCCAGGATCTCGCGTACCCGCCCGAGTACCTTCTCCGCGTGGATCGCCCCGGGAGCCGACATGGAGACGTCGAGTAATCGAACAACATCGCGGGCCTTCAGCGAGATCGCCCACTCGGTGAACTCGTCGAGCTTCCCCGCCGCGTACAAGCCCCCGATCAGCGCGCCCATCGACGAACCTGCAACGCCGACAATCGAATAGCCGCGTTCCTCGAGTACCTGAATGACGCCGATGTGGGCGTAGCCCCGCGCGCCACCGGAACCGAGCGCCAATGCAACTGTCCGTGGTTGAGCCATCCGACCATCGTAGGCGCCACAAGAACGCCGACGGCCCGGCACCACACTGGGTACCGGGCCGACGGGAAGAGACTATTTAGACGTTCTTGCTGAGCAAGCCCCAGTCCTCGAGTCCGTCGTACAACGGGACGTCGAGAGCGAGCTTGGCGACACGGGCGCGCAGTGCAACCAGGTCGGCATTGCCGGCCAGAGCGGTACCGATGATGTCGGCAACCTCGGTGAACTCGGCATCGCCGAATCCGCGAGTTGCCAGCGCAGCGGTGCCGATACGCAGACCGGAGGTGGTCATCGGCGGACGCGGATCGAACGGAACTGCATTGCGGTTGACGGTGATGCCGACCTCATGCAGAAGGTCTTCGCCCTGCTGGCCGTCGAGTGCGGAGTTGCGCAGGTCCACGAGAACCAGGTGGACGTCGGTGCCGCCGGTCAGAACGCTGATGCCCTGATCTGCGACGTCCTTGTTGCCCAGACGCTCAGCGAGGATGCGTGCGCCCGAGAGGGTGCGTGCCTGACGGTCCTTGAACTCTTCGCCGGCAGCGATCTTGAAGGTGACGGCCTTGGCCGCGATGGCATGCATGAGCGGTCCACCCTGCTGGCCCGGGAAGACTGCGGAGTTGAGCTTCTTGGCCCACTCCTTCTTCGCCAGGATCAGACCGGAGCGCGGGCCACCGAGGGTCTTGTGGACGGTTGAGGAGACTACGTCGGCGTACGGGACGGGCGACGGATGCAGACCAGCGGCAACCAGACCGGCGAAGTGCGCCATGTCGACCCACAGGTAAGCGCCGACCTCGTCGGCAATAGCGCGGAACGCTGCAAAATCCTGCTGACGCGGGTACGCGGACCAGCCGGCGACGATGACCTTCGGCTTCTCGGCGAGGGCGATCTTGCGGACCTCATCCATGTCGATGCGGTGGTCGTCCTTGCTGACGCCGTAAGACGAGCAGTCGTACAGCTTGCCGGAGAAGTTGAGCTTCATGCCGTGCGTGAGGTGACCGCCGTGAGCGAGGTCGAGGCCGAGGAGCTTCTCGCCCGGGTTCATCAGAGCCATCAGGACGGCAGCGTTTGCCTGTGCGCCCGAGTGCGGCTGGACGTTGGCGTACTCGGCACCGAAAAGTTCCTTCGCACGGTTACGTGCGAGGTCTTCGATGACGTCGACGTGCTCGCAACCACCGTAGTAACGGCGTCCCGGGTAGCCCTCGGCGTACTTGTTGGTCAGGACGCTGCCCTGAGCCTGCAGAACCGAGCGGGGAACAAAGTTCTCCGACGCGATCATCTCGAGGGTGTCGCGCTGACGAGCCAATTCACCGGCCATCGCCTGCGCGACCTCGGGGTCCAGTTCGGCGAGTGATGCAGAGTTGACGTCGGAGCCGGGCACAGCGGTCATCGAGGAATCTCCAAGGTGGATGCGGAATCGAATGGGTCCAGTCTACGAACCTCGCCCAACTGATCTCCACCCGGTGCCGAACGTAGCGAACTGGGCACCAGCGGCTCGTCCAGTAGACGCCGAAATCGATCACGGCGGTCTGATTCCGTTGCGGCCTGATCGAGCCATCCACCAAGCAATCGATATCCCTCGACGTAGGTGCTGGTGTACGCCCGCCACAGCGGCGAGGACAGGAATCGAAGTGACTGCCGAGCGCGCTCCGGCGTCGACAACGACCATCGCTCCAGGAATGCGGAGACGTCGTCGTGGCTACGGCCTTCGTCGTGCAGCATCAGTGCCGCGTCCTGACGAACGCTGATCAACTGACCCGACGCCGCCGACAACCGCTGCGCCTTCTCGCCGTCGAAGTCCAACCCCAGATCGGCGTAGATCTCCTGCGCCCACAATCCCCAGTCGGGTCCGACTATCGCTTCGAGCGCCAAATCCGCCAGCCCTTCGGCCATCAGACACTGGGGCGTATTGACCAGGAACAGCGTCTGCTCGAGCTGGCCGGCGCCGACCAATCCGGCTTCCTTGCGGCAATGCTCGGTGTGATGTCCGGGGTACGACTCGTGGGCGATCAACCGCGGCAGGTTCGCCATGAATTGCGGCAGATCGGAATTGATCGCCACCTTCGACCGGTAATCACCGAGGTAGTAGTTGAAACCCGACCACGGCTTGTCCCCCACCACTTCGTATTCGACGGTTTCCGACGCCGGCAACGGGAAGGTGCCGCGAACCAGATCACGCAGGGCACTCGACATCGCGTCGACGCACTCGCCGAGTTTTGCCGCTGGAATCTCGTCGGCCTTTCGATGCGCCAGTACGCGCTCGGCCAACGATCCCGGACCAGGCAGAACCTCACTCATCCGCCGATGCGCGCCGCTGTAACTGTCCTCGTTGCCCTTGCTGATCCGGACGTCGAAGTACGCCTCGACCTCGTCGACAAAGCCGATCTCGTCACCGGCGAACTTGCGCCCCGAGCATTCCAGAGCCCGGAGGTGAACGTCGATGAAGTGCGCGCGCTCGTCGTTCAATCCGCTCAGCGGCAAGTCGCCGCGGAGTTCGCGTGCCGTGCGGGCAAGTTCACGCGGATCGGGCTTGGGCGCGTTCTCCACTTGCCGTCGTAAAGCGGGGTCGCCCGTGAAAGCATCGACAAACCCTTCTTCGAGCCGGTCGAAACCCAGTCCCAGCAGCAGATATCGGCGTACGAGCGAGTCGGCATCCATAACGCCCCAGCCTAGCGCCCGCGCCCGGAATCCGACCCGACGGAAGCTCTCACGGTGCCACCAAGCACAATTCGGGTATGCACTCGGATCGTGCGCCTTCGCGCCTGGCTTGCTCACACGCGTCGTCTGTTCGATCGACATTGCCGATTCTCGACGCCTGCGAGCTGTGCTGATGGCACGTACCAGCGAAACAAGTCCCTACGTCGAGTTCGACCGCAAGCAGTGGCGCACCCTCCGCAAGTCGACGCCGTTGGTGCTGACCGAGGACGAGTTGTACGGCCTCCGTGGTCTCGGCGAGCAGATCGATATGGAAGAAGTTGCCGAGGTCTATCTCCCCTTGGCTCGTCTGATCCACCTCCAGGTTGCAGCACGCCAGCGTTTATTCGCGGCCACCGCGACGTTCCTCGGCGAGAAGCATCCCGATCGACAGGTCCCCTTCGTCATCGGAGTCGCCGGATCCGTCGCCGTCGGAAAATCCACGACAGCCCGTGTGCTGCAAGCATTGCTGGCTCGTTGGGACCATCACCCTCGTGTCGACCTCGTGACGACTGACGGATTTCTGTATCCGACCAAGGAACTGAACCGTCGGGGCATCATGCACCGCAAGGGTTTTCCCGAAAGCTATGATCGCCGGAAGCTTCTGCGATTCGTGACCGAAGTGAAGTCCGGCGTCGAAGAGGTAGCAGCCCCGGTCTATTCACATACTTCGTACGACGTCATCCCCGGCCAGTTTCATCTAATCCGGCAGCCCGACATCCTGGTCATCGAGGGCCTCAACGTACTTCAGACCGGACCACGGTTGATGGTCTCGGATCTGTTCGACTTCTCGATCTACGTCGACGCCCGGATCGAGGACATCGAAGCCTGGTACCTCCAGCGGTTCCTGGCGCTGCGCCGGACCTCGTTTGCCAACCCCAACGACCACTTCCACCACTATTCGGGGCTGTCCGACCGCGACGCGACCATCGCGGCCAAGGAAATCTGGAATTCGATCAACCTTCCGAACCTGGTGGAGAACATCCTCCCCACCCGGCCTCGCGCAACGCTGGTGCTGCGCAAGGATTCCGATCACACGATCAATCGGTTGCGCCTGCGCAAGCTCTAGACTCCGAAACGCCGGTGCCTCGCGGCGTAGTCACGCAGGGCCCGGAGAAAGTCGACTCGACGAAACTCCGGCCAGTACGCCTCGGTGAACCAGATTTCCGAATAAGCGCTCTGCCACAACAGAAACCCGGAGAGCCGCTGTTCGCCTGACGTACGGATCACCAGATCAGGATCGGGCTGCCCGGACGTGTACAGGTGAGCATCGATACCGTCGACAGTGATGGCCTGCACCAGTTCGTCACTACTGAGCCCTTCGCTCAGCTTTTCGCTCAGTAGCGACTGGACGGCGTCGGCGATTTCCTGACGGCCGCCGTATCCGATCGCGATGTTGACGTGCGTGCCTGTGCATCCGTTGGTCCCGTCCGCAGCCTCACGGAGGCGCCGCGACTGCTCGGATGGAAGCAGATCCAGAGCGCCGACGATCTTCACACTCCAGTTCCGGGTGGGGCCGGAGATTTCTTCGACGACCTCAGTGATGATTTCGAGGAGGGTGTCCAACTCTTCGGGATCGCGACGCAGATTTTCGGTGGAGAGCAGATAGATGGTGGCCATCTCGATTCCGGCCGCTTCACACCATTCGAGGAGTTCCGAAATTTTGAGTGCGCCGGCACGGTGGCCGTGGCTGACGTCGGCAAATCCGTTCTCACGCGCCCATCGCCTGTTGCCGTCACACATCACAGCCACATGCCGTGGGTGGGCGAGCCCGTCGAGATGACGCAGGAGTCGCCGCTCATAAATGCTGTACGCCAGTCCGCGCAGATTCACCGTGACATCACCATGGTGTCAAAGACTACGCCCGGTCGCCTGGTGCGTTTGCGAGCGCCGTCACTCAACTTCAGTGCGTTGAAAACCTGCAGGTAAGTTATGCTACTGATACGTAACCTACGGTACCGTAGGTTAGAAGTTCAGGTCCGAGAGAGGTTGAAGGATGACGGCATTCGGACTCGAGGAGCTTCCGGTCAAACCACGCATGCGCGGATGGATCCATCTGTGGGCACTGTTCGTATCCATCGCCGCGGGCATAGTTCTGGTGTCCGTCGCCGGGGCACAAGTGGGCGCCAAGGCCGCGTGGGCCACCGCGATCTACAGCATCACGATCTGCGGCCTGTTCGGCATCAGCGCGACCTATCACCGCATCCAGTGGCAAACGGTCGAAGGCCGGATCTGGATGAAACGCGCCGACCATTCGATGATCTTTCTGTTCATCGCCGGCAGTTACACACCATTCGCGATGCTCGGACTACCCGCCGAGACAGGCAGGGTCATTCTCGCGATTGTCTGGGCCGGCGCTCTGGCCGGTGTAGCCCTCAAGATGCTGTGGCCCACAGCCCCCAAATGGGTAGGCGTACCGCTGTATCTGCTCCTCGGGTGGGCCATCGTGCCCGTTGTCGGCGAGCTGACGCACCAGGTGGGCGTAGCGCCCATGGTGCTCCTGCTGGTCGGCGGAATCTTCTACAGCGTCGGCGCGATTCTGTACGCCACCAAATGGCCCAACCCGTGGCCTGTGACCTTCGGACATCACGAGTTCTTCCACGCCGCTACCGTGATCGCGGCGATCTGCCACTACATCGCGGTCTGGCTCGTCGTATTCAACTGACCGGCAAGTTCAATTGCGCGGCAAGCCCGATCACGTCGGTGACCGGCCGCTCGCACACAAATCCGCGGCAGACGTACGCGGCCGGAACACCGTCCACCAATGGCCGATCCGCAAGAAGCGGTGAGGAATCCGGCTCTCCCCCGACTACGACGGCGCCGCCCGGCGCGAGTCGGCGAGCAACCTCGAGAAGATCGCCCCCACCCACGACGGCCACTTGAATCGGCCCACGCAACGACGCCTCCGCCACTGCCAGCCAGTGCCCCGCCGAGCGCGGCGCACGTTCGAGCGGCATGCGTGCGCGGGCCAGGGAATCGGCGGCGGCCTGTGCATAGAGCGAAGGGTCCTCGACCAGTGCCGCCGCCGTCAATAGCGCTTCCGTGACGCTCGACGCTCCCGACGGTGTTGCACCGTCCAGCGGATCACGCGGGCGAGTGACCAATACCTCGGCGAAATCTGCTGTATCGAACCAACTTCCGGGTTCGGCGGGATCAGCAAAATCGTCGACGGTGACGTCGAGCAGTTCCTGGGCCGCGTCGAGCCAGTTTGCTGACCCTGTGGCTTGATACAGCGCGAGCAACCCGGTGGACAGCGCTGCATAGTCGTCGAGCACAGCTGTGGACTCACCGACATTGCCGCCAAGCGACGCCCGTCGCAATCTGCCATCAACGAGGTGTAAATCGAGTAATTTCTGCGCGCAATCAGCCGCCGCCGCAATCCATTCGGGTTTGTCCAGTGCCAGACCGGCTTCCGTCAACGCCGTGATGGCCAGCCCGTTCCAGGCCGTGACAACTTTGTCGTCTCGGCCCGGTTGCGGACGGTTTTTTCGGACGACGCGCAATGCGTCGGACACCGTCTGCCACCGCGCCCAGTCGTCGGGATCGCGGAGCAACTGCAACACCGACGCGCCCTCTTCGAAGGTTCCGGTTGCGGTGACACGGAACAACTCTGCCGCCCAGCGCCCGTCGTCTTCGCCGAGCACGTCAACCAACTGCGCCGGCGTCCACACGTACGTGAGTCCTTCGGCGCCCTCGGTGTCTGCGTCGAGAGCCGAAGCGAAACAACCGTTTTCGGTGCGCAAATCACGCAGGAGAAAGTTCGCGGTTTCTTCGGTGATGCGAGTTGCCAAGTCGAAACCGGTACGACGAGCCCAATGAGCGTAGAACCGCAGCAGCAGCGCATTGTCGTAGAGCATTTTCTCGAAGTGCGGCACGACCCACTCGGCGTCGACGGCGTAGCGAGAGAAACCGCCGCCCAACTGGTCGTAGATACCGCCGCGAGCCATGGCTTCGGCGGTGCGCTCGATTCCGCCGAGAACCTCGTCGGAACCTGTTCGCTCGAACTGGCGGAGCAGCCCTTCGAGGAGTGCGGACGGCGGAAACTTGGGGGCGCCGCCGAAACCGCCGCGCGGAAGGTCTTCGTCGCCGAGGATCGAACGACCCGCGCCGTCGAGCAGAGCCGCGTCGATGGGCGGACCGTAGGGAATGCCGCCCGACGCGCGTTGCAACTCGGTCACGATGGACTCCGCCGCGTTGTCGACGTCACCGCGACGATTGGTGAAGGTATCGGCAATCGCTTCGAGAAGTTGCGTGAAGGAAGGCATTCCGCCGCGTGGAGTCGGCGGGTAGTAGGTGCCGCAGTAGAACGGTGAACCGTCCGGAGTCAGGAAACACGTCATGGGCCAGCCGCCCTGACCGGTCATCGCGACTGTCGCGTTCATGTAGACGGCGTCGATGTCCGGGCGCTCTTCGCGGTCCACCTTCACACACACGAAGTTCGTATTCATGATCTCGGCGATCGCGTCGTTCTCGAACGACTCATGTGCCATCACGTGGCACCAATGGCACGCCGAGTAACCGATGGAGAGCAGGATCGGCACGTTGCGTTCGCGCGCCCAGTCCATCGCATCCTGGCTCCACTGCTGCCAGTGGACCGGATTGTCGGCGTGCTGACGCAGGTAGGGACTGGTGGACCCGCTCAAGGTGTTACGCATCCGCGGGTCCATCAGCACTACCTTCGCCTAGGTCAGGATTCTTGCTTCGGAGTCTTCTCGGTCGAGACGGCGGAACCTGCTGCGTCCGGCGTCGGGATCGCGCCGCGATCGGTTCCCTCGTCAGCCTGCTGATCGAGCTCGGGATGCTCCGGTTCGAAAGTCTCGGGCAGCTTCTTGAGCTGACGATTCATCGAAATGACCAGCAGGATAACGCCGACGAACAATGCCAGAACAACAACCAGGCCGACGGGCGACGACTTTCCGAACTCCGGGCCCGACGGGTTGCTCGGGCTCTGAGCGAGCAGTTGTGTGGTGCCGAGAACTACCTCGGCGGATAGTGCATTCACTTCGAAACGTCCTCTTCAAGACCTGCGAACAGGTCGGTTTCCGGGATGGACGTGGTGACCCGCGTCTTAACGAGTTCGAATTCCTCGGTGGGCCAGATCTTCTGCTGAATATCGAGCGGCACGGCAAAGAACGAACCGTTGGGGTCGATCTGCGTCGCGTGTGCACGCAGAGCGTCGTCGCGCTGCGGGAAGTAGTCGCCACAGGTGATCTGCGTGGTGACACGTACCATCGCGTCGCCGCGCTCGGTCTTCCATTTCTTGAGCCAGTCGGCCATCGGGAACGGTTCCCCGCGTCGCTCGTACTCCTCCTGGAAGAGTTCGAGTCGCTTACGGATGAATCCGTGCGAGTAGTAGACCTTCTTGATTTCCCACGGTTCGCCGTCTTCGGGGAAGTACTCGGGATCTGCGGCCGCTTCGTAGGCAGCCATCGACACCTCGTGGCACCGAATGTGATCGGGATGGGGGTAGCCGCCGTTTTCGTCGTACGTCGTGATGACGTGCGGACGGAACTCACGGAAGACCTTCACCAGAGCACGCGTCGACTCTTCGAGAGGAACTACCGCGAAGCAGCCCTCCGGCAGCGGCGGCAGCGGATCGCCCTCGGGCAGACCGGAGTCGACGAAACCGAGCCAACGATGCTGCACGCCGAGGATGCGAGCGGCCTCAGCCATCTCTTCCTGACGCACTTCGGTGATCCGGTCGCGCACTCCGGGAACGTCCATGGCCGGGTTGAGAATGTCGCCACGTTCACCCCCGGTGAGCGTCAGGACCATCACTTCGTGGCCTTCTGCTGCATAACGGGCGGTGGTCGCCGCACCCTTGCTCGACTCGTCGTCGGGATGGGCATGGACGGCCATGAGCCGGAATCCGCTCACGTGTTCGTTCACCTCAACTTCTTACCTTCTAGCCGTTGCCGGCGTCTTTGATTCACGCACTGTGCACTGCTCGACGTTCTTTCGTTGCCATCAAACCTACCGACAGTGCGGCTGGGCCCGTCCTCTATAGTTCCACCCGAGAGTTCCTGATGCAGCCATGACCCCAGTCCGAGGTTGCGTAGAACACGAACTCGAGTCTTCGAGAGCAGAGTGATGAGCAAACCGCTTCCCCAAGATCGGTACCCGAACGCACGTCGCACAGGCGGTTCCCGCAGGTGGCTGGTGTGGGCTCTGACCGCACTCGTCATCGTCGTCGGCACCGGTATCGCCTTTGTCGGGTACACAAAATTTTCGGTCAAGGAAATCGAGACCGAGACGATCTCCTACGACATCGCCGACAACTCGACCATGAAAATTCGGTTCACCGTCACACGAGACGATTCCAGCCGAGAAGCTGTGTGCGTCGTACGCGCCCGCTCCAAGGACGGATCCGAGACGGGCCGACGCGAGGTCTACGTGCCTCCGTCCGAGTACCAGACACTCGAGTTCAATACCGAGATCAAGACGTCCTTGCCGCCAGGCATGGCCGACGTCTACGGATGTAGTTTCGATGTCCCGGGGTATCTGACCAAGGCCTGACAAAAACCTGACAATTGCGGGCTACGCGCCCCGCCGAACGTTTGAGTTCGGACGGGGCGGGTAGTCCTGCGTGATAGAATCGCCTGATACACGGTTCCGGGTGGAACCGTGTATTGCTGCATTGACGGCCAGGTTGGGCGTCAACTGTTGCGGTGACGGCAAGATCACACCTGATCCAGGTGCGTTCGAGCCGTTGTTTTATTGCTGTCGCAGTGAACACATTGCTGTCGCAGTGGGTTCATTGCTGTCGCAGTGATCTGTCGAGGGAGCCCCCGGCTCCGACTACTAGGGAGTGATCGAGATGACCGAGACCCAGGTGACCTGGCTTACCCAGGAATCACATGACAGGCTCAAGAAGGAACTCGACCAGCTCATCGCCTATCGCCCCATCATCGCCGCTGAAATCAACGAGCGCCGCGAAGAGGGCGATCTGAAGGAGAACGGCGGCTACCACGCTGCTCGCGAGGACCAGGGACAGCAGGAAGCTCGGATCCGTCAGCTTCAGGATCTGCTCAACAGCGCCAAGGTCGGCGAAGCACCCACCCAGTCCGGCGTCGCACTGCCGGGTTCTGTCGTGAAGGTGTACTACGACGGCGACGAGAGCGACACCGAGACCTTCCTCATCGCGACCCGCGAAGAGGGCGCTCGTGACGCCAAGCTCGAGGTCTACTCCCCCAACTCTCCTTTGGGCGGCTCGCTGCTCGAAGCCAAGGTGGGCGACACTCGTGAGTACAACCTGCCCAACGGCAAGACCATGAAGGTCACTCTGCTCAGCGCAGAGCCGTACCACAGCTGATCAGTTCCAAGAAGTAACGAAAGAAGCGCCACCCGAACGTATTCGGGTGGCGCTTCTTTGTTGTCAGTCCACGTTCAGATCACTCGGCGGGCCTTCATTCCCGCAAAGATCGGGCCGACCTTCACCACGTCACCGAACGTCGGCGCATGAAGCATCTGACCGTTGCCGACGTAGATCGCAACATGGCCTGGTCCGCCGGCCTGCCAGTTGCCGAACAGAAGATCACCGGGCTGCGCTTGATCCAACGGAATCTCGACGCCGACACCCCACTGGGTTTCCGACGTCCGAGGCAGCGTGACTCCGGTTGCGGCGTGGATGGCGTACGACGTCAGACCTGAGCAGTCGAAGCCGCCCATCGACGGCCCGTTGACATTGCCGCCGCCCCACACGTAGGGCAGACCGAGGAACTTCAATCCGGCCTCGACGACGCCGCCGACCGCAGCAGCCAGGTTGTTGTAGTTGAACGGCGCCAGCATCAGTGCAAACGAATCCTGCAGCGACGTGACCTGCGAGACAAAAGTTGCCGCGGGCTGATCCTGCGGAACACCGCGGGCTGCGCGAACAGCGTCCGGTCCGACGTCGTATGCCGCCAGAGCCAGTTCGACGGTATCGCCCTCGACCTCTCCGGCCTGCTGCCACGACTGTGCCTGTTTCACCAGTTCGCACAGTCGATACCCGGAGGTCATCACCGGATCGGCGACGCCTTGGATGTCCATCTTTCCGTCGCCGTCACCATCCTTGCCGTAGGCAGTCCAGGCAGCGGTGGTAAATCCGCCCGGACCGCGTCCGCCTTCCGGAGACACTTCGGTTCCGGGACCGTATTTGAAGCCGTTCTTGGAGGAGTAGAGCGATGCCATCACGGCCGGAGTGACCTCAGGACACAGAGCGCCTGCCTTCTTGAGCCACGGCGCAAACACGGCAACGGCACCGACCGGCGCCAAGGCCGCACCGGGGAAGTTGGACGGTACCGACGGCACGATGCCGTCGGCGGTGTCTTGCATTCGTGCCGGCCCGTTCCAGGCTGCGAGTGAGATTTCTGTACGTTGTCCGTCTTCCTTCTCGACGGGCACGGGCGTTCCCAGGGTTGCCCCCATCACGCCCAGTGCAGTGGCGATCGACATTGTGATCGCCAGGACACCCACTGCCATGTAAAACCTCCGGTAACTGGTCAATCTTCGAGCCCACAGAACTTGTCGGCAGCAACGTCTACGATTTCGAACATGCATTCGATGCCGCCCGGACTCAACCATCCTGTAACCAATGTCTCATTCATTAAGCCAGACGTTACTCAAATGACCACATACCCCAAGGCTTTTCTCAGGTTCGACGGGCAGGCTGTGTTCATGAGCGACGATCGGACATGGCCCACTCGGGCTCGCACCACTGGATACCGACCCGTTCAGCTCGCACTCGCCGCAACAGCTGTGGCGGGCGCGCTGGCAGGCGGCGGACTGTCCCTCCTTTCCAGCCCTTCCACTACTGCCGCGAGTTCAGCCGTCTCCACGCACACCACGAAGCAATCCACCGCCTCACGGCTGATCGTGTCCAGCGGGTTCGGAACTCCGGACGCCGTCTCCAACGGTTCGTGAACGCGCAGCGCGCCGCAACCGAATGGCTCACCTGGGGTGTCCAGGCTCGTGTCGTCGTCACCGATCCCGGGGCTTTGGCTTCAGCGGCAAATCTGGTGAGGGGCTACCTGACCGCTGCCGACGCCGCCACCAATCGTGACCGTGCCGATTCCGAGATCCGCAGGTTCGGATCCGATTCGGATTCACTCGAAACCGACGGCGCAACTGTCACACCGATGTTCGCGCATTTCCTGGGCGACGCATTGGCAGTTGCTCGGCTCACCGACGGCAAGCTCACGCCGACGGCGGGTTCGGAAGATCCCCATTCCTGGTGGAAGATTCGTGTCGAGGGCAACCGAGTATTCGGCCCCGCCGGAGCAATCCTCGATCTGTCGGCCACTGCCCGCGCCAGTTCGGCGGATCATTGCGCCGGCACTACCGCAGAACTTCTGGGCTGCGGGGTTCTGGTGGCATTGGGAGGCGATATTGCCGTGGCCGGGCCACCGCCGGACAACGGCTGGCAGATTCAGGTCCAAGACCTACCGGGCGATCCCACCTGCCAGGTGGCCATTCCCTCCGGATGCGGGATCGCCACGGCCAGCACTGTCAAACCGCTAGCCCGTGAATCGACGGCAACACCCATGTGGCGCACGGTGTCCGTGATCGCTGAATCCTGTGCGGAGGCAGCAGCACTCAGTCGTGTGGCCGTGAGTATGAGTGGTTCGGCCATCGATTGGCTGCACAAACTGGATCGTCCGGCCAGGCTTGTCGACCAGGAGTTCCGGGTTACGACGCTGGTGGGCTGGCCGGACGACTAGCTCAGTTCTGTAGGCGCACGGCATATCCGGCTCGATCGAACGCCGCCAACAGAGCCGCCTTGTTGTCCGGACCGCGAGTCTCGACGGTGAGGAACACTTCCACTTCATCGAGCGCCAACTCCGCGCCGGTACGAGAATGCACGACGTCCACCACACTGGCGCCGTTCGCCCGGACCACCTCGAGAAGCGATATCAGTCCACCCGGGCGATCGGCGATAGTGACATGAACGCCGAGAAACCTTCCCGCCGCACGTAATCCATGTGCAATGACGTGGGTCAGAAGCAACGGATCGATGTTGCCGCCGGACAGCACGGCACAGACCGGTCCGATCAGGCCGAGGTCGTCAGGGGTGTGCGTCATCAATGCTGCCACCGCAGCAACACCGGCCGGTTCCACCACCAGCTTCGCACGCTCGAGGCAGAGCAGCAGCGCTTTGGAGAGTGCATCCTCGGTGACCGTCACGACGGCGTCCACGTGCGACGCGACCTCGGCAAAGGGGACTTCACCCGGACAGCCCACGGCGATACCGTCGGCCATCGTGGACATCGACGCCACTGCGATCGGCTTTCCGGCAGCGAGGGACGCAGGCCAGGCTGCCGCTGATTCTGCCTGCACGCCGATGATATGAACTTCGGGTCGTACTGCTTTGATCGCCGCAGCGATACCGGCGATCAGTCCGCCGCCGCCGGTGGGCACGATAACGGTTCCGACGTCGGGAAGTTGCTCGAGAATCTCGAGTCCCACTGTCCCCTGCCCGGCAACGATGTCCTCGTGATCGAACGGATGGACCAGTACAGCGCCCGTCCGTGCCGAGAACTCCCGCGCCGCCACCAGCGCTTCGTCGACCGTAGACCCGAACAGGTGCACCTGAGCTCCGTAGGCTTTGGTGGCAACGAGTTTGGGGAGGGGCGCACCGGTCGGCATGAAGACTGTCGACGCAATGCCCAATTCAGTGGCTGCCCACGCCACTCCTTGAGCATGGTTGCCGGCGCTGGCTGCGACCACCCCGCCGCACGTTCCTGTTCGGAGAGGTTGGCGATGCGGTTGTACGCGCCACGAGGCTTGAACGACCCTGTGCGTTGCAAGTTTTCGCATTTCAAGCTCACCGCCAGCCCGGTTCGTTCGGACAGTACCCGTGAAGCCACGACCGGAGTACGACGCATGACCGGAGCAAGGAGCTGTTGTGCGGCTTGGATCTGTTCGAGATTCACACGCACCTCCACTGTTGTGCGCCTTTGTTAACCGCCCGCGGTTAACAAAGGCGCACAGCCGAAATGGTCAGGACAACGCTTGCTCGATATCGCCGACCAAGTCGGATGCATCCTCGATACCGACTGACAGGCGAACCAGATCGTCGGGAACCTCGAGCGCCGAACCGGCCGTCGACGCGTGGGTCATTGCGCCGGGGAATTCGATGAGGGATTCGACGCCGCCGAGAGACTCTGCAAGCGTGAAGATTTCGGTGCGCGAGCACAGGTCGAGAGCTGCAGCCTTGCCGCCCTTGAGCCGTACCGAGATCATGCCGCCGAAGCGTCGCATCTGCTTGGCTGCAATCTTGTGCGACGGGTGCGAGGCGAGGCCCGGGTAGATGACACTCGCGACGGCCGGGTGACCGTCGAGCAATTCGACCACCTTTTCGGCATTGTCGCTGTGACGCTCCATCCGCAACGCCAGCGTCTTGATGCCACGCAAGGTGAGGAAGGCGTCGAACGGGCCGGGAACACCGCCGGAACCGTTCTGCAGGAACGCAAATGCGTGATCGAGTTCTTCGTCGTTGCAGACCAGTGCGCCGCCGACGACGTCGGAGTGCCCACCGATGTACTTGGTGGTGGAATGCAATGCGACGTCAGCGCCGAGCTGAAGGGGCTGCTGCAGGTAGGGCGAGGCAAAGGTGTTGTCCACCACGATCTTTGCATTGCCCTCGTGGGCGACCTCGGCAAGAAGTTCGATGTCACCGATGTTGAGCAGCGGGTTGGTGGGGGTTTCCACCCAAACCAGCTTGGTGTTGGGGCGCATTGCAGCCCGCACCGCATCGACGTCCGAAACCGGTGCCGGGGTGTATTCGATGCCCCACTGCGTGAAGACCTTGTCGATGAGCCGGAACGTTCCGCCGTACGCGTCGTCCGGAATCACCAGGTGATCACCGGGGCGCAGTACCGAGCGGAGGAGGCAGTCCGTTGCGGCCATACCGGAACTGAAAGCTCGGCCGTAGCTTCCGGATTCGAGAGCCGCGAGGTTTGCTTCGAGGGGTCGACGGGTGGGGTTGCCGGTGCGGGCGTACTCGAAGCCGTTGCGCATCCCGCCGACTCCGTCTTGCGCGAAAGTCGAACTCGCGTAGATCGGAACGTTGACGGCCCCGGTCAGCGGGTCGGGTTCGTAACCCGCGTGCACCGCCTTCGTAGAGAAACCCTGCCAATTGACGTTGTCGGCTTTGCTGCGCTGCTCGCTCATACAACCAGACTAATAGGCGCAACACGCAGAAGCGGGTCCGAGCGTCGTATCCGCACCGCCTACCTGGTCAATTCCTGAGGTACTGCAGGATTTGAATGGCAAGGTCGACTCCCAGTTCGGCATCAACCGTGGGGCCCATCACTATCAGCGTGACGAGGACATCCGTTGTAATAGCGCTGACAACGGGACCACCCTTCACAGCAGCCCCCAACTCGGCCAGCCGTGGATCTTGAACCGTATAGCCGTTGGACTTGCGCATGGCTTCGACCGTGGAAGGTGGGGAGCTCATGTGCATGACGGATACGTTCAACTGGAGTCCGCCCGAACTGATCCAGAGGCACATATTGGGAATGGGTTCGGATTGCGTCGCCCCGCGCACCTGGGCGGACAGTACCGATGCCAGCGAGTCACAATCAGTCGGCCGGCCACCAGGTACCGCAGCCGGGGCGACCGTCGTGGATGTCACCGTCGTGGATGTATTCGTCGTGGATGTATTCGTCGTGGATGTATTCGTCGTAGTCGCAGAACCCGTAATCGACGCGCCCGAAGTAGATCCCGACACCGCCTGCGGCGTGCCGACAACTGACGAACTACACGAAGCCGTCAAAAGGCCCACGGCCGCGACAAAAAGACAGAAATATCCCCTGAATGATTCCCCCATGAACGGCGACACTACCGCCCATGAGGGAACTCGGCTGAGTCAGGAACCTGCGCTCAGGAAACCCAGGAGATCGTGACGGGTGATGACGCCGACGGGCTTGCCGTCGTCGACGACCATGAGGGCGTCGGTGTCACCGAGCGCCTTGGTGGCAGCCGAGACCGGTTCGCCGGATCCGATCAGCGGGAACGGCTTGCTCATGTGCTTTTCGACCGAATCGGCAAGTTGCGCACGGCCTTCGAAGACCGCGCTGAGCAAGTCGCGTTCCGTCACGCTGCCCGCGACTTCACCGGCCATGACGGGGGGTTCGGCACCGACTACCGGCATCTGCGATACGCCGTATTCGCGCAGAATCTCGATGGCGTCGCGCAGGGTTTCCGACGGGTGGGTGTGCACGAGGTCGGGCAGTTCCCCTGACTTTCCGCGCAACACATCGCCGACGGTGGGGACGTCGGTCTTGCCGTCGAGCGGGGTACGCAGGAAGCCGTACGACGCCATCCACTGATCGTTGAAAATCTTGGACAGGTAGCCGCGGCCACCATCCGGAAGCAGTACGACGATGAGCGCGTCGGGGCCTTCACGCTTGGCTACTTCGAGAGCTGCAACGACGGCCATGCCGCAGGATCCGCCGACGAGGAGGCCTTCTTCACGAGCGAGTCGACGCGTCATCTCGAAGGAATCCGCGTCGGAAACGGCGATGATCTCGTCGGGAATGGACGGGTCGTAAGCGGTGGGCCAGAAGTCTTCGCCGACCCCTTCGACGAGGTACGGGCGCCCGGTTCCGCCGGAGTAGACGGAGCCTTCGGGGTCGACGCCGACAACTTTGACCTTGCCGTCGGAAACTTCCTTGAGGTAACGGCCGGTGCCGGTGATGGTTCCGCCGGTGCCGACGCCGGCAACGAAGTGCGTGACCTTGCCGTCGGTGTCGGCCCAGATCTCGGGGCCGGTGGTCTCGTAGTGGCTTTCCGGTCCGCCCGGGTTGGAGTACTGGTTGGGCTTCCAGGCGCCGGGGATTTCACGGGTGAGTCGATCGGACACGCTGTAGTAACTGTTGGGGTGCTCGGGTGCGACGGCCGTGGGGCACACGACAACCTCAGCTCCGTACGCACGCAGGACGTTTCGCTTGTCTTCGCTAACCTTGTCGGGGCAGACGAATACGCACTTGTAGCCGCGCTTCTGAGCGACGAGCGCCAGTCCGATGCCCGTGTTACCCGAAGTCGGTTCGACGATGGTGCCGCCCGGCTTCAATTCTCCGGAAGCCTCGGCCGCGTCGATCATCTTGACGGCGATGCGGTCCTTGGAGCTGCCGCCCGGATTGAGGTACTCGATCTTGGCTGCCACCGTGCCGTAATTCTCGCCGGTGACGGACGTGAGCTTGACAAGTGGGGTGTTCCCGATCAGGTCTACGACGTGTTCCGCGATGCGCATCGCTCCATGCTCTCAGATCCGGCGAATCGCCGCTCGTAGACGCCGCGCGAATGACGTCGGATCCGGATAGATTGGCCAGTGTGAGTCGGTCCGGGATCAAAGCGTCTGTGGCCACCGTCGTGGCCGGATCGAGCGCCGGCACCGCCACATGGTTGGCCTACCACTATCTGATGTCGCAAGCCGGCGCCGCTCGCGGTGTCATCGGGCGCAATATCGCCAAACCACCCGAAGCCGACGGCGTGTACGCACCGGGCGTCGACACACCGGAACGATGGTGGCGGGGCGTCCCTTTTGATCTCCACCTGATGATCTTCGGCGATTCGTCGGCAGCCGGTGTGGGCGCTTTGACAGCCGACGAGGTCCCCGGGGTTCGGGTCGCGAAACTACTCGCCGACGAAACCGGGAAACGAATCCGATTGAGCACCAAAGCTATCGGCGGTGCCACGTCACGCGGCTTGAGCGGCCAGGTCGACGCCATGTTCATTGCCGGAGCCCCGCCTGACGCTGCGGTCATCCTGATCGGGGCCAACGACGTGACCGCAAAGAACGCGATTCACGCGTCGGCAAGGCGACTGGGAGACGCGGTACGACGCCTACGCGGCAGCGGCGCCGTCGTCGTTGTCGGGACCTGCCCGGATCTGGGAGTTGTCACGGCCATTCCGCAACCACTGCGGACCGTCGTACGTGAATGGGGCCATCGGTTGGCGTCGGCACAGGCGTCGGCGACGAAGGCCGCCGGCGGTCATCCCGTTCCGTTGGCAGATTTGTTGGCAAAAGAGTTCCTGGCTTCACCGGACACAATGTTCTCGGCTGATCGTTTCCATCCGTCGGCCGCGGGATACGAACTCGCGGCCCGGCAGATCGTGCCGGTACTCGCTTCGGCGTTGGGTGAATGGAAGGGCGGACCGCTGCCCGATCTCCCGCAGGTCTCCGACGCCGCGCAGGCACAAACGATGACCGCTCGGTTGGCCAGAGTGCTGAACCGCGCAGGCTTGCACCCGAAACCTGCAGTTCAGCAGCTTGCGGGCGACTGAGTGAGACTGCCTGCCCGCTGCTTCGGGTAAGCAACGTAAATTGACACTCGAAGCTGCAATCAACTTGCCCTGCCCAATCGACACATCTGTGCGTCTAAAGAGCAGTACACATAAGGAGTTTTCATGCCCGAGGCAGTAATCGTCTCAGCAGTACGGTCGCCCATCGGCCGCGCAATGAAGGGTTCGCTCAAGAGCATCCGCCCGGATGACCTCGCTACCCAGATGGTTGCCGCCGCGCTGGCCAAGATCCCGGAGCTCGACCCCACCGAGATCGACGACCTCATGTTCGGTTGCGGCCAGCCTGCCGGCCAGTCGGGCTTCAACATCGCCCGCGTCATCGCCGTTCAGCTCGGCTACGACTTCCTCCCCGGCGTGACGGTCAACCGTTACTGCTCCTCTTCGCTGCAGACCACGCGTATGGCTCTGCACGCTATCCGCGCAGGCGAGGGCGACGTCTTCATCTCCGGCGGCGTCGAGTCCGTCTCCAGCTTCGTCACGGGCAACGCCGACGGCATGCCCAACACCAAGAACCCGCTCTTCGAAGCCGCTCAGGCTCGTAGCGCGAAGCTCGCCGAAGGCGGAGTCGCCTGGACCGATCCTCGCGAAGAGGGCCTGATCCCCGACGTCTACCTGGGCATGGGCCAGACCGCCGAGAACGTCGCTTCGGCAACCGGCATCAGCCGCGAGGACCAGGACCGCTTTGCAGTCCGCAGCCAGAACCTGGCCGAGGCAGCCATCAACCGCGGCTTCTTCGAGCGCGAGATCACGCCGGTCACCCTCGCTGACGGCACCGTCGTCTCCAAGGATGACGGCCCGCGCGCCGGCACCACCTACGAAGCCATCAGTGGCCTCAAGCCCGTCTTCCGTCCCGACGGCACCGTCACCGCCGGCAACGCTTGCCCGCTCAACGACGGCGCAGCCGCTCTGGTGATCATGTCCGACACCAAGGCAAAGGCATTGGGCCTCACGCCCCTCGCCCGCATCGTCTCCACCGGCGTCTCGGGTCTGTCCCCCGAGATCATGGGCCTCGGCCCGATCCAGGCCGTCAAGAACGCCCTGAAGTTCGCCGGCAAGTCGATCTCCGACATCGACCTCTTCGAGATCAACGAGGCCTTCGCTGTTCAGGTCATCGGTTCCGCTCGTGAGCTCGGCATCGAAGAAGACAAGCTCAACATCTCCGGCGGCGCGCTTGCTCTGGGCCACCCGTTCGGTATGACCGGTGCCCGCATCACCAACACCCTGATCAACAACCTGCGCGAGCAGGACAAGACCTTCGGCGTCGAGACCATGTGTGTCGGCGGCGGACAGGGCATGGCAATGGTGATCGAGCGCCTCAGCTGATCCCCCGCCTTTAACGATGACAGCCGCCCGGCATCTGCTGGGCGGCTGTTTTCGTAGTCAGGTTGCGGTCTGACTCCGGCCGCGGTCCATAACAGCTTGACGACGTTCCGCTACTCGCGACGGATCAAAATCTGCCATCCACTTTTTCGACGTCGAATCCTCCACCTGGAGAGCTTGATTCGCGACATGCTCCTGCGCTCGCCGGTACGAATCGAGTAGGGCCCGAACACCGGGTTGATCATTCCCCACGATGGACTCGGCCACCGCGAGAGCCGCCGGTATCAATCGATCATGTGGCACCACTTCGGTGACCAGACCCGCGCGCAGTGCCTGCTCCGCGTTGAGGAAGTCTCCGGACAAGCTCATCCGGCGTGCCAGGCCCATTCCCACTGCTGCCGGCAACCGGTACGTCAAACCCCAACCGGGCAGAACCCCGACACGGGCATGAGTATCGGCGAAACTCGCGTGCTCGGACGCGATGAGGAAATCGCACGCAAGCGCGAACTCCAGTCCCCCGGTGATCGCCGCGCCGTTGATCGCACCGATCACCGGCTTGGACAGAGGCCGCCACGGATGCCCAATGGGGACTTCCTGTTCCGAGACGAGGGCAGCATTCTCACCGCTGCCTCCCAGCTCACGCAGATCCAAACCGGCACAGAAAGCGGGATCCGTTCCCGTCAGAATGACGACGTCGACCTCGTCGTCCGAGTCCGCCCGGGCCAGAGCGTCGCGCGTCGCAGCGATCAACTCCGAACTGAGAGCGTTGCGCGCGCGGGGACGATTGAGCGTCAGTATCCGAACTCGTCCGTGTTGTTCCTCGAGCAGGACTGCTGAGCTGTGTCCGTCACTCAATTCGGCAGCGCTCCCTTTGCGAAACTCCCCAACTGTCGAATCAACTCTCGCGCAGCATCGTCCTCGCGCTGAACTGCGGCGCGCGCTTCTTCCACCCAGCCTTGGCGCAGAAGCTTTTTCGCGGCCAGGACGGCAGGTCCGACGTTACCGGCGATCTGCGCGGCTGATTCCTGCACACGCGCCTGCAGTTGGTCGACCGGAACCGCAGCGACGGCAATGCCGATCTCGGCAGCTTCCACGCCGCTCACCCACCGAGCGGTCAACAGAAGTTCCGAAGCACGCTGTGTGCCAATCACCTTGGGTAGCATCCAACTACTCGCTGCCTCGGGCGCAGTACCCAAAGACGTGAACGGGGCCCGCAATCGGGCATCCTCGGCGACGTAGACGACGTCGCAGAAAAGCAGCATTGTCAGTCCGATTCCGACGGCAGCACCATGCACCGCAGCGATCAGCGGTTTCGGAAACTCCACCAAAGCCACGATCAGCGGCGCAAACGCGAGCCCGAAATCAGCTGTGTCCGCACCAGGTTCGGAAAGTGCGCGCAGGTCGACGCCACTCGAGAACGCCTTGCCCGCACCTTCGATGACCACCACCGCGACGGTTGAATCTGCTGCCGCGTCGTCAAGCGCTTTGGTCAGTGCGCGGAACCCTGCCGGGTTGAAGGCGTTGAGTCGACCGGGGTTGTTGAGCGTCACTGTCCGCACAGATCCGGCATCGGAGACTAGGACGGGTTCAATTGTTGGTGTCGACATGGGTTGTACGTACGCCCTTCACTTCAACGGGAACCAAGCACTTGCTCGGCTATTGAAGGTAACCCGACTACGCCGACAAAAGAAGGGCCTCCGCCGAAGCAGAGACCCTTCTTGTAAAGCTAGGAGTTGTATCAGTTCCTGTTGAAGTAGCTCAGCAGGCGCAGGATCTCGACGTACAGCCACACCAGGGTGACGGTGAGGCCGAGAGCGACGCCCCAGGCTGCCTTCTCCGGCGCCTGTGCGCGGATCAGCTGATCAGCGGCATCGAAGTCGAGCAGGAAGCTGAATGCGGCCAGACCGATGCAGACGAGGCTGAAGATGATGGCCATCATCCCGCCGTCACGCAGGCCCAGTCCGCCGTCGATGAAGAAGCTGGCCACCAGGTTGCCCAGCGACAGAACCACGACGCCGATCAGGGCGCCGATGATCATGCGAGTCAGGCGCGGGGTGACGCGGATTGCGCCGGTCTTGTAGACCACGAGCATGCCGAAGAACACGCCGAAGGTACCGAGAACAGCCTGCGAGATCAGCGTCGTGGCCGATACACCGCCGGCGGCTTCGATCGGACCGGTGAACAGGAACGACAGCGCACCGAGGAAAAGACCCTCAAAAGCGGCGTAGGCGAGCACGATGGCCGGGTTGTCCATCTTGCGGCCGAAGGTCGCCACCAGCACGAGACCAAGGCCAACCAAGCCGCCGACCATCACGAACGGCGTCGCGAGACCCGGATCGTTGTACACCAGGAAGTACGAGATGATCGCCGTCAACGACAGAACACCGAGCGTGATGCCCGTCTTGGTGACGACGTCGTCGATCGTCATGGCCCGCGATACGGGACCGGTCTGGTAGGGCTCGGCCGGCGCGTACTGCGGCTGACCGAACTGCTGGGTGGCCTGCGTGGCGCCCGCCGTCGCAGATCCGAACGAGGCGTATCCGTTGCCCTCTTGCTTGGGCAGATTGCGGAACACCGGGTTGCTAGTGGTGCGCACCGTGATCATCCCTTCATCGTGGTGACCTGCGACGGGTATGTCGCGGGTTCGCCGGACGGATCCGAGTTTCTCGACACGGTCCGTGTACTTTCAAAAAGTAAAGCACTCGTAATTTACAACGTCGGAGCAGTCGGTGTGGTTCCCGGCGCGTTGCGGGAATATCAACACTCTCCGATATTAAGACGCTTTGATCGATTTCATGACGATGAACTTTGCGTTCTTCGCCATAGCCTCACTCGCACCGACAGCAGCCTTCAAAGGTTCGCGGTAACCCAGATGCGCGTTGTGTACGGTCCACAACTCTCCACCGGGACGCAGGACACGGCCCGCTGCCTCGAACAATTTGAGCGCGCCACCGGTGTGAACGGCGGCACCGACATGGAACGGCGGGTTCAAGAGAACCAGGTCGACGCTGGCATCGGGCAGGGTGCTCATGGCGTCGTCGCGCAGTCCACGTACTCGATCGCCCACCCCATTGGCCGATGCGGTTGCGAGCGACGACGCGACCGCTGCCGACGACTGATCCGTGGCAATCACCTGTGCGTCCGCAAACTTCAGAGCGATCGCGGTCGCGAGAATGCCACTACCGCAGCCCAGGTCGACGATGTCTCGGGGCGTGATGGCGATCTTGCCGAGATTTTCGAGCAGCAAGCGGGTTCCGATGTCGAGGCTCGCGCCGGCGAATACGGAGCCGTGCGCAACAACGTCGAGGCCGAACTCGTCGAGCCACTCGGTCTTGGGGAACGTGACTGCTACGTCGGACTTCGGCTCCGCGGCCTTGAGGACCCGCGACTTCTGGCGTCCACGTGACGCACTCACCGATGAAAATGATTCGGCGAGAACCTTGTTCATCGCCGGTGTGATGTGCTTGTCGCGTCCGCCTGCGAACACGAGCACCTCCGGGTCGCCGTGGAGGGCAACGAGTTGGCTGATTTCTGCCAGTTCGGCAAGGCTTCGCGGCAACTGCATCAGGACGACGCGAGCACCACGAAGCAGATCCGCATCGAGCCCGTGCGACGTGTAGGCGTCGGCGAAGCCGAGTTCGCGGGCATTGTTCGCCAATGCCAGTTCTCCGGTGAGCGGATCCTGATGAACCCGCACACCGGACTGCCCGGCCACCACTGCAACGCCGGCAGTGAGTGCGCCGTAGTGATCGCCGATGACAACCACAGTTCCCGACGGTGCCGCAGCGAGTGCGTCGGCGGCCTCGTCGAGAATCAGCCGATCAGCCGCGTCGACGGCAAACAGATTGGGTGCCTCGATATCGGGAAAGCGGCGGAGTCGATCGAACAGTTCGGGAGTCTCGGACATGTCGACCAGTGTATTGCGGCCGGGCACCCCAATACTCAATTCGTCAACCCTGCAGTGACCAGACCAACAACGAGGTCAGTTCGCAACCCACTGCGTGACGTTTTCCACGGCCTCGCGCGTCGTCCGGAAGCCGTTCACCGGATGATCGCTGTCGGGGTAGCCGAAGGAAATGGCGCACACAACCTTGCGAGTGTCGTCGATTCCGAAGAACTCGTGGATGAACTTGGAACTTCCGGCGAGCGCGGCCTGCGGGATGGTGGCAACGCCCAGGCTCTGCGCAGCCAGGAGGAAGGTGTTGACGTAGAGGCCGCAGTCGACGGCACCGTACGTTCCCAGAGCTTCGTCGGTGGTGATGATTGCGACGTGCGGCGCCCCGAAGAGTTCGAAGTTCTTCATTGTTTGAGCGCCGGAGGCCGCGCGATCACCCTCGGCGATTCCGACGCTCGAGTACAACGCCATCGCGCACTCGAAACGTCGTGCCTTGTAGACGCCTTGGTATTCCCGGGGGAACTCGAAGTCGGACTCCTGTGCATGAGACATCACGTAGGCTCCGAGGCCCTCGCGGAATCGCTGCGTCCCTTCGCCTTCCGTGATCGCGACCTGCCACGGCTGAGTGTTGCACCACGACGGCGTCTTCTGCGCGAGTCGCAGAATCTCCTCGATAACGTCGCGAGGAACCTGACGATCCTCGTAGGCGCGGCAACTGATTCGCGCATCCAATAGTGCGTCCAGGCTCGACCCTACGATGGTGCTTTCGGTCATGTGTCTGTCTCCTCGATATCTCAAACGTGTGGCAGTCAAGCTGGCGTGACCGCACGGAAGGCCGACACCAATTCCCCGAATATAGCCATTGCCGCATCAGGGTCGGGATCGACTGCTGCCAACGCCACCAGCACGTCGGTCGCACCCGATTCCACCAGCTGCTCGGCGCCGAGCATGGTGGCGGGCAGGTCGATGGATCCGTCCGATGCGCGTACGACGGTCAGACGCCCGCGAATCTGCAGGTCGGAGGGGTCCCGTCCCAGGTCGACCATCGCCTTGCGGATGACGTCGCCACCCTCGCGTAGATCGTCGTTGCCGGCACCCATGATCGGAATCCAGCCGTCACCCCACGTCGCGACGCGTCGAACAACGGCCTTGGACAGAGACCCTGACACCCAGATCGGGATTCCTGCAGCCGGCCGGGGCGCGCAGTACACGTCGTCGAACGTCAGGCGCGGCGTATCAATGCTCGCGGGTGCGGAGGTCCACAGTGCTCGGCAGACGGCCAGCGCGTCGTCGAGTAGCGGTCCACGTTTGCCGAAATCCAGGCCGACGGCCTCGTATTCACGTTCCTGCCAGCCGGTTCCGACTCCGAGATCGAACCTGCCACCTGAAAGTAGGTCAAGTGTTGCCGCGGTCTTGGCCAGCACCGCTCCCCCACGTAGTGCTGCAATCACGATGCCTGTGCCCAGACGAATCGTCTTGGTCTGTCCGGCAACAAAAGCCAGCACCGTCAGCGGTTCGAGCCAGTTCGCGTCGGGTTCTGTGGGAAACGCCGACCAGGTGTACGCAGAGTTGTCCGAGCCCATCACGACGTGATCGGTGACAAGTACCCGGTCGAATCCCGTTGCTTCCGCGCTTTGACATACCTGCACCAGCTTGCCGTAGGAATCCGCAGCCAGGGTAGCGCCGAAGTTCGGAACATTGAGACTCAAAGTTGCCATGTGTCAGGCCTTTCGGGGGCGGTTGGTCCAACCGCCCTCTTCTCGGGGAAACCAGCCACCGGCAGCATGGGAGCCGCCGTCGACGTGGATGACCGTGCCGGTGATGTATCGGGAGAGATCGGACGCAAGAAACAGTGCCGGTCCGGCTATGTCTTCGGGTTGACCCGGACCGCCGAGCGGCGCCCACTGCGGCCATTTCGACCAGTCGTCGTCGGAGACGATCTTTCGGTACGGCACCTGCACCGATTCGATGAGGTCCGGGGCAATCGCGTTGACCCGCACTCCGGTTCGACCGACTTCGACGCCCAGGCTCCTGGTGAACTGCGTCAGTGCAGCCTTGTATGCCGAGTACACGCTGTGGCCCGGGATTGCTCGATGCGCCTCCACCGTCGTCAGGTTCACGATCGATCCGCCCGAGCCGCGTTCGGCCATGCCGGGCAACAAGGAATGTGTCAGACGCAGAACATGATCGAAGTTGATGTTGCCCATCTCGGACCAGAATTGTGGCGTCGTGGCAACAAACTGCTGCGGCGGCGAGAGAAAGTGACCGACATTGTTCACCAGAACATCCGGTTCGAAGTCGATCATCTCTTGCGGTACAACAGGTTCCCGGACGTCGTAGCTCAGGCTCGTCACCGAACCGCCTGCTTCGGTGTCGAATTGGAGTTCTACTACCGGGTCGGTGTCGACGTCGACAACCAGAACCTCAGCACCGTGTGACGCGTAGGCGCGTGCAATCGCGGCACCGATGGCGTGTGCGCCGCCCGTCACCACTGCCTTCTTGCCTACCAACATCGGGCCGGGAGAATACGCAGAACTGTGCACCGCAAGCATCCTTCCGCACGTCGACCAAAGCTTTGACTGCGAGGACCATCACACATTCAGTGGCCGAAAACTCCGGACATTCTCACTCAGCGGTAGATCGTGGTCTATTTTTCTTCACGGGACGTGATGAAAGCAGGAATTTCCAACGCCGACATGGGCCGCCCTTCGAGGAAACCCTGAATCACCCGGCACCCACACTCGGCCACAATGGCACGTTGCCGCTCGGTCTCGACTCCCTCGGCGACGGTTTCCAACCCCATCGACTCCGCGATATCGACAATGGCTCGAAACACTGCGCTTCTCGAAGCGTCCGAGCCGACGTCCAACTGGTTGACGAAGGTACGGTCGATCTTCAGCCGATCGAGAGGCAGAAGGGAAAGACTCGCGACCGAAGAGAAGCCGGTACCGAAATCGTCCATGGCAATACCGACACCCAACGCGGCGATACGCACCAGAACCTCGCGTTCCGTGTCGTCGATGACCAACGACTCGGTCACTTCGATCTCGAGCCTTGCCGCCGGCAATCCTGTTTCACGCAGGGCCTCACGAACCGAATCGACGTATCCCACCGAACGCAGCTGCACCTGAGAGACATTCACCGCGATGCGCACATTCTCAGGCCAGGTTGCAGCTTCAGCACACGCAACACGCAACACCTGCGCACCGATAGGCACGATCAGGCCGGTCTCTTCGGCAACCGAGACAAAATCAGTCGGTCCGACCAGCCCGGAAACAGGGTGATTCCACCGCAACAATGCTTCGAACCCCACAACCTTGCCGGAAGTCGCCAATACTTGCGGCTGGTATGCCAGTTCGAACTCGTTGTTCTGCAAGGCCATCCGAAGATCGAGTAATGCCCGCGCCCTCCCCTGGGCACGCTCACGCAAAGTCGAATCGAACGGTCGAATCTGATTCCGGCCACTGTTCTTGGCGTGATAGAGCGCAAGGTCCGCGACAATCACCAGATCCTCGAGACTGTCCGCGTCACCGGGGAGCGAGCCGTACCCCAGGCTCACACGAACCCGAATCGATTTCCCGTCGAACAGAAATGGGACGTCGATGGCGTCGATAATCTCCTGGAACCGTTCATTGACCTCGGCTTCGTTCTCGATGTCACAGAACGCCACAGCGAACTCGTCGCCTCCGAGTCGCGCACACATTTCGCTCGGACGCAGCACTCCGCTCAGTCGAGCGGCCACGTCACGCAAAACGTTGTCTCCGACGCTGTGGCCCCAGCGGTCGTTGATCGATTTGAAGTTGTCGAGATCGAGCATGCCCAACCAGACGCTCGCCCCGTCGTTGATCATCGACGACAATCGCGCGGTAAATGCATACCGATTGCGCAGACCGGTGATCGAGTCCACTTCCGCTAGTTCCAAGATGTACTCCCGCTGGCGGTGCGCACGGGTTATATCCGAACCGACACCGCGCCAGCCGTCGTCGGAGGGCTCGTCGGTACTGCTGTGTGTGTCGTTTGTGCGGTGTCCCGAGATCGACCACCGACGAAATCGGCCACCCACCCAGACATCGAGTTCGACATCTCGGAATTCGTCGTTGTGCTCGAAGCACTTGCCGAGCACACTCAGCGCAAGACGACCCGACTCGGTACGATTCGCACCGATGCCGACCAGGATGTCGAGCATCGTCCGGCCACGAATCTCCGAAACCGGGAGTGCCAGGCGTTCTGCAAAACGGTGCGAGACCGTGCCCAGCACCCCGTCCCCGTCGGTTTCCCACAACCAGTCCTGAGCACCGTCCTCGAGGTCATTGAGGAGCAGCTCTACGAGATCCCGTTGATCCTCGGCATTGAGTTCCGCGCGCAGCCTCCGCTCGAAGACATTGGCCAACACCAAAGTTCCGCCGTACAGAGCTACCGCGTAGCCTGTGAGGATCCCGATCAGGACCCACCGCTCCGAACCCGGTTCGGTCGAGAAACCCCATCCCACACCGGCACTGACCAATACGATCCAGATGATCGTCACGCCGCGGTACATGACGATCGGAAAGATCCCAACGGCAATGCCGCCCAGCAAGATAGCCGTCACCGTCAACTCGTCGCCGGCTCCGAGAATCGGATAGAGAACTATTGCCGACCAGCCCAGAAGCAGCCCCCACACGATCACCTGAATTGCGAGCACGACCAGATCGCCGATCGATCGATCAGGATCACGAGCCCGGGCACGTGTGAACCAGAAGATGCTCAGTACGATGTTCGATCCGAGAGTGAGTACAGCCCACGCCCATCGAAACCACCCGGTTTCGACAGGCATCAAGACAACGATGATGCTCAGCGCGATCGCTGCGATAAGAAATGTCCAAGGTTGGACGCGCGCAGAATATTGCAATCGTCGTTGGAGGAGACGACGTTCTTCGTAGTTCGATGCGTAGTCACCCCTCCACATCGGATCGATCAGGCGCAGCAAGACATTGACTGACTGCCGCCGAAACCCGCCGGGCTCAGTCATGTATCACCGAGAAGATCCGCATCAGGTCATCGAGCGCCATCGCGTCACCGACAATGCGACCCTGCACCGTTCGAGCCCCCATCTCCGCGGCGGCAGAGAGTTCTTCCTCGCTGTCCACACCCAACATCACGGTTTCCATCCCCAGCGAATCGACCAGGGTGACGACGGCGGCAAGGATCGGCCACTGCCCCGGAACAGCTCCCGAGAACGATTGATCGACGCGGACGCGGGTGAAGGGTAGACCTGACAGTGAAGCCAGCGAAGAGAATCCGGTTCCGAATTCGTCGACGGTTAACGAAGCCCCGAGTCTCGCCGCTCCACGGATTCCCGCCTTCGCTCGATCAGAGATCGCCGACGATTCGGTGAGCTGTAGCTCGATTCGACGAGGCGGTATGCCCCACCGGTCCAGTGCAGCTGCAAGATGCTCGACAAACGAATCCGATTCGAGTTCACGCGCGGACACGGTGATTGCCACGCGAATGTCATCGGGCATTCGCGACGCGGCGCCACACGCCAGCTCGAACACCGTTGCACCGAGAACCGACGCCAACCCGGCATCCTCCGCGATCCCCATGAACTCCGCGGCCGGTACCGTCCCCAGCCTCGGATTGCGCCATGTTGCCTCGCACTCGACTGCGACTATCGCGTGCGTGGCCACATCGCGTTGGGGCAGAAATCTCAGTTCGATATCGCTGGCAGAAACGCCGTTTCCGATGTCTTCCAAAAGATTTGCGCGTCTGGCGGCCACCAGCTGCATCGAATGCCGGTATTGGAGGATCGTTCCGCGTCCCGATTCTTTTGCCGCATACAGTGCCAAATCCGCAGCAACCATCAGATCGTCGATGGACAGACGCTCGTCGCCTGGAAAGTGAAAGCCGATGCTGCACCCGATTTCCAGCCTGGTTCCCGATACCGAAATCGGCTCACGGAGTGAATCTGCGTAAGACTGCAGCAGAGTGCGCACGCTCTCGTAATCGTCGATATCGCGGAACAGGATTGCGAACTCGTCGCCGCCGAGTCGAGCACACAGTTGCGATTCGTCTGCGACAGCGGAAAACCTGGCACCCACCGCCATCAACACCTCGTCGCCGATCGAGTGTCCCAGCGTGTCATTCACCGATTTGAAGTTGTCCAGGTCTAGAACGGCGAGGGCAAGCCGATTTCGGCTCTGCCGAGATTCGCGAATACTGCGCTCGAGTTCCGTCCAGAAGGTGTGGCGATTGGGCATGCCGGTCAGCGCATCGACCTTGCCCATCCGAACGATCTCGTCGCTCTGTGCCTTCACCCCGGTGATGTCCGAGCCGACACCTCGCCACATCAGTTCGTCGGGTGCAAGCCCCGGCGTCGGTCTGCCCGACAACTTCCACCACCGCATGTCTGAGTTCACACGCACCGGGATCACGATGTCGGCAAACGCGCCTTTCGACTGACGCGCCCGCTCGATTTCCGACAACGCATCGATTCCACCAGCCAACTCGAAGGTTCCCAGTTCGGTAAATAGTTCCTGCCACGACAAACCCAGCAGTGAATCAGGATCCAGCCCACCTCCCATCGCGAGCTTTGTGGGGATCCGCGAAAACTTGCCCTTCCGATCGGTCTCCCACACGAAATCGGCGGCATTCCCCTCGAAATCGTCGAGCAGCATCTGTGCAACAGCACCCTGCGCTGCCGCACTTCGTTCTGCCAGGTAGCGGGCTTCGAGATTTCCCGACACCACGACCGCGCCGCCGATCAAGGCGCACCCGTACACCGCCAAGCTGGCCAGGATGCGCCCGAATTCCGGGCCTGGCTGCAGCCAGAACGCGACGCCGAGAACCACCGTGCTCGCCAGTACCCAGGTGACTCCCAACGAACGCAGCATCGCCGTCGCAAGAGTGCCTGCGCCGACTATCGCCGCCAGCGCCGCAGTCAAGACAAGGTCCCCCACGTCGTCGAGAATCGGGTACAAGAGGGTCGCAAGAACCGAATACAGGAGGCCGACAGCAGCAAACTCGATGATCAAGAAGCGATATCCGAGGCGGTCGGACGCCACGATCGTTCCTCGTTTGATCGCGAACCCCACGTACGCACCGACCAGCCCGAGAGTGCCCGCGACGATAGGCCAGGCTCTCGCCAGAAATCCGCCGTCACTCGGAATGACGTAGATCGACAATCCGATCACGGTCAGCAGATGTACCACCGCAGCCCACGGTAGGACGCTGAAGCTGACGGCAATCTGCCTGCTCCGGACATCACGTCGTTGCGCAGCTGTCAGTGCACGTGACTGACTGAGTAGGTGCGATCGTGGTTCGAATACCACCGAGACCCCTCACTCCTTGGACCAAGCCACTACGCATTGCGTCGTTTTGTACGTTTTGAGCAATTGTCTCGTAACTATGCGATAGCTCATTAAAGCAAACGTCCAAGCGTTTTTCTGCAAGACATACACAGACGGTATGGCCCGACAGCAAACATATGAATCCTTTCCCGCAACATCGACGCGCGACGGTCCGGGTTACGCGCTCAGAGGCATCGACGTCTCACCCGTCACCAAAACCGGACATCAGTAACAATGGGTTCTGATCGCCCATCACATCCACGGAGTTTTCAGCCAGACAAGGACAACAACGATGGCTATCGACTACACCCGACGACCCGGGGAGTCCACGTCCTCCCCGGCTTCGGTCAATCTGAGCAAAATCACCCTCACCAAGGCTGCGCCCACCGTCAACCTCGCCAAAGCCGGCGAACGCCAAGGAAACTTGCGCGTCAATTTGAACTGGTCACAAGGAGCAGCACCCAAGAAGCAAGGATTCCTGGCCAAACTTGCAGGCGCAGGATCCGGTGCCGTCGACCTCGACCTCGGCTGCCTCTACGAACTCGCCGACGGCTCCAAAGGTGTCGTCCAGGCGCTGGGCAACAGTTTCGGTGCGTTGAACAGTGCACCGTTCATCCAACTGGACGGCGACGACCGCAGTGGCTCGAACACCGGCGGCGAAAACATGCACGTCAACCTCGCCGACCCCAGCGTTTTCCGACGGATCCTCATCTTCGCGATGATCTACGACGGCGCCCCCAACTGGGCTGCGGTCGACGGTGTCGTCACCCTGTACCCGACCAGTGGACCCGAAGTGGAGGTGCGGTTGGATTCGGCCAGTAATCAGGCCCGTATCTGTGCGATCGCGCTCATCCAAAGTTCCGGTCAAGGAGTGAGCGTGACGCGGGAGGTGCAGTACATCGACGGCAGCCAGTCGGACCTCGACCGTGCTTACAGTTGGGGCATGAAATGGGCTGCGGGACGCAAATAGTCGAACGCTCTACGACTATCGGCGGAGACATCACTCCCGCCACTCCGCTAGAAGTATGAGAACGTACGGTTTCTCCCAATTCAGCCGCGTGGGTGATTAGGCTCGAGTTCGGTCAGGTCAGACATGAGGGGTCAACTCGACACGGATAGCGGGTCGGCTGCGGCATGTGCTTGGTGCGGTCGGCGGTGATGCCCGACCCACGAGGTCGGCATCACCACCCGGTCGATACAGCGATTTCACGGTAATCGCTTGCTGTTTCATTCACCTCCAGCCCGGGTATCGCGGCAGAGAAGCAGTTCTTCTCAACACCTTCACAAGCAGAACTGGTGATCCGGATGTGGGCGAAGCGAATGGACTCGGCGCTGATCATCGTCGTCGCAGTAGTCCTCGGAGTAATGGTGTGGGTTTCGAGTTCCCACGTCATCGCTTCCATCGGTGTGACGATCGCGACGGCCGCAACCTGTTGGATTGCAGGAGGATTCATTCACGGATTTCGCTCACCCAAATGACGGGAAACATACCGATACACGAAAATTGAAGCGAGGCAGGACGTCTGGCGAAAAGACTAGGACATTCGTCCCAGCGCGTTGTCTTAGATCGAATTCACGCAGGGTCGATGATTGCGCCATGGCATCTGCACAAAATCGAGTCGGGTGGATCGACTATGCACGAGGATTGGCGATCGTACTGGTCGTCTTCCATCACTCCGTAATATTCCTCGACGCGATCGACGCCGGGAGCGCATCCCTCACCAGCGCGGACAATCTCATGGTCTCCGTCAGAATGCCTCTGTTCTTCGTTGCGGCCGGACTGTTTGCCGGCAAGCACGTCACCGGCACCTGGGCGCATCTCTTCGCACGCAGAATCGCACTGTTCATGTGGATCTACGTACTGTGGTCCGCCATCCGATTCGCGGTGTTCTCATTCGTCACTTGGCCGCTCGATTCCAGCGAAGCCGGCACTGCCATCAGCCTCGCCACCTCGATGATCCTGCCGTCCGGCGCACTGTGGTTCATCTACGCGCTCGCACTCTATTACGCCGTGGCGAGGCTTGTGTCCGCACTACCGACTGCACCGATTATCGTTGTTGCTGCGGCAATTTCGATCCTGTTCTCCAGTTCGACCATCACCACTGGTGACTATGAATGGGACAGCATCTTCACCTACTTCGTCTACTTCCTCGTAGCCTGCAGATTCCGAAACCTGATCGTCGACGCCACCGAACGTGGCGGCTTTGCTGCGCTCGCCCTCACGTCCGGCGCATTTGTCGCGGTGTCAGCGCTCGCGTACATCGCCGACGCGCAAGAAGTCCCCGGAGTTCGTACCGTTGCCAGCATTGTCGGCGTCGCTGCAACCTTCATTCTCTGCAAATACCTCGATGCCTTGCCTGGTGGCCGATTCGCAGAATATCTCGGACAGAACACGATGCCGATCTATCTGTTGCATTACTTCCTGCTGGCATTCGCAGTCGTCTACCTCGACGGCCCACTGTCGGAGTTCTCCCCGATCGTGACATCTCTGGCCCTGACGGTTGTCGTGACACTGGCGTGCGTCGGGATCCACCGAGTCACCCAAAGAGTGCCCGGCCTGTACACGCTCCCCCGTCGCCTGGTCCTACAGAAGACCGCCTGACCCACCGCGAAATGAGGAGGCCGACACCCGAAACCTGCCGGCCTCCCCAGCGCTAACCCATCGGGTCAACCGCGACGGCAGTTGAGGATTGCTGCATGCGGTTGCGTCCAATAACCACTCAGCAGTTCGGCATTCACGTCTGCTTCAGGCGACCGAACCTGACCGTAATCAACCCACTGCGAGACCGAAAAACCGGCCGCGTGCAGTGCTGCATCGATGCGACCGCGGGTGACACCGTCGCCGCCGTCCGCGAGCTCACCGACGGCGGGGCCAACCACGTCTTCGACTGCGTCGGCGGCGAGGCGATCACCAGCCAAGCGATGGACATGCTCGACTGGGGTGAGCAGTTGATCATGCTCGGTGTCGCCGGCCCGGACGCCAAGCTGTCTGTTCCGGCCGCCACGTTCTACATGGATCGCTCGGTGTTGGGCTGCCGCTACGGTTCGTCACGACCGGGCGCAGACATACCTAAGTACCTCGACCTATATCGGTCCGGCCGGATCGTGACTCTTGGGTTCTGAACTGGTCGGGATTTGGGGGAAATGGGACGTAAGAGCACCGGACTGCGGTCGGCCGACTCAGAAACCTGACATGTCGTACGGGTACTTGTTGGTGGCTCCGCCGTCGACGACCATCACATGTCCGGTGATCGTCCGGGCGAGGTCGCTCACCAGGAAAGCCAGGGCACTTGCTACGTCGGCCGGCATCGTCAAACGCTGAAGCGGTATCTGGGTGCGGGTATTCTCGACCGCGTCGGCGTCGAGGATCGCCGAGATCCGGGGCGTAATGACGAACCCGGGAGCCACCGCGTTGACGCGAATGCCGAACGGTCCCAGCTCAATTGCCGCAGAGCGGACAAGCGACCCGAGTGCGGCCTTGTACACGCCGTAGGCGGCATGCCCCGGTGAGCTGCCGATCCCGGAGACTGACGAGACGAAGGTGATGGATCCCTCGCCGCGGTCGCGCAACCGGGCGCCGAAACGACGGATCGTCAGGACCGCATGGTGCAAGACGATGGTCTCCTCCCAACGCCAGTCGTCGTCGGTGATGTCGAGCAGCGGACCGTATCGCGCCATGCCGATGACGTCGACAACGCCATCGATCTCGCCCGCACGTTCGGCCAACGCGGCCATTTCGGCGTCGTCGGTGGCGTCGACCTGCTCGGCCGTGGCAGCTGGGCCGATCTCCGCGCATACGCCGGCGGCACGCTCCCTGTCGATGTCGACGACGATCACTGTGGCACCGAGCTGAGCGAGCGCATGAGAGATCTGCCGCCCCATTCCCTGTCCGCCACCGAGCACAAGATATCGGCGCTGCGACAGGTCAAACCGACTGCGGTAGTCGACGATCCTGTCACTTTCGGCGCGGTCGACAGACGGCGCAGGGTCCTGAGTCATGCAAACTCCGATCGAGAGACTGTGTGCGGCCTTCGGGTCACAGAAGAAGTGGACCGACTACCAAGTTCATTGGCGGACAGGACAATCGATGACAGTCGCGACGTCTTCGTGCACCGGAGATGCGCAACGAGTTTCCGGCTTAGAGGTTCGCTGTCCGGGTGGTGTAGGCGTCGGCGACTTTCTTGATCACGCGGACCGCTGGTTGCGCCGACAACCCGAGTGCCTTGACCTGGGCGTACACCGTTTTCTGCAACGCGAACGTACGACGATCAGACGCAATCGCGAGAACTCCGCTCAGCGGATACACATTCATCGCACCCGTCGACAGCAAGGCACCGCACGTCAGTTTTCATGCTGATTCCCCACACAAAGTCGAAGAGCCCGTTTCATCCCCTCACTGAATGATCTCGGTTGTCTCCGAGTGCCTCATCAAATCCTGACAGGGAAGGGCAGGAACCGGCGTGCAAGACCAATTTCGTCCTGCACGCCGTATTCTCACCACAATTGATCCGCGCATTTATCCGTTCCGATCTCGGTCGGATTACAAGCACAGCAAAAGTGCACATCCGGCGCCAGATGGATCAACTTCGTAGATAGAGGCGATGATATTCCGCCAGCTTTCGGAGCGTTCGTCCTCCGCAAGCTGCATCAGCTGATACTCAATTTCCGATGAATACCTTGTCGAAAAGCATGATCAGATCCACTGTGGGCTTCACACCATAGACATTGTCCGACCACGCCATAAAGACGTTGCCAGTCGAGGACCACGTCAGGAAGGGCTGCTCCTTGTTGACAATCACCTGAATTTCATTGATCGCTGCCCGTTTGGCGTCATCATCCGGCGCCGAAATCATATTACTGAGCAGGGCATCTATCTCGGGACTCTTCAGTCCGATAGTGCTATTCCGCGTGCTGGATAGCGCATTGAACAAACGAACCTCGGGGTCGATATCGGAGATATCCAGCGCTCCAAGCGACAAGTCATAGTCATGATTGATAATTGTACGCATGACCATATCGGTGGTGGTATTGGCGTACTCAATCGTCATGTCGAAGCCGACTGCGTTGAGCTGCGCCTGCACCGCCAAGGCAACCTGCTGAGCGTCGGGGGAGTTGACGGCGACGTAAGTGATCTTTCCGTCGAAGCCGCCCGCCTTCGCTTGGTCCAGCAACTGCCGGGCTTTGACTGCATCGGGCAAGATTCCGGCGACCTCCCCGTGCCAGAAAGATTGCGGTCCAAACATGTCGGATCCACCAGTTCCTTCCCCGGCACGGGCCCGTTCGTTCAAAATCGCCGGATCAACGGCGTACGCCATGGCCTGACGGACCACTGGGTCAGCACCCGGCCGGCCTGGTGAATTATTGATATTGCCGATCATCGACATATTGGTGAAATCCTGGAAACCGGGAAAAGCGTCCTTGGCTACGTTGACGGTGTCCGCGTCCCGAAGGTAGATCATCTCGACGCCGCCAGTTTTCAGAGCATCGATCTTCGGCTTTTCACCTGCAATCGCCACGAACCGGAGAGCGTCGAGGTGCGGTTTACCGCCCCAGTAGTCCGAACGGGCCTTCAGATCGAGCTGCTGCGACGGCTGCAGATTCTCGACTGTGAACGGACCCGCTCCGATGGGCGTGAATTTATCGCCCTGCTGTGACGAGGGGGCCACGATCATGCCCTGCCCATAGGAAAGGATGGCGGGAAAGTTATGCCACGGCTTATTCAGCGTGAACTCCACGGTAGCGGGGTCCTTCGCCGTGATGTTCTGTACCACCTCGTTGAACAATGGCGCGAACATACCCCTTTTTTGGTTGTATCGATTAATGCTGGCCACCACGGCGTCTGCATCAAACGGTGTTCCGTCGCTGAACCGCACCCCGTCACGCAGTGTCAAGGTCCACGTCAAGTGATCGACGCTCTCCTCGAGCGACTTCGCCATCTGGGGCTCGAACTTCTCCGAATCCGCGTCGTAGCGCATCAGCACGTCGTAGACCGCGGCCATCTCGGTGCCACCCGTGGAGCCTGTTGGCGGAGTGACTGTGGGGTCGAGACTTGTTATGGGCATGTACGCCGCGAAGCTGAGCCTCCCGCCCTCAGTGGGAGCGCCAGGGATCGCCTGGTCGCCCACAATCCCACGGGTTGCCGTCAGGCGATCGGACGACGTCACGCTGTTGCCGTCTGACGTACTCGAGCCCGCGCAGCCTGTCAGCACCACTGCGCTAACAGCCATAACCGCTAGGCCCCGGACGAACCGGCTATCCTTTAGATTCATAAACAGAACTCCATGCGCTAACGTCGATCTTGTGGACATTGAATTACTTTCCTGATTGTTTTTAGCCAGCTTGACGCGACCGATCTGCGCCAATTTCATCTGACGAACCCTGAGCAAACTACTCCCCCCACGAAGCGTAGGACAGCCGATTTCGAGGATTATGATCGGCATAGATCCTTTCGCTGCGCTTTTTTAGCGCGATAGCAGTTTCATCAAATGCACGCTTAACCCAATCACCGTGTTCGTCCATGATTTTTTGTGCGTCCACGCCAAGGAACGCATCCGTGGAGTAGTAGAGACAACGATTCTCTGCGATGTGTTCGATTACCTGATCACGTCGGGCAGCGTCTGCGCAGATCTCGGTAGCTCGCAGTTCCCATGACAACAAACGCTCAGGCACGACGGCACAGAGGACAAGCGTGGTCGGATCGTAATTCGGAATAGGCAATTCAGGCATTCAAACCTCCATCGGCGAGAGACGCGACGCACAGGTAGACAGTTCGCCACTTTTCACCTTGGCGCCGAACCGCGAGACGCAATAACGACATTTGAGACGAACGCCTTTGGCGGAACCTACGTTCGACACCCCGGCCCGAAGACCGGCAGCCGCCTTCCACACGAGAAGAACTTAAATTCGCGAGGACTACCGTTCTCCACCCGATATTGCGTGACGGGCATCACTGTAGCCAGTGGCTTTAGTTTCGTCAACCTGTAGTATTTCGAAGTACCGCTTCGGACCAGCCACCGGCCATCTCGACAGTCGCCGACCACAATCGAAGCAAACTCGGGGAATCAGCATTTCCGTAGCCGCTTCTACCTGCCTCAGAGCAACCGTTCTGCATATGCTTTGTGAGACAGGGACACTGGCGTACGGCGCCAGCAGGTGAGTGTGCCGATGCCGATGCGCACAGTCCGTGAAGGATGAAGTGGTTGCTTGGTTCGAAAGCCCATTGTGCGGACGCTTTCGGCCAGAAACTTAAGTACTGACTTCTACCTGCGGCGATTTGAGTGCCCCCAGTCGGACTCGAACCGACACTTGACGGATTTTAAGTCCGTTGCCTCTGCCAATTGGGCTATGGGGGCTTCCCTGTTGTTGACGGCTTACCGACAACAACAGGCATCACATTAGCGGGCGGTGGAGACTGTCATTCGACAGGGATCGACATTGCGATACCGTCGAGAATGTCGTGCTCGCTGACCACAAGTTCCGTGATCCCGGCCTTCTCCTCGAAGGCTCGCGCCAGAACCGTGGTGACGATGGCTCCGCCGCCGATCACGTCGACGCGACCGGGATGCATGGGTCCGAATTTTGCGCGATCGACACGAGGCATCGCGGTGAGCCGGTCACACACGTCCGTCAATTTCTCGAACGAAATTCGCGACAGGTGCACTTTGTCGGCGTCGTAATCCGGGAGGTCCTGTGCGATTGCCGAGAGCGTGGTCATGGTTCCGGCGACGCCCACCAAGGTGCGAGCCTTTTCGATGGGCACTGCATCAAATGCTTCGGCCAGCTTCGCCGAAGCGAATTCTGTTGCCTCAGCGACTTGTTCCGCACTCGGGGGATCGGAATGCAAGCACCGTTCGGTAATCCGCACACAGCCGATGTCAGTGGAATACGCGGCTACGACGCCAGCAGAGTCACCGAGAACCAACTCGGTGGATCCGCCGCCGAGATCGACGACCACGAACGGCCCCTCGGACGGATCCAGTTCTCCCACAGCACCACTGAACGACAAACGTGCTTCTTCGTCGCCCGTGATGACCTCGGCACCGGAGCCGGGGATAACGCTGCCCAGCACGTCGCGAGTCATCGAGAAGAAATCGTCGCGATTGAATGCATCGCGAGTGGCGGAGGTGGCAACCATCCGGACGGCACTTGCTCCCGCGTCGGCGATCATGCCCGCATATTCGACCAGCGCGACGCGAGTGCGTTCGATGGCTTCGGGCGCCAAGGACCCTGTTGCGTCTACGCCTTGACCGAGTCGAACAACCCGCATCTCGCGCCGGACGTCGACCAATCGACCATCAGTACCGACGTCCGCGATCAGCAGACGAATGGAGTTGGTGCCGCAGTCGACGGCAGCGACGCGTCGAGTCACTTGTCTGGGGCTCACTTCTCCGGATCAACCGCGGCGTCGATGCCCGGCCAGTCGGCGGGGATAGCGGTGCCACGGAGCTTGCCGTGACCTGCCAGCGCAACGGACTCGTCGCCGAGCGGGTTGACACCCGGGCCCTTTGCGAGCGAATGCGCCATGAGGACGTGGAGGCACTTGACGCGGTCCGGCATTCCGCCGCCGGCAAAGTCGGTGCCGAGGGATTCGATGGCGTCACGCTCGGCGAGGTACGACTCGTAGGCCCGGCGGTAGGCCGCGGCAAGCTCGGGGTCCTGCGTCAGACGCTCGGACATCTCACGCATCACACCGGCAGATTCCTGGCGGCTGGCCTCAGCGGTCAGACGAGGATCCGTGAGGTAGTAGAGCGTCGGAAACGGTGTTCCGTCAGGAAGTTTGGGAGCTGTCTTGACTACACCGGGTGTGCCGTCGGGACTGCGGTAAGCAATCTCGAGCACTCCGCGCGGTTCACGGCCCAACTGAGCTGCGACGGCATCAAGATCCGCCTGCGCGACGTTGGGGGAATTTTCGGACTGATTGCTCACCCGGTGGGTACTCCTTGTTCTTCTGGCTGCTGCGTCGGGGTAGCCGGCGCAGGTGCCGGTTTTGGCTTTGTCTCGGGCACCACTGGCGGTTCCGAAATCGTTTGCCACAGATCGCGATACCACGGACCTGTCAGCGGGGTCTCTTTGACTTTCTTCTTCTCGGGTTCCTTGTAGTCACCGGGAAGTTGAACTTGAAACGGTGTTTCACCGGGCTTGACGTACCGAAGACGTTCCCGGGCAAGAGCTTCGATGTATGCGGGATCATCAAAGCGTGCATTTTGGGCGCGCAGCTCGTCGACTTCCTTCTGCAGGACGCTTCGCTCGGCAGCAATCTGCGCGGCGTCGGAACGCTGAGAGATGTACGTGCGCAACGGAACTGCCAACGTCAACGCCAACATCAATACGACCATCGCGAGAACGACTGCGCGCGAAGTCGAGAGCCCGAAAACGGTGTTGTCGGTACTAGGCAGCCTCGACCAGAACCGGCCCGAGGACGCCTTTGCCGTGCTGTCGGCAGCTTCGGCGTCGGCACCACGGACGCGTCGTGCGCTGGTAGTTCTGCCGCGGCGAGCACTGTCGCCACGCCCGGAACCACGACCCCCCGGACTTCCGCCGGGGGATCGTGGTTTACCGCGCTGTGCAGACACTACCGATACTTAAATTGTTGTCAGGCCTCGAATGCGAAGCGCGGGAATGCGACCTCGCCGGCGTAACGAGCGGCATCACCGAGGTTCTCTTCGATCCGCAGCAACTGGTTGTACTTGGCGACGCGCTCGCTGCGAGCGGGTGCACCCGTCTTGATCTGGCCGCTGCCGACGGCAACTGCGAGGTCGGCGATGGTGGTGTCCTCGGTCTCGCCGGACCGGTGGCTCATCATCGTCTTGTAGCCGTTGCGGTGTGCAAGATCGACGGCGTCGAGGGTCTCGGTGAGGGTGCCGATCTGGTTGACCTTGACCAGCAGTGCGTTGGCCGCGCCCTTGACGATGCCCTCTTCGAGGCGCTCGGGGTTGGTGACGAACAGGTCGTCACCGACAAGCTGAACCTTGTTGCCGATCTGGTCGGTGAGGGAAACCCAGCCGTCCCAGTCGTCTTCATCCAGCGGATCTTCGATGGACACGAGCGGGTACGCGTCGATGAGCTCTGCGTAGAACGCGGACATCTCGGCGGCCGTGCGGTTCTTGCCTTCGAACTTGTAGCCGGTGCCGTCCGTGTAGAACTCGGTGGCAGCAACATCGAGTGCGAGTGCGACGTCGACGCCCAGCTTGAGGCCGGTCCGCTCGACAGCGATCGTGATGAGGTCGAGAGCTTCCCTGGTGCCGGCAACGTCGGGCGCAAATCCACCCTCGTCACCGAGACCGGTGGAGAGGCCCTTCTCCTTCAGAACAGACTTGAGGGAGTGGTAGACCTCGGTGCCCCAGCGAAGGGATTCCTTGAAGCTCGGTGCGCCGATGGGAGCAACCATGAACTCCTGGACGTCCACGCCGGTGTCGGCGTGTGCGCCACCGTTGAGGATGTTCATCATCGGGACGGGAAGAACGTGGGCGTTGGGGCCACCGACGTAACGGAACAGCTCCAGGCCCGAGGACTCGGCTGCGGCGCGGGCAACTGCCAGCGAAGCACCGAGGAGAGCGTTGGCACCCAGACGAGACTTATCCGGGGTGCCGTCTGCGTCGAGCAGCGCCTGGTCGACAGTGCGCTGTTCGGTGGCGTCGATACCGATGATCGCGGGCGCGATCTCGCCGAGGACTGCCTCGACTGCCTTCTCGACGCCCTTTCCGCCGTAGCGAGCGCCACCGTCGCGCAACTCGACGGCTTCGTGCTCACCGGTGGACGCGCCGGAGGGCACTGCCGCCCGCGCGAAACTTCCGTCGTCGAGCAGAACCTCAACTTCGACCGTGGGGTTGCCACGGGAATCGAGGATCTCGCGAGCTCCGACCTGCTCAATACTGGCCACTGTGTGGTTCTCCTTCGATGGGCTTCGCATTGGGGCACGCTGTGCGTGGCCTCCGTAGTGCCAGCACACAGCCTAACCGCAGCGGCCGACGGCTTCTTGATCGACGCTTACACATCGGCCCGACCTGCGGTCATTCGATTCAGTCGGGTCGTGTTCCCACCGAGTACGCCGACGCTCGGTCCCGGACCAGCGCCAGGTAGTCACCGGACAGGTTGTAGGCCATCAGCGCCTGTTGCCACCCGGCGGCGGTCGTCAGGTCTCCCCCACGCGCGCACAGATACCGGGCCGCAGTGAGGGCTGCGTCGTCAATGTTGTCCGGGTCGATTCTCCCGTCACCATTGGCGTCGACGCCCCACTTCAGCCAAGTTTCGGGAATGAATTGCATGGGCCCCATGGCCCGGTCGTGGACCGGATCGCCGTCCATCATGCCGCCATCGGTGTCTGCGATTTCGGCTACGCCGGGTCCGCCGTCGAGCGGGATTCCGCGAATGGCCGGGGCAACCTGTCCCAACATGGAGACTTTCGAACCGTCATACGTTCCGTGGCGGCTTTCGACGCTTCCGATCCCGGCGAGGGTCGTCCATCCGATTCCGCAACCCGGCAACGTTTCCGTCATGACAGCTGCTGCATAGCCATAGGCCCCGAGTGCTGTTGTGCCGATTCCGACATCACCGCTCAGACCTGCTGCCCAATCTGCGAGTTGATCAGCACTGCGACCGGGTGCGTTGATGTCGATCGGCGGCGTCGGCGCCCCCACTCCGGGCGGGATTCCTTCCGGAATCACGACCTTCTGCTCATCCGATCCACAGGCTGCCGCGCCCGCCCCCACCAGGATTGTTCCGGCAGCTAGCGCGGCGACAGCGCGTACGAAGCGCCGCGGTCTCGAGGACTTGGCGGGGTTTGGGTGCACGTCCCCATCATCCATGCGACCCGAACGAAGGCCCGAATCTAATGGTAAAGAAATGCAAAAGTCCTGGTGGGGGCTCAGAGCCGACAAAAAATGTGGAGTATCTTCGTCTGAGTTAAGGCTGCCCTAGCCTAAATCGTGCATCTCAGTCATCCAGTCAGGAGTCCCCGTGTCCGTGTCGGTACTCGCTGCCGCAAGCACCCCCTCGGTTGCCACCCAGCTTTTCGGCAGTGGCCTGATCGGGCTCCGCGAAGGCCTCGAAGCCGGCATCGTCGTCATGATCCTGGCCGCCTATCTGGTCAAGGCCCAGCGCAAAGACGCGTTGAAATGGGTGTGGCTGGGTGTCCTCGCGGCTGTCGTCATGGTGGCCATCATCTTCTTTGCGATCCACTACGGAACCTCGACAGTCGACGGACTGACCGCCGAGGTCATCGCCGGAATCGCGTCGCTCATTGCCGTGGTCATCGTGACCGCGATGGTCCTGTGGATGCGAACCGCCGCCAAGAACATCTCGGGTGAACTGAAAGCCGGCATGGAGAAGGCACTCGTCGCCGGGCCTGTCGCGATCTTGACTCTCGCGTTCTTCGCCGTCGGCCGCGAAGGCGTCGAGACGGCACTCCTGATGGTGGGTTACGCCGAGAACACGGCAGGCAGTTCATGGCCACTTATCGGCCTGCTGCTCGGAATTCTTGTGGCCGCCGTCTTGACCGTTGCCATGTACTTCGGGGCCCTCCGACTCAATCTCACGACGTTCTTCCGTTACACCGCAATCTTCCTCATCGTCGTAGCTGCCGGAATCCTCTCGTACGGTATTCGCGCCCTGCAGACCGGAAACGTCTTGCCAGGCGCCGGCAACTTCGCTTTCAACCTCACCGGCTACGACCCCTCCACCTGGTACGGCACGGTTCTGGCCGGCATCTTCAACTTCCGTCCCGACCCGACGGTTCTGCAAGCGTCGGCTTGGGTGATCTATCTGGTCGTCGTGCTCGCACTGTTCCTACGCCCACAATCGTCACCGGCGCCCGCCGCTGCGACGACTATCTCTGCTTCCGAAACTCATGAATCCTGAGAGGCATTTCTCCGATGCGTAAATCCACCCTCGCGCTCATGGCGGCTGCGGCACTTCCCTTTTCACTTGTGGCGTGCACCGAGAAGTCGACGGCGAGCGACGGCGACGTCATCGTCACTGCCACCGACGACTCGTGCGACATCAGTGCCACCACCGGTACAACGGGTAAGACCACCTTCCAGGTAACGAACAACGGCTCGAAGGTCACCGAGTTCTACGTCTTCGCCGAGGGCGATCGAGCGATGGGTGAAGTCGAGAACATCGGCCCCGGCCTGCAGCGTCAGCTGATCGTCACGCTCCCCGAAGCTGCGACGTACCAACTTGCCTGCAAGCCCGGCATGGTCGGAACCGGTATCCGCCAAGACTTCGTCGTCACCGGCGATTCGCAGGCAGCCACCGACGAAAGTGGTCAGCTCGCCGAGGCCGCCGACGGTTACCGCCGATACATCCGCAGCCAGATCGTGGCGTTGCAGGACACCACCGCTCAGTTCGTTGCCGCGATCCAGGCCGGCAACATCGAGCAGGCCAAGGCGCTGTTCCCGATTGCTCGCACCTATTACGAGCGCATCGAACCCGAGGCCGAGAGCTTCGGCGAGCTCGACCCGAAGCTCGATCTGCGTGAGGCCGATCTCGAGCCGGGTCAGGTTTGGACCGGCTTCCACCGCCTCGAAAAAGACTTGTGGGTCACCGGAATTCAGCCCGATACCAATGCTGTTGCAGATCAGTTGAAGGTAGATATCGCATACCTGGCAGATCAGGTCAACGCTGCGGACTACTCGATCGACCCCACCAAGATCGCGGGCGACGCCCAGGGGCTGCTCGACGAGATCTCGACATCCAAGATCAGCGGCGAAGAAGACATCTTCTCGCACACCGACCTCTGGGATTTCCAGGCCAATGTCGACGGTTCCCAGGCCGCGATTGCCGCTTTGAATCCGATTCTGCAGGAACGTAACCCGGAACTTGCCCAGCGCATTTCGGATCGTTTTGCCGATCTCGACGCAACGCTGGCGCAGTTCCGCATCGGCGACGGATTCGTGTTCTACGACACCGTCACCGAGGCTCAGCGTCAGGAACTCTCACGCAAGATCGATGCGCTCTCCGCCGAGGTCAGCCAAGTTCAGGAAGTAGTTGCAGGACAGTAATATGGCCGATTCATCCGAAGGTTCATCCGTTCCGGAAAACTCAGCACCACAAGGTCTTTCACGTCGTCGACTGTTCGGCGCGGTAGGCGCCGGTGCCGTACTGGCCGGCGCGGGTGCCGTCGTCGGCCGAGTCACCGCTGACAACGGAAACTCTGCCGATCACGATGATGTAGTCGCGTTTCGCGGCGACCATCAGGCCGGCATCTCGACGCCCGCGCAGGATCGCATGCACTTCGTGGCTTTCGACGTGACAACAAAGTCACGCGACGAACTGATCGCGCTGCTGCAGACCTGGACTGCGATGGCAGAACGGATGACCAAGGGTGAAGAAGCAACCGAGGACGGCGCAACCGGCGACGGTCCGTATGCGCCGCCGAGCGACACCGGCGAGGCCCTCGACCTCGCGCCTTCGCAACTGACCCTGACCATCGGGTTCGGCCCGTCGCTCTTCGACGACCGCTTCGGTCTGGCCGACAAGAAACCCGCTGCACTGCTGGATCTTCCGCATTTCCGCGCCGACAACCTCGACCCGAATCGCAGCGGCGGCGACATCGCGATTCAAGCGTGTGCCAACGATCCGCAGGTAGCCGTCCACGCGATCCGCAACCTAGCCCGCGTCGCGTTCGGCACGGCCTCGGTGAAGTGGTCACAACTCGGGTTCGGCCGTACGTCGTCAACATCGACGACTCAGGCGACTCCGCGAAACCTCTTCGGATTCAAGGACGGAACTGCAAATATCAAGGCCGAGGACCCCGAAGTGCTGAATGAGCACGTCTGGGTCAACGCCGTCGACGATCAAGAATGGATGGCCGGCGGATCATTCCTCGTCGCCCGACGAATTCGAATGCTGATCGAGCAGTGGGACCGCGCAGTACTCAAAGAGCAGGAAGCCGTCATCGGGCGCGACAAGCGCAGCGGAGCACCCCTCGGAGGCAAGGACGAGTTCGACGAACTCGATCTCGACTCCAAGGTCGGACACGACTTTGTCATTCCCGCCGATTCGCACGTCCGCCTTGCCTCAGCCCAGGAGTTGGGTGGAATCCAAATCCTGAGGCGCGGATACAACTTCACGGAAGGGTCAGACGGATTCGGCCACCTCGATGCCGGATTGTTCTTTGTGGCCTATTGTCGCAATCCCGTCGAACAGTTTGTTCCGATGCAGCAAAACCTTTCGCGGCACGACGCTTTGAACGAATACATCCAGCACGTCGGTTCCGCAGTCTTTGCCTGCCCCGGCGGACTTTCGAGTGGAAGTTACTGGGGTTCCACACTGTTCACGTAGGTAGCCGCTTCGATGCCTGTCCACGTCGCGATCTCGGCATGAAACCGCCCCACAGAGTACTTATCATAATTATTCGATCGAGCAGTATTCACGCTGTCGATATTCAGGATGCACTCCGCAATCGACTCCCACCGGTCGTCGTGAAAATGCAGTCCGTCGACGCCTTGCACAACGGTTTCCGACGCACCCCCAACACTATTGGTGATCAATCGCGCACCGGCTGCCATCGCCTCCACCGGCATGATCCCGAAGTCTTCGATCGGCGGAAATACGTAGGCCAGCGCCTGCTGATACAGAGCGAACAGCATTGCGTCCGAGGGCCGATGAAGAATCCGAACGGGCACGGACGCTGCCGACGCCATCGCGCGCAGTCGCTTTTCCTCCGGCCCCGACCCTGCAACCACGGCCGCGATGCCGGCCTTCTCCGCAGCCTTGATCACCCAGTCGAGTCGCTTGTACGGAATAAACCTCGAAGCGCCGAGAACAAACGACGAAGGTAAACTGGAGAGTAACTGAGACTCTTCCTGCGTCAACCTCGAACGCCAGTCGGCAACCCCGGCGATTCGAACAACATCGACCGGCGGATAAATGACCTTCGACTGCACACCCCAAGCACGCTCTATGCGGCTACTGACAAACTCACTGTTGGCCGCGAAGGACGCACCTTCCGATGCCCGCTTGCGATCGACCTTCCGCAAGAACGGAGAGGCCAGCCTCGCCGGCAGCGAATTTCCTCGCTCGTCGAGTTCCGGATTCCACACGTACCGAGCCGGCGTGTGAACGTAGACGAACTTACGAAGTTCGGCCGATCCTCCGGCAAATGTTGCATGGTGCGCGAACAGATGTGAACTGATCAGGGCAAAATCGTAGTCCCGATTCTCGAGCCCGCGCCACGTGAACGGCATCGCCGGGAGCGCCAGCGCTTTTCTCCCCCTCAGTGGCGTCCTGGCCAGGATACTTTCACGGACAATCGCGGCCGGGTACCGGTCCGGCGCATCGTTCCAGAGACAGTACAAATCCGCATCCGGATAGCAATGAACGAACTCGTCGAGCACCTTCTCAGCTCCGCCTGAACGCTCGATCCATTCATGGACGAGTACACCTGCCATATCGGACTCCCGTATGCCCATTGGGCTAGATCAGATACCTGTTGACGGAAAATGCATCATCAAACAAACCGATGGTATGTTTGACAGCAACATACAGGCAACCTCAATCAGCTAGCTCATCCCGGCTCAATTCGGGGTCTGCGAGAACGTCAGTTCATGGCCCTGTCCGCACTACACGGAGTGATCCCAATCGAGACTCAACTGGCAACGTGGTTCGGACCGGCAGAGACACCGCTGCTCGGATTCGTCCATGTACCGCAGTCGGGCACTGCCCGCGAAGCTGTCGTGCTGTGCTCGCCCATCGGCAAGGAACACATCGATACTTACCGCGGGATGCGACTCCTGGCGGACGAGCTCGCGGCCCGCGGGATCGTGGCGTTCCGTTTCGACTACGAGTCCGTCGGTGATTCAGCCGGTGCAGAAGATGCTCCCGACGCAATGCGCCGTTGGCAGGACAGCATTGTCAGTGCCATCGATTATGTAAGAAAGAGCGGTGCGCAGTCCGTGAGTATTGTCGGACTGCGACTCGGTGCGCTCTTGGCTGCTGCAGCGCTCGCGGAGTGCGGGACTATCAATTCGATCGTCCTTTGGGATCCGATCATCAATGGGCGCAACTACGTCAGGGAACAGCGCGCGTTTTACGCAATCAGTGTGGGCAAAGACGATCCTGCCGACCCACGCGTGTCGATCATGGGTGGAACGTTGGCGCCCGAATGTGCCGACGAACTCATGACCAGTCGCATCAACGGTCCGTTTCCGGGAAATCCGCGCGCCCTACTCGCCGTCCGGTCATCGATGAAAGACAGCAGTGCAATCACCCGACTGACGTCGACGATTCAACCTGACGTTCTGGTTCTGGAGAATCACGAAACCTTCACGTCTCCCCCGAGCTTCTATGTCGATATTCCGTACGGTTACATCCACGAGATCGCCGACTGGATCGACAAAAATGCGCCGGAGGATTCCGATGCCTTCGCCCCCATCATCGTGCCCACGGCGCGCGTGGCCGTGACTGCAAGTGGGGAGGAAGTCTACGAATCACTCGAACGAGTCGGTGCCCATCAACTTTTCGCGATCCGCACACATCCTGCGAGTCCCGCCGCCGAACCTGCTCTTGAAGCTCAGTCTGCTTCCTTCCCGGAGCCTGGACGTGGGCTGGTGTTCTTCACAACTGCCATCGAGCATCGCATCGGTCCCGGACGTTCTTGGGTGAAGATTGCGCGCGAAGCCGCTGAGCACTCTGTGACCACTTTGCGGTTCGACCGACGAGGCGTCGGTGACACCGGGCGCATCGATGCAAACAACCCGACGTCGGTATATTCACTTTCGGCAGACGATGATGCGATGACGGCCGTCGCTGCACTTGGAGCAGCTCCCGAAAACCTGATTCTGGCGGGATTGTGTTCGGGCGGTTGGACTGCCGCGTCGGTAGCACTGAAGGTGGGTGCTCGGTCAACGATTCTCGTCAACATGATCTTGTGGTCAGTGCGAAGGAAGCGAGCTCTCACAGACGCAGTGCTACCCGAATCCCCGAAAATAAGTCCTGAAGGCGACACGATAGAGCTGCCTTTCCGGGCGAGAATCAAGACACTGTTGCAGGCACGACTTCCCTACTTCGCATGGAAGATACTGGGCAACAATGGAATAACTCAGGTTCCCGAAGTCATGCTCGACGCACTTTACCGGCGCGGCGTGCACACGAAGGCCATTCTCTCACCCGCCGACGCGGAGTGGTTCCACCACCAGCGCGGCGCGCAAGGTATCGAACGAATGATGCTCCGTGGCTACACCTTCGACGTTGTCATGCCCAGTATCGGAGACCACCCGTCTTACCATCGCGACCTGCGAAGCATCATCCATCGTGAGTCGATCTCTGCGATAACAACACAATTCGGCAGTTCGACACGACGATCGATCAGCAGCACTGATGCGAAGCGGACAACGGTGTGAACCCCGCGATCTTGCTGCTCGGTGTGATGGCTGCATCCCCGCTTGCAGTTGCCCTCTACAGACGACCACAACGAGGGCTCCTGCTCCTCGCGCTTCTCGCGCCCCTTCACGGCCTGCTGGCAATCGTCCCGAACGGGCAATCCTTGGCCGGATGGAAAGAGGGCTTGATCCTGCTGACCTTGTTGTGCACCTTCGTGAGTCCGAATCGCCAACAGGCCGTACGTCCATCGATGCCCTGGTGGCCGGCAGCAGTCGCCTGGGTGCTCATGGGATCTGTGTCCGCACTGATCCTTTCCGGATTAGGTGGACTGGTATCGATCAAGATCACATACTTCTACGCGTTGATCCCGGTCATCCTCTGGCGTACGCCCTTCACCCGAACAGATCGAGACCATCTGGTCACGATCCTCATGGGTATGGGCATCTTCACTGCGGCGATCGGACTACTCCAGCAAATCGTCGGGCCTGCATATCTTGTCGAACTCGGCTACAGCTACACCGAACAGATCAGAATTACCGGTTCGCTGCTTCGCAGCTTCAGCACGTTCACCGGCCCATTCGCATTTGCACTCTTTGTCAGTATGAGCCTGATCATCGGTATATCAGTCAGCCTCGCTGATCCAAAACGCTTGCGTAACAAGATCTTCCTAGCCGCAACTCCGCTCATGATCGCAGGGATGGGGGTTTCCATCGTGCGTGCCAGTTATATCGCGCTCGCTGTCGGTCTCTTCTACCTGGCGATCTACCGATATCGTTCTCTGCTTGTATTGTTCGCCGGTATCGCTGCCGCAGTTCCAGTCGCATTGCTGGTCGCACCGGCCTCCGTCGTCAAGCCATTGTTCTCCTCATACAGCCTGTCGGAGCGTGGCAGCGGTTGGTCGTCGACGATCAGTTCGTTGTTTGTCCATCCGCTTGGCCAGGGACTTGGAGCAACTGGGTCCGCGGCCGCGAAAGCTGCCGAAACCGCCCACCCGATGCTGAACACGATGACCATCAAAGCAGCAACCACTCTTGGGCTGATTCCATACCAACCCGACAACTACTACATCAAAGTCCTTGTCGAACTGGGTCCAGTCGGGATGTGGATCTTCGCCCTACTCCTGATCTCCGCAGCACTCACTGCACTCAGAAGCTCTCGAGTGCTCCCCGGACAGGACGGCGCCTTCGCCTTGGGTGTCAGCGCTTCCATCATCGCCGCAGCCTGTGCGTCGGTGTTCGCTACGTACTTCGAGATTTTCCCTCTCGACTTGTACTTCTGGTTACTGATTGGAACTGTGGGATGCGCATTGAGCCAACATCACTCCGTACAAGCAACGACGGAGGTTCAGGAATCACCTTCGGCGCGATGGCCCTCCGCCCAGGCGGAGGCGGAGTACAGACCTACGCTCGCGAAGTCCTGAAAGAGATTGCCCCGCTGATCAATGGAACGGTAAAGTTGAGTGCCTCGATCCAGAGCGACGCAGTCTCCGAGATTCCGGCATCGTTGAGTGTCATCCCGCGACCAGTGGTCGCCGGTGCCAGAAGGGCAGCGTGGGCGATGGTGCCGATCCGCGGGTCGGCTTTGTACCACAGTCTCGATGTCGATCTCCCGATCAGGCAAGCGGGACTGACTGTTTCGACGTTCCACGATATGGCGGTATTCGATGTTCCCTGGGCATTCAGCAAATTCCGAGCCGCCGGCGAACGCCAATTACTGTCGATGGCCCTGCGTAAGGCTGATGTGCTCATCGCCGTGTCCGACTTTACCGCCGAGCGAATCAAATCACTGAGCGGCCGCGAGGCAATCGTCACTCCACTAGCACCTGCACCGTGGGCCACGGTACCAACGCCTACCGAAGTAGCCGAGGTCCGTCACCGCTTGAGCCTACCTGAGCGATTTGTACTTCAAGTCGGAACCATCGAACCGCGCAAAGACGTCGCACTGGTTGCAAATGCCTGCTCCGAACTATCAATACCCTTTGTCCTCGCCGGGTCCGGATCTCGCGGACCTGACGCACCCAGTTCCGCGATCGGCCTTGGCTACGTTGCGACAGAAGATCTTCCAGCACTATATTCTGCAGCAACTGCTGTTGCGTACGCGTCGCACTACGAGGGTTTCGGTCTCCCGCCACTCGAGGCGATGGCATGTGGCAGTGCTGTCGTCGCCAGCGCCGTCGGGGCACTGCCTGATTTTGCGGACGACGCCGCAGCCTTAGTCCACACACACGACAAGGATTCATGGGTGCGTGCGCTCCGCTCGGTGATCAACGACTCCGAATACAATGCGGCCCTGCGCACCTCAGCGCCTCGAGTTGCATCCCGATTCACTTGGGCACAAACTGCCGAGCTCACTGTCGAGGCATACCGGACTGCCGGGTTGGACGTATGAGTTGGGCTTTATGACAGACCGCCGATCCTCCGATACCGACCATGTGTCACCTCGTAAATTCGCCGAACTGAAGCATGCTGCGCAACTGAAGTTCGAGAAGGAACGCCTCGAACGAGAAACCAAGATTCACCAACCGTTAACACCTGAGTTGACGGCAAACGCGGCCCGTCGTAGCACGGCGATCATGTTGGGAAGTAGAGTCGCCGTCGCCGCAATGGGCTGGACCGGTTCCGTTTTGATCGCTCGCGCAATCAGCCCCGAGCAATTCGGTCAGTTCTCATTGATCTTCGGTCTGCTCGGATTGCTTTCCGTCATCACTGATCTCGGCGTCGGACGAGTTGTACTTGCAAAACTGGTCGAGAGCAATCCTTGGGAAATCTCGCTGGTTACAACCGCATTCATCTCGCTACGCATCGCTTTGGGACTGCTCGGATACGTCTTGGCTGTCGGATACGTCTGGATAATGGGATACCCCGCAGAAGTCATCGAAGCGACTGCGATTGCAGGCCTCGTCGTCGTTGTCGCGACACCAAGTCACGCGCTTTCGGTGATGTACCAGAGTCGTCTCAAGATGACCTATGTGGCAGTTGCCGAAGGCGCCGGACAACTTGCGCAGCTGATGGCGACAATCGCAGCTGTACTGTGGCAACCCCTCCTCATCATCCTCGTGATTCCAGCAGTAATCAACGAAGTGGTCGCTGCCGTCATCAAGATCCGCGGTGTTCGCAAGGGTGTCGCCGGCCCGCTCCCCGCCTCGCGCGCCCAGTTTCGACGGTGGCGAGAAATGCTGATCGAAGCGATCCCACTCAGCATCGGATTCGCTTTCATCACATTGCTTTCCAAAATCGACGTCCTCATGCTCGGCAAACTCGACACGTTCGATTCTGTCGGGTTGTACAGCATCGGATACAAGTTCGCGGATCTTCTACAGATCGTCGCCATCACCGTCGTCACCCCCGTAACCACACTCCTCGTCTCCTCATGGCCTGACAAACTCGATATCTTTCGGGAGCGCAGTCGTGAAGCGTTCATCGTCCTTGCCATTCTCGGAAGCGCGTCCATCGCGGCGTTCTGGCCGGCGGCAACCGAAGTCCTGTCACTGCTGTACGGCGAAAGATTCACTGTTGCAGGAACTTCCACACGACTCCTCGTCTTGGGTGCCTGCTTTTCGATGCTAACTCAACTCGGCCTGATGGTGCTGATAGCCAGTGGACGGCATCGCACGTACCCCTGGGTGGCGCTGGCCGGACTCGGTTTCAATATCGTTGCCAACCTTGTCCTCATCCCTCGCTTCTCGTTCAACGGCGCCGCAATTGCAACAGTTGTCACCGAAATGCTTCTGTTCATTGCGATTTGGATCGTCGTAGTTCGAACAGTTCCTGCCCACAACCTGTTTCCTGCTATCCCTGTCGTCGCGACGACAGCGATCGGCGTACTGGTCACGACGGTGGGGACCATCTGCGTCGAACGATTTTCCATTCCGTGGCTTCTCGTGTCGATCGCCGCACCTGTCGTAATCGCGGCAATCTTCGTAGTCGTTCCGATCTCCAACGGGAAAACCCTGTTGGCGCTCATCAAACCCGGTGGAGACAACACATGATTCGAACACTGATCTTCGTCAGTCACACCGGAGAGGTTTCCGGAGCCGAACTCGTCATGATTCAGGCGATGCAACTCGCGAAAGAAAGCGGGGCCACCGTAATTTTGGTATGCCCGGACGGCCCGCTGACTCAGCGAGTCACTGACATCTGCGAAGTTCTCCCAATACCGAGCCTCGCGCTCAAGGGGGAAGGTGGCATCAATCGCATTCTCGCTATCGCTACCGTGGTGAAGAACTGGCGAATCGCAGGACGCATGATCGCGTCCCGTACGCGATCCGAGAATGCAAAAGTGATCGTCAATTCCCTGTTTGCATTGCCGGCAATCAGATTCGGCCGGGTCGATGGCGGCGCAACTTGGCTCATTCACGACACGCTCTCCAACACCAAACAACGCACTGTCGTCCGCATTGCCAAGCCTTCCATCCGACGAGCAGTTTCCGTCTCCGGGCCCACAGCAATACCTGTACGCGCGCTAGGCATCCCCACTACGATCGCGCGACTCGGTGTTGCGGTACCCGACGAAATCGCGGTAGTTCAATCCCCCGCGCCCGGGGTTGTCGGCATAATCGGATCTATCACTCCGTGGAAGGGCCACACCGTCCTGTTGGAGGCAATTGCCAGAACGCCTGACGTATTACTCGAAATTGCCGGTGTCCCATTTCCCGGAGACGAGCCGTATGCCGAAGTGTTAAAACAACGTTCCGAAGAACCCGATTTGAGGGGCCGTGTCCGGTTCCTTGGATACGTCGATTCACTGTCCACCGTCAGAAACTGGGACCTCGCTATCTCAGCCAGCACCTCTCCTGAGGCCAGTCCGCTGGTAGTTCTCGAAGCCATGAGCCTCGGAGTGCCCGTCATCGGAACCGACCATGGGGGAACGAGCGAGCTACTCGCGGACGGTGCGGGTTCCCTCATCGCAGTTGATGACCCCGCCCAACTAGCTGCAGAAATCGCCAGACTGTTGAACGACGAATGCGCGCGATCTACATTTGCGCGCGCTGGTCGAAAAAGAGTGGTTGAGCGCTATGACATCCGAAAGAACCTACCGGCGCTCCTCGAGGAACTCGTTCGTGACTAAAGCGCTTCGCCTATCAGCAGCCGCAGTGGTTCTCGTTGTCCTCGGAGTTGTCGTTCAGTCGTCGGTCTCCGAATCGAGTAAGCCATGCGAACCAGCTCCGTCCACCGACAGCACCGGCATAGCCCTCGGTTCTGGTTACACTGCACTAGGTCAGCCTGAAATAGACAAGGTCATCGAGGATATTCAGGACTCGGGTTCCGATTGGATCAGATTCGACTTCGACTGGTCATTTATCGAATCCACACAGGGAACGTTCGATTGGTCAGGAACTGACCGACTCGTCGAGGCCGCGAAGGCCAGCGGACTCCATGTGCTCGGCTTGATCACCTATACACCGGAATGGGCTCGCGCCGCGTCGGATTCGGAAGCGGATAGTCACACTCGCCCTGCTGACCCCACAACATTTGGTGACTTCGCAGGTATTGCTGCAGAACGCTACATCGACGCGGTATCTGCCTGGGAGATCTGGAACGAACCTAATCTCCAGTCGTTCTTCAACCCTGCGCCAGACGTAGGGTATTACTCGGAGATGCTGACAGCTGCGAGCGCCTCGATCAAAAAGGTTCAGCCCGATGCGACGATCGTGTCCGGTGGCCTGTCCCCCGCAACGGACAACGGTACGGATATCAGCCCCACGACCTTTCTGTCCGATCTGTACGACACTGGAGCTGGCCCCTATTTCGACATCGTAGGTATGCATCCGTACAGCTTTCCCGCACTACCGTCCGATGCCCTCACCCAGAGTTGGAACTCGTTTTACCGAATGCGCTTCATGCACGACACCATGGTGACTAACGGCGACACAGCCAAGTCAATCTGGGCAACGGAATTCGGTTCGCCAACCGGCAGCAGTCCAGAAGCTGTCACAGAGGCCGTTCAAGCTGAAATTCTCCGCGACGGAATCAACGAGGCCCGCAGGCTCGGATTCGTCTCCAAGTTGTTCGTTTACAGCCTCCAGGACCTTGGATCCGATTTAGGGGATCGCGAACAGAACTTCGGACTTCTGGACACAAACTCCGATCCGAAGCCTGCAATGACCGTCCTGGAAAATGCCAACAAAACTGGAGGGTGCTTCTGAAAAGATTCGCCAACTTCATCCCCATTCAGAAAAAATCGGACAATACCAACCGACGCATTCCAATCGCCTTCACAAGCAAGCACAGGTGCTGAAGAACCGACCTCGAGACTGCTCCCCACAGACCGAATTCGTGCAATTCTACTTATTGCCGGATTCGTCAGCGATATCCGGATCCATCCTCTTATTGTGGCCCCTGTTTCGCGACCCCTGTGGAAAGAAGGTGGTCGACGTGCGTCGACTTCGATTCCTCCTGTGTTCCCTGACCCTTGCCGTCGGATCGTTGAGTGCCTGCACCTCCACTCCCCCTCCACCTCCAACAACTTCCCCACCATCGACTTGCAGTTCTGCCAGTTTCGGCATCGCTGGCGGCGCCCCCTTGAACTGGCTCTCGCAAAACGACCTTGATGCAGAGTTGACCGCAATGAAGAATGCGGGCACCACATGGCTCCGATTCGATATCGACTGGTCGGCAGTCGAACCAACCAAGGGCCAACAGAATTGGTCAGCAACCGATCGTGTCGTCGAACGGGCAAGGCTACAAGGCTTGAGCCTTCTTGCCATCGTCACCTACACACCTCCGTGGGCACGCATTGCCGGAGCCGCCGACAGTCACGGCTACCCATCCGACATTGCAGCGTATGCCAAGTTCGCACAGCAAGCGGCACAACGCTATTCGAACAAGATCAGCACCTGGGAGATCTGGAATGAACCGAATCTCGCTCAATTCTTCCGCCCGAAGCCCAATGCCAATACTTACACGTCAATGCTGAAGGCCGCAGCGGCAAGCATTCGAGCCGCACAACCTGGTGCAAAGATTCTCAACGGCGGATTGGCGCCGGCAGTCGACAACGGTTCCGACATCTCACCGGTCACGTATCTCAACTCCCTCTACGCTGCCGGGGCGAAATCGTCCTTCGATGCCTTCTCCATACACCCCTACAGTTGGCCCGCGTTGCCCTCCGACGCGTCCACTCAAAGCTGGAACACCTTCTACCGAATTCGCCTCATGCGAGAGACGATGGTCAAGAATGGTGACAGCGGAAAGAAGGTCTGGGCAACCGAATTCGGCGCTCCCACCGGAACTGGACCGACCGCTGTCAGCCCCCAACTTCAAGCCAGTATCATCGCCGACGGATTCGCACAGGCCAATTCACTCGGGTACATCGAGCGAATTTTCATCTACAGCATGCGTGATCGCGGAACCAACACCAGTGACATCGAGCAGAACTTCGGACTGATGACAATGAACTTCACTCCGAAACCCGCACTGGACGCTGTGAAGCAAGCGATCGGTGGGTGCACTACACCCAAAATTTGATCTGACTCCGCCGACGGTCAGTCCACCTTGGACGTACCCCGGGTTCCTTCATGCCTCAGTAGTCCCACGCGTGAAACTGGCCGACCATCTCGAGTCTTGCCTTTTTTACTGGTGTTCAACATAATTCGCTCGGTAGCCGCTTCGGAGTTGATATCGTCGACGTGATTAACGACATCAACTCCGTCGAGGTCACCAGCATCGACTGCTCGTGGGCTTTCCACCGGAGACGGATGCTTCTCAGGCTCCAGCGCCGACAACCGTCGACGGTCGATCGTCACAGTCTGCGCATCGATCAACCCCGCTCGTGTTCTACGGTCACCGGAATCAACCACTGGTCCGGACGCCACCTTCGCACTACTTGATGGAGCTCCCATGACTCCGTTCACATCTTCCGTGACTCCACGCAAATGCAGTGACGTGTCTTCCCGCAACATCGGCTCTCCCACTACTGCAGCCGAACTCACCGGTTTCGTATCACCACTCCGACCCCGTAGCGAGGACAATGTGATGAAGTCGATGACAGGTTCGGGCGCTGCCGGTCCGACCAACACCAACGACCGCGCCACATCAACTTCCGCCAAAGTCCGAAGACAACTGGCGATTTCACTTTGATCAGCATCTTGTGCCGAAACGACAACAATCGCAAACGCTGTGCCGCTGGAATCGACGACGCTCCACCAGTTCGAGCTCAATGCATGGACGGATACACGCGCCTGCAAGCCTTCCGGCACGTCCCACGAGTTCATGTCTACGCCCTCCCCGACCAATACGAGAACGTGATCTCCCAGGCTCGTGCGTTGACTCAACGTGAGCGCGACATTAGACGGCATCTCGGCGACAGAAGAGTGTTGTACGAGCAGTGACGCGCCGAATTTCTTCGCGGTACGACGGGCCCAGGCATCAGTGACGCGAGAACTGAAACGTCCGCGACATACCACGAGAATCTCTGCCACCAGAATCAGGACGACCAGGAAGGCCACCGCAGATTCGACAAACGGCTTGGGGGCAACAGGAAGTCCCGTCCCTGACGGCGCCGACAGCAATTGCAACCTGTCAGAATTTGACTCTGCAGCGCGCAGTTGCCTCAATTGCTCGAGCCTGGCATCAAGATCCGCTGCGACTGTCGGATCATCCTTGGCTGTTTCGTAGTTGTCGATACTCTTTTGGCGCGCCGCCGCCAACTGTGAGTTGAGCCGCGCGATGTCGTCGGTCAGTATCTTGGTCCGTCGATCGAGAGTTTCGGCATTGCGTTGCCCCTGAGCATCACTCAATGTCTCCACGACGACGCGCGCAAGCTTGTCGGACTCGTCCTGACTGAATCCTGTCGCCTTCACGAAGACCAGCGCGGGTGAAGTTCCAGGGGCCACCGCTATGTGACTCGAAACGTCAGCGCCGGCCCACCCGTTGCCCATCTTCCGCTCAATTTCGGCAACTACAGCGCTATCTGTCGATAGCGCTATGTATGGCGCGACCATCTGGCCCAGGTTGGCATCGGTAACCACAACCTGCGCACCGGTCTGGACTTCCGCGACGATATCGGATTCGTACACCGGCGTCGCACTTCCTCTGACCATGTACACGAAGCCACCGACAATCAATGCGATCACCAGCGCAGGAAGGACCACTCGCGACAAATTTCGCACGTGGCCAACCAAGTCGAATGTTGGCGGCACGCCCAGCTCTCTACGAATCACTGCGTCCCTAGTCCGCACATCTGACACGTCGAAAACCTCCAGCTCGGCAAAACTCTAAACGACCAACAAAAGAAACCAGCAGTTTGCTAGATCTCTATAAACATACCCGAAGTCTGCTAATCAGCTACCCAGAAGCTCCCGAGCCCTCGACCACATCGGCGGGTACCTCCGGCACGTCACCATCGTGCATCAGTGCCAGGTTGCAACTAGGGTCGGGTGCGCCCGTCAGGGCCATCCACCAACCATCCTCCAAGATGTGAAGACTTGTAGACGGAACAAGACCAGACATGTTTTGCCCGTATGCATTTCGTAAGACGTAGACTACTGCGACAGGCAGGGGATCTTGCCATCTACTCATGCGTTGTTCCTTGATCCGGGTATCATCGGGATATCAAAAAGATGTCGAAAGTCTCGAAGGCCGCGGCCATTTCACTGTCAGCGCTCGTGATGACAACAATCGCAGGTTGGCCGGTCTATGTCGCACCCAAGCTTGACCAGCCACACGCTGCCGATGCGATTGTCGTGCTCGGTGGCGCCCACGACGGGCGTGAGGAAGTGGGCCTCGACTTGATGAGGCAAGGTTACGCACCACGGATTGTCTTCTCGAATCCATACGGCAACAACGACAAAAAGATGCGATCGATATGCGAAGGATCATTCGATTTTCCGGTCGACTGTTTTGTACCGTCCCCATCTACGACAGAAGGCGAAGGGTTCGAGATCGAACGGCTTGCGCGCCTGCATGATTGGAACACCGTCATTGTCGTGACCTTCGTTCCTCATATCTCGCGAGCTCGATACATTATTTCGCGGTGCTATTCCGGTGAACTGCTGATGGTTGCGAGCCGTCCTGAGCTATCGCTCCGCACATGGGCATTCAACTACGTCTATCAAACTGCTGGATATCTCAGAAATTTGCGCGCCGGCTGCTGACCAGCCAGGCTTGTCCTAGCGGTCAGCAGCGATGGAACCCGAGCCTGCGCGGACCCCGTTCAGTAGGCTCCATCACTGCGAACCACAGCGGACACCGTACGCGCGATGATCGAAAGATCCTGTGCCGCTGACCAGTTCTCGACGTACGAGGAATCCAGACGAACCGATTCTTCCCACGAGAGATCACTACGGCCGCTGACCTGCCAGAGTCCGGTGATACCGGGTTTCACGAACAACCGGCGAGACACCTCGTCGTCGTACATCTCGACTTCGCGCCGAAGTGGCGGACGCGGACCGACGACACTCATTTCACCGCGAATGACGTTGAAGAACTGCGGAAGTTCGTCGATGCTCAACCGGCGGAGAATCTTGCCGATCGGTGTGATGCGCGGATCTTCGCGCATCTTGAAGAGCACACCGCCCGCACCCTCGTTGTCGCCCATCAGATCGACGACCTGTTGATCTGCACCGGCGACCATCGTACGAAACTTGTACATGGGAAACGGTTTCCCGTTCAATCCGATGCGCTCCGCCTTGTAGAAAACAGAGCCTTTCGATGTGACCTTGACTGCGACTGCCGCCGCAATCATGACGGGCGCAACCAGCAGGATCATCAAGACCGCGAACAGAGTGTCGAAAATTGCCGGTGCCCAACGGTTTGCGCCTTCGTAGCGTGGACGCTCGACGTGAATGAGCGGCAGCCCGGCTACGGGCCTAAACATCAGTCGGGCCTTGGATACATCCGCAATGACCGGCGAAACAACAAGATCGACACCTTCTGCTTCCAGATCCCACATCAGTTTGCGGATTCCGACCTGGCCAAGATCTTCGGTGCCGGTCACGATGACCGTGTCGGCATTGCATGCCCGCATGGCCTCGATCACTTCAAATTCATTGCCCAACACCGGAACATGAGCACCGTCGACCATTATGTGGTCGTCGAGCACCGTGGCGCGACGCGGAATGCAGGTGCCCACGACGTCATATCCTGCCGATGCCGCTCGTACGAAGGACCGCGTAGTGGCAACAACGGAAGCATGCCCACCGACCAGCAGAACTGCGTTCCGGCATTGCCCGGACGCTCGCTTGTTACGAATATCTCGACGCCAGAGGTACCGGCCGAGAAGCAAGGCACCCAAGCCGAGTGGCAGAGCGATCATGAGGTAGCTTCGAGCAATTTCGACGCCGAGAACGATCCCGGCCAGTGCGCCGAGTCCGAATACTTGACCGGTTGCCAACAGAACACGCTCGTATTCGTCGCCGCCGTCTCCCAACATCGATTGATGGCGACTACGACCACGCGAAAGCGTGATCATCCACAGCACACCGAGCAAAACGGATGCAACAACCTTGAGCGGAGTCAACCACTCGAAAGGATGGGGCCAAACACTGCCGAACTGCGCGAGCGCAATCACAAGAATTACGGTGACGGAGTCGGTGATCGCAATTCTGCGCCGATACGCACGCCGCCAGTCCCGACTCAGATCAGCCGAATTCCGCAGTGCCGTCGGCTGGATCCCCACCTCAGCATGAACGCTCATTGGTCATCAGTCTTTCTTGTCATCGATTGGTGTCGCGGGTTGAGTCGCGGGCCGTATCGGGCCTTTTTCCAGAAATCGCTGATCATTAACCAACTGTGGGATCCAGGAACGGCAACACCCCGCCGGTTGCCGTGCCTGGCGTCGACTGACGCTAATAAAATTCCCCCACCAACCCCTTCGTCAAACTGCTGACCAGGGGCCAATTCCTGCATAATCCGACCGCATTGCGCTCTTCCCGTACGCAAACATACCTCAGGTTTGTTTGCAGTGCACTCGAGAGCGTCGAGCTACCGAGAGATTGCCAACTAATTACCAGGAATCACGGACGTACCGCGCAAAGCCTGCTACGCACGAGACTGTTGAGTCTCCCAGTTGCGAACTTCGGCGATCAGCAGGTCGAGGGCGTCGACAAGCGCTGCGTCAGCTTCTCGACACCGCTCGATCAAGCTTTCCAACGTTGCTTGGGGAATGATCTCGGTCACCCCGGCTCGGGCTGCCCGGTTCATCACCTTCTTCGCCAGCAGTATCGGCGGTTGCGACTTGGCGATGCCGTCCATCGACGACGCGCGGGCCTTCTCCACATCCTTGAGTCGCTCCCACGCCAACTCTTGCTCGGCGATGTCCACTACTCCGGAACTCGTCAAGTGCGGACTGCGGTGAACCAACTTGTCGATCAGCGCGCCGGCGACGTCGTCCAACTCGAAGACACCATGTGCTTGCGCGATACGCGAATGGAACAGCACCTGAAGCAGAAGGTCACCGAGTTCCTCCCGCAGGTCGATCTCATCACCGCTGAGGATGGCGTCGAGCACCTCGTACGTCTCCTCCACGAGATAGACCGAGAGGCTCTCGTGTGTCTGCGTAGCTTCCCACCCGCCGCGCTTCCACAACCGGTCCATGATGGAAGCTGCCTCCACCAATCTGTCGCCGTGCACAGGCGCCGCCCGGACTATCCGAGCACCCGACGTAGCCAAGGCCGCAATCCGCGGGCCATCGCCGTCCATCATCACGATCACCGCAGCCCCCGCTGTGGATTGAGGTAGGGCTACCCGAACCGGTTCCGGCACCGTGCCGTCGATCTGGACGGGTCCGGACAAGAACGAAACCGCTTCGATCGGAACAACATCCGGCCGCAGTGGATCGAGTAGTACGACGGTAGATACTTCGGCCACGACGCGCTCAAGCCTCCATGACAACAGCGCCGGCTGCCCGACCGTCGAGCGCCAGGATGAAGTCCGCGATGTACTGGAGCAGTTCCACATCACGCAGACGATCGGAACCGACACCACCGGTTCGCGGCATCGGCAACTGCACCAAGCCTGTGGTTGCCCGGTACTGCGCGCTCGGATAGATCCGTTTGAGCCTGATCTGCTTGGAATCCGGCAATGCCATCGGCGCAACCTTGATCTGCGTTCCGGTGACCGCCACCTCTTCGAGTTGGTACTCCCGAGCCAGGAGTCGCAGCTTCGCCACGGAAACAAGACGTCGGACTTCTTCCGGTATCGGCCCGTAACGGTCGACGAGTTCCTCGACTACGGCTGCAATGCCGTCGGAATCCGTTGCGGCAGCGATCTTCCGGTAGCCCTCGAGCCTGAGCCGATCGCTGGTGACGTAATCCGGCGGAATGTGCGCATCGACGGGAAGGTCGATCCGGACTTCCTTGGGCGCATCGTCGGTGGTGATAGGACGTCCGTCTGCCGCTGCCCGATACGCCTCGACTGCTTCGCCGACCAACCGCACGTAGAGGTCGAATCCGACGCCGGCTACGTGACCGGACTGCTCGGCACCGAGAACGTTACCGGCGCCACGGATTTCGAGGTCCTTCATAGCGACGGCCATGCCGGCACCGAGATCGGAGTTCTGCGAAATAGTGGCCAGGCGGTCGTAGGCCGTTTCGGTCAACGGCTTTTCGGGGGGATACAGGAAGTATGCGTATCCGCGCTCGCGGCTACGCCCGACCCTGCCTCGCAACTGATGGAGCTGCGAAAGCCCGAGCGAATCGGCGCGCTCGACGATCAGCGTGTTCGCATTGGAGATATCGAGCCCGGTCTCGATGATGGTGGTACACACCAGGACGTCGAAGTCTCGCTCCCAGAATCCCTGAACAGTTTTCTCGAGTGTGTCCTCGTTCATCTGTCCGTGCGCGACCACGACGCGCGCTTCCGGAACGAGTTCACGAATCTTCTTGGCTGCCTTGCCGATCGAACTCACGCGGTTGTGAACATAGAAGATCTGACCGTCACGCAGAAGTTCACGACGAATTGCCGCGGCAACTTGCTTGTCCGCATAGGCGCCGACGTACGTCAGGATCGGATGACGTTCCTCGGGAGGCGTGAGAATTGTCGACATCTCCCGGATACCCGCCATACTCATTTCCAGCGTACGAGGGATCGGGGTGGCAGACATCGTGAGTACGTCGACGTGGGTACGCAACGCCTTGATGTGTTCCTTGTGCTCGACGCCGAATCGCTGCTCCTCATCGACGATGACCAGACCGAGATCCTTCCAGCGGACGGCAGTCTGCAACAAACGATGTGTTCCGATGACGATGTCGACCTCGCCCTCGGCCATCCCGGCAATGATCTCCTTGGAATCTCGCGCATCGGTGAAGCGTGAGAGCCCACGAACCTTGACCGGGAACGATGCCATCCGCTCGGTGAAGGTCTGAAGATGCTGCTGCGCAAGCAGAGTCGTCGGGACCAGAACCGCAACCTGCTTGCCGTCCTGAACAGCCTTGAACGCTGCGCGGACTGCGATCTCCGTCTTGCCGTAGCCGACGTCGCCGATGACAACGCGGTCCATGGGGACGGGTTTTTCCATGTCTCCCTTGACTTCACTGATCACCGTCAACTGGTCGACGGTCTCGGTGAAGGCAAACGCATCCTCGAGTTCCTTCTGCCACGGTGTATCCGGGCCGAACGCGTGCCCGGGGGCTGCCTGACGCGCAGCGTAGAGCTGCACGAGCTCGCCGGCGATCTCGCGAACTGCCTTGCGTGCCTTTGTTTTTGTATTGGCCCAGTCGGATCCGCCGAGCTTGCTGAGCGCCGGCATCTCGCCACCGACGTAGCGGGATAATTGATCCAGCGACTCCATCGGCACGAACAGCCGGTCTCCGGGCTGCCCACGCTTACTGGCGGAGTATTCGATGACCAGGTACTCGCGTCGCGCGCCGCCGATGGTGCGCTCCACCATCTCCACAAACCGCCCAATGCCGTGCTGATCGTGAACAACCATGTCGCCGGCGGCAAGCGCGAGCGGATCCACCTGGTTACGACGCTTCGCCGGTAGTCGTTTGCCGTCACCGACTGCGGCAACCCGATTGCCGGTGAGGTCGGCTTCGGTGACGATGACCATTCCCGGCACATCACCCTGCCCGGGCACACTGCTACCGCCGTGCAGAACCAGACCGTCGTGCAACGATCCGCGCAACACCGAGACCTGACCACGGGCCGGAACCGCGCCGGGCTCGAGCATCGTGGCCGGAACCTCGGCCTCGCCGAGTCGCTCGTAGATGCGCTTTGCGGTACCAGCGCCGGCGACGACGACTGCCGCACGCCCACCGGTGCTCACATGCGCTCGGAGACTGACAAAAAGTTCGGCCAGGAGGTCGTCGGATCCACGTATCTGTGGGGCCGCCTGAATCGGAAGTTCCAGTTCTTCGCCGTTGCCCGACGCCAGCGGGCTGATGGTCCACCACGGACGCCCACCGGCTTCTGCGGACTCGCGTACCTGACGCAACGACCGATAGGCCGAGGCACCCAGACCGGACTCGCCGGCCAGAATGGACGTATCGAGAGGCGCCGCACCGCCGATCGATGCCGCAGTCCAGGACGCTTCCAGGAACTCCTGCCCGGTTCGAACCAAATCCGTTGCGCGCGTGCGCACCTTCTCCGGATCACACAGAACGATATGGGTTCCGTCCGGAAGAATATCGGAAAGTAGTTGCAGTTCACCGGGTTTCAACACCGGCAGGAGCGCTTCCATGCCTTCGACTGCAATACCCGCCGAGATCTTGTCCAGCATTTCCACCAGCGACGCGTCGGCCTGGTTTTCGGCTGCGATCTTCGCTGCCCGATCCCGGACGTCCTGCGTCATCAGCAATTCCCGACACGGTGGCGCAATCACGACGTCGACGTCGATATCAGGCAGTGACCGCTGATCTGCGACGGAGAAATACCGCAGTTCCGAGACCTCGTCGCCCCAGAATTCGACTCGAACAGGATGATCGGCAGTCGGTGAGAAGAGGTCCAAAATGCCGCCACGAACCGCGAACTCACCTCGTTTGCCCACCATGTCGACGCGCGTGTACGCCATCTCGACGAGTCGGACCAGCACGGACTCGAAGTCGATCTCGGTGCCCGCTCGCAAGGTAATCGGCTCGATCTCCCCCAACCCGGGCGCCATCGGCTGAACCAGCGAGCGCACCGTCGTCACCACAACACGCAACGGAGCGCCGTACGACGCGTCGTCCGGACGTGCGAGCCGACGCAGCACCTCGATGCGTCGCCCGACGGTATCGGCGCTCGGTGACAACCGCTCGTGCGGCAACGTTTCCCAAGACGGGAACTGCGCGACGGAACCCCCGATCATCTCGGTGAGTTCCTCAGTCAGATCGTCGGCTTCACGACCCGTCGCAGTGACCAGTAGCACCGGATTGTGCGCTGCGAGCGCAGCCGCGACGAACGGTCTCGCCGGCTTAGGCGCAACGATATCGAGTCTGGCGCTGCCGATCGCCTCGGTCACCGCAGTAAATGCAGTGTCCGCGAGTGCGGCCTCGGCAAGTCCGGCAAGCAAAGTCTGGGCAGCGGGCGGCAGGGCAGTCAACGAATGCGCTCCTCAGCGGTAACGACGAGCTGCGGACGAACAACCCGGGCGTCACCACTTCAAGAGTGAGTGACACCGAGTTGATTCTATCCGCGAGCGCGCCCTATCTACGCGGAACCCGCTTCGGTGTCGACACTCGAGGAGGATCGGCCACCGTCGGCGGCGCGACCGCCACGCTGGCATGTGAGTTGAGCGCCCTCACCCGACCGATCACCATCTTCGCTTGACCGACGCGGCGCAACCTCACTGTCCGCGAGCCTCCGGGTGCCAGATGGAACCAGGAATCCTCCGGATCGAATCCTTGCAGGTCCAGCGAAACGTACTGCGCCGTGCCTTCGGACGTAACGTCGACGACCCACTCCTCTTCGCCGACCGAGCGTGCAATTGCCGAGAGTCCCAACGAGCGTTCCAAAGGCCTGGCGACGCTCCCCAACAGGTGCACCACCTCGTCGAGCACCATGCCCTCGGAATTTTCGAGGGTGACCGTGACGGCATCATAATTGGCCGGGCCGAACTTGAAAACATGAGTGAGATCGGTGAATCGTCCCACGACGGTGTCGACGGACAGGCTCTGGCTTCCGTGAGCCTCGATCCTGACCGCGGCGACGGCATTCACCGGCACGATCCCGGACCGGCTGTGCGCCCGGATGCGGATTTCGCCGACGACCGGTTGCGCAGTCTCGTTCAGGACATCGAGACGAAGCCCATCCATTCCGTCGTCCGTGACGATGAGAGCCAGTGGTTTCGAGTAGCGCCGAAGCACGTACCACGGCGCTTTGGGGGTGCCCTGCCAATCGAGGACTCCCCATCCCGGCCCCGGTTCAAGATCCATCAGTGCCAGGGTGAGGGCTCCGTCGCATCCGGAATCTGCTCGACGCCAATGGCCGAGGACTGCGCCGAACGCTTCACAGATCGCTGCCCGGCCCAGGTCGAGATACCGTTCGGGATCGGACCAGCGCACCTCGCTCGGATCCTCTCCGAACAGCGTCTTGACGTAATGATCGCGAACATCTTCGAAATCCCACGACGAACCGTTGTCGCGCGGAACCGCCGCTTTCCACGCCGGATGGTGCCCCGCTGCCGAAACAGAACCGAATGCGGATTCGATCACGTTGTTGGAAGGCGGAATCGCAAATGCCAGGCACTCTGCCGCAAATCGCACTCGCGCGCGCGTCACGTCGTCGAGCGGACGACGGTATGCACCCACTCCGAAGTAGTGCGCGATACCGCTACCGACGTGGGTAACCAACTCTTCTCGCTCGGGCGGAGCGGACGGCGACGACGTCACGTATTCGACGTGGGGTGCGAGATCTGCAATCAACGACGGCAACTGAGAGTGAATGATCGAGATCTTCTGATCGACCAAACCGAGCATGGCCGGTTGCTGCTCGGTTTCGCTTCCACCACAGAAGACCACGAGGGCCGGATTACCGCCGACGCGCCGGAGAAACGTACGTATCTCAGCTGAGAACAGCGCAAAGAACTCTGCAGTGTCCGGCGGATCGAGCGTCGCGAGCATCGCATCCTGCCAGACGAGAATACCCAGCCGCGCGCACTCGTTCCAGAAATGATCGCTCTCGTACACCATGGTTCCCGGAACCCGAAGCATGTTCACGCCGGCGCCGGCGCACCGTTCGAGCACCTGAGTTGTCAAGGTCTCGGACTGGAAGGAGATCGGATCGGTAGGCACCCACAGCGAGCCCCGGCAGTACACGTCAATATCGTTGACCGACAGGCGAAATCCGCCCGCCGTTCGATCAACCTCGAGGCTGCGAAAACCGACGTTCCCCAGCTCGAACACCTTTCCGCCGACCTCGATCGACACCGGGTACCGGTGCGGGACGCCATGCGTGTGCGGCCACCAGAGATCCACGTCGGGAATCTCGACGACACCCGTGACGTCGGACAGTCCGTCTCTGCCAGGTTTGACGGCGAGCGACCCACGTACCGCACCGACAACGACCGCGACAGCCACGACACCGCTCGGCAAACCCGAGAGCCGTGCGGTGATCTCGACCTGACCTGCATCGTCATTGACGCTGGCCTCCAACACCCGCGAAACAACACCAACCTTGTGGGTATCAAGCAATCGGACGCCTCGCCACGGCCCCACCGGAACCGGAACTCCGGAAAACACCGCCGCCCGCCCCAGCATGGTCGTACGAATCCACCTCAACCCTTGCTCGCGGACCAAAGCCGAACGCCACCGGCCGCGTGGTCGACGGGAACTCAATACCGCTGCCATCGAATGAAAGTGGATGGCGATCGTGATCTCACGCCCGCTCGTCGTATCACGAGTCACGATCGCTTCACCGGGAACGAACATCGATTCCGACGAGATGGTCAACGTGTTGTCTACCCAGACATCAGCAAAAGCTGTCAGCCCGTCGAAGTGGAGCAGCCACGACCCCTCACCGGTCGTGGCCACCCGAGTAACGAACCACCAGTCCATGGTGTCGAGCGACTTGATATCAATGGGCCCGGGCCCATCCACATCGCGAATCGCCCCCGCCACGGTTCCCGGTACCGTCGCCCGGTGCCACTCCCCGGCGATCGCGGCCAGCTCAGCCGGATTCGAAACCACCCCGGGATCTGTTGCGATACAACGCCAATCTGCTCCGTCAAGCAAATCTGCTCGAGAGTAGCGTGCCATCACACCAGCCTGAGGTGGCGCTGCGATTCGACTCCGACGATGGACGTAATGATTTCCATGGAATTCTTCCAGGACACGGCCATCTCGTCGAGTTGATCACGGGGGTCCACGGCGCGTCCCCTCGCCGCACGCGCCATCTGGAATTGAACACTCTTTGCTCCCGCAGCAACCTTGCGAAAGCCTGCGGCAGCCTCCACTGTTCCGGAAAACCCTGCCGTGTCGAGAAATTCGCTGACATCGCCCGCAAGTTCAGCGCTGGCACCGCATTGACGCAACAAACCGAAGGACCAGAGATGAAACGCATCCATACCTGCCGCCTGGACCCACTCGGAATCCTCGACCACTCGTCGGCCCAACTCGCGCACCGGATTTCCCGGCGGACGGACTGCAACATTTCGACGCGCAACTTCCGCGACGTTCCCGGCATTCATTGCATAGCCTGGAGCGAGTCGAATCTGTTCGACGTAAGGAACGAACGACGGCAAACTCGAACGATCGAGGTCGAAAACACCGGAGAAATCTTCACCCCGCAAAACGTGGTATCCACTGTTGTGGAAGTACTCGAGCTCTCCCGCTACCCGATCGATCCGATTGGGAACGATCGTGGTCTTGGTATGCGCCTCATGGTAACTCGTCCCCAATGTGTCGGGAAGCCAATAGCCGTCGACCTCCACGGTCGACAACATCCCCGCCTCGAAATTGTCCTCGATATGTACCAGCGGAGCTCGCCAGACATTCATCTCTGCGACGTCGATTCCGTACAGCGCCACAATGTCTTCGGCCTTGAGCTTCAGAAAAGTCCACTGCGTACCGTCGAACCGCGACGAAAAAGCACAGGCCAAGGCCGGCACCGGGTCAAGCCCGAGCGAATGCAGCACCTCGATCCACAAGTCCAGGTAGCAGTTGGTCTGCGCCCACACTCGATCATCGCGGTGAATGGCGTGCGAGGAGTACCCGTCGGGGACAATATCCAGGAGGCGTGCCATCACAAACCCATACGTCCGCGAATTTCTGCCGGCCAGCCTGAGACCTTCAAGCCATGTGTCCGCAAGAGCGCCAAAGCAATACGTTCCATTCCGAATCCGACACAGGAACTGTGAGCAACCTCGCCATCGGACGTCGTAATTCCGAACGTCTGGCCGAAGTGGTCGAGGTGATTGTTGGACGAGACGATCGCAGTGCCCTCGTCGTGGTCGCCGTAGAGTCGAACGACCAACTCCGTCTTCAGATTTTCTTCGCGTTGGTTTGCGGCCAACATACGGCCGGCCCGCCCGAAGAAGGGATCATTTGCAATGACCGGCGTGGCCTCGAGGCCAAGTTCGTCGAGGACCCCGAGTCCGCGTCGGATCCAGGTTTCACGGTGAGCGGCCGCCGCGTGGGCATCGCCGATGGTCACGAACTCGTGCATCCGGAACGCCTGCATACGCGCCGGGTCAATCGCGGGTTCGTGACGGAAGCAAAAACCGTAGATATCAAGCAGCACTCCACCCTCGGGGAGGACGCCCGAGTACTGGGCATAGGCCGGATGGCAGGCAGCGGAGACCAGCATGGTCTCGGTCGGCCGGAGGTAGCGGTCCCACGATTCACCACTTGCACGATCAGAGAGCAACTGAGCGTGATCAAGATTGCTTCCGGTGAACGTGTTGATCGCACCGGTCAGATTCGGGAAGGACGCGATGTAATCGGTCCGTTCGAAACTGGTCCGCGGAAAAACAGGAGGAAAGCGCAGGCGTGTCGCCGATGACCCGGGACCTGCTGCCACCACCACGCGATCGATGCCGTCGATGATGTCCTCGAAAACCCCGGAGCGTCCGTACAAACCGTCCACATCAGTCTTGATAAGGAGGCCGCCTGCCAACAACTCTCGCTGAAACTCCGCCCTGGCAAGGTCGAGTTCAGAAGGGAAAACATCAGTTTCGGTACTAGTCGTCACAGTGTTCCTCGGTATCCGATAGCCATCTGGGCAGACCCCGCCATAATTCGATCGTTGTTCACCATTACCGCGGCGCCGTGTGCATCACGGAGATGCCGACCGAGCGAATACTCGCTGTCCTCGCGATAACCCGAGATCCCGCAGATGAGCATTGCCTGGCCGATGATCTCCACCACCGAGATCGACGTGGTGACCTTCAAGTTGTTCATCGACAACGCAAAACCGACGCTATCGGTGGTTGCCAGCTCGTCGGACCCGTCTCGGGTCTGCGTAGCGAGGTCGTACCGACGAGCAGATGAATCGACAAGATCGGCGAATTGCTGTGCTGCAGCTGCAGTTTCGGCCAACCGTAGAGCACCGGGAGATGAAACTCCCGGCTGCTTCCGGGCTGCTGCACGCACATACTTGCGCGCTTTCTCGAGCGCTGCATCCGCAATACCCAGCCAGACCGAACTCCACACCACATGCGAGACCGGAAGCATGGTGTTGGTGGAGATTTGGGAATACGGTGTCTTCGCCACCATGTCCGGGGTGGAGGTGGCTCGAAGGATATATCCGGCACTGCACGTGCCCCTCAGTCCGAGGGTATTCCAGTCGGTAGTCTTCTCCAGCGTCAGATCAGCTCGACGGCAGACGACGAGCACCTGGTCATTAGGCTGACTTTCCGGTGTTCGGCGAGCCGTGACGACTATCGCGTCTGCGTCCTCGCCGTACGAAATAACAGGTGCATTCTTGATCAACAGCAAATGACCACCGAGATCTTCGACCGCACAATAACTTCGGCTGACATCTCCGCCGATACCCAGTTCCGTGGTTGCAGATGCGAGCAACAATTGATTCGCAGTGACCTCGACAACAAATGCCCGAAGTGCCTCGGTATTTCCGTGCTTGACCAACGAATAGATCTGGGTCTGATGCATCGCGAAGATCATTCCGCTGGCGGCGCAGCGTGATCCGAGAATCCGTGCGATCTCGGCGACCTCACGCAAGGACAACCCTTCACCGCCGAACTCCGTCGGCACGGCCACGGACAGCAACCGCTGTGTACGCATCGCAGCAACTGCTTCTGCGGGAAAGCGCGCTTCTGTGTCGACCTCGTCGGCCCACAGTGCGGCAACCTCGTCCGCAACGAGTCGCGCTCGTTCGTGGGCGGTTCCGACGACTAACTCGGACATCGGCATGCTCACGCGGCACCCAGACCGATCAATGCGTCTTCGATCGATTTGACGCTCGCGAATGTACTCTTGCGCAGCAACTCGTCCGGAAATTCGATATCGAACGAATCTTCCAGTGCCAGCATCACATTGACACTGGCGTGGGATGTCAACCCCAATTCGTAAAGATCGGCTTCCACATCAATCGTACTGACGTCGACTGCGAGCCGACCGTGCTCCACGAGCACCTTGCGAATTGCCTGATCACTCATCGGTGACATCGTCCTTCTGTTTTTTGCGAAATGTCGCAGCGCGTGGCAATCACCATTGCGATGGCGACGTCCGCCTCATGCGAAATAGATACTTGAAAATCTTGAAGGTCTTGCGCTAAGGCAAGTTTCGCCGCTTCACCGGAAAGTACTACTCCACATCCCCCCACAGTTCTCGCGTTATCTCGATCGAATTCCACGGAAGCGCCGAGTCGAGTGGCCGGAGAACCTTGACCACCGCTTCCTTGGCCGCAAAGCGAGCAGCCAGTCGTTGATCGCGGGCCGGACCGTCACACGTCGTCAACTCGTGCGCTGTGAACGTCCGTTCCAGATAACGACGTCCGAAAAGATCGATACTCCGACTGATGTCGACAACGTTGACGACGTCGCAACCAATCCGAGGTCCGAAGTCTCGAGATTCGACATCCCGAGGGTCGACGGCCGGCATGCGCCCACTGCTCATCTGGTTACCCCTTCCATCGGTGTACCGGGCGGCCCCCTACACCGCCCGCTACACCGACTTGCTGTCGTCGAACCCGTCCGCCATGACCAACCCGATCAGTGCAGCAACTGCCTGGCTACCCAGAGAACATACCGCAACGTCCAGATGGTCAGCAAGATCGGACCGACGGACATTCAACTACCCATCAAACATACTCTTGGTTTGTTTCAAAGTGCCAACACCATGAAATGCCCACAGAGCGAAACTCGGGAACACAACGAGAGCAGCGGTTTCCGAACCCCGGAAACACCCGTCCGCGATTGCCTACACCTAGCCTGAGCTCAGTGTTCAGTCCCAAGACGTCGTGCAGCGAACTGACGGAAGTATTCGACCTTCGACTCAGGCACGACAACCGGCAGGACCATGTTCCAAGACGACTTCATCGACTCGGACAACTCGCGCACAGTTCCGGTCGCCGCCGCTACCAATCGGACACCCGACACCATCTGAAGCAAGAAACGTGCAATGTCCGATGAATCGACGTCATGACGCAAGTCGCCCTCGTCGGCAGCGCGACTGGCGAGTTCCCGGAAGATGTCGAGCCAGACGTCGAATGTTGCGGGCCCCGATCCCCGGTAGTCACCGATCTCGACCAGCAAACGGAATGTCGCCCGAACCAGCACGTCGTGTGCACCGATGTCGACCGTCACCGAAGATATGCCGATCAGCGATTCCAATGCCGGTGTCCGACGGTCCAACCACAGCTCGCATTTGGCGTCGAACCGGGCCGCACCTTCATCGATCACCGCCCTGGCCAGCTCTTCCTTGGAACCGAAGTGGAAGTACAGCGCCCCCTTGGTCACCTGCGATTCAGCGATGATCTCGCTCAAACTGGCGTTTGCGTACCCCAGACGTATGAATACGCCCGCCGCTCCGCGCAGTACCGAATCACGGGTGGCTTCCGCCCGTTCCTGCCTCACCATCGATCCGGCCTCCAATAACCACACATCGAACGCATCCTGACCCTCACCCGTTCACAGCGTCAAAATGGAAGGCACGGTCCAGCTTTCGGCGCACCTTTACAAACAAATCGCATTTGTCCATCAAACGATCGTGATACAGCCAACACAGCTTAGACTGCGATCCCGGTTCTACCGACAGGCACGCCTGCGTTAACCCTCCAATTGAGGGTCGGCCTCGAGATTGGTGAGCCCGTTCCAGCACAAATTCACCAAGTGCGCTGCTACGACTTCCTTGGACGGCGAGCGCTCGTCGAGCCACCACGTAGCCGTCGTCGACACCATTCCGACCAGCGCCTGCGCGTACATCGTTGCTAGTCCGGGGTCGAATCCACGCCGCGAGAAGTCCCCGGCCAGGAGGTATCCCACCTGACTGATCGCGTCGTTGAGGAGACTGGAATAAGTACCGCTGGGCGCCACGACAGACGAATCGCGAACCAGGATCCGGAAGCCGTCGGTATGTTCCTCGACATACGTGAGCAAAGCCAACGCAACCCGTTCGACTCGAACTCTCGAGCGATTCTGGGACAGCGAAGACGTGACCATCTCCAGCAGCCTCGACATCTCCCGGTCGACCACGACGGCGTACAAACCTTCCTTGCCGCCGAAATGTTCGTAGACGACCGGTTTCGACACGTTGGCACGCTGAGCGATTTCCTCGATCGAGGTTGCTTCGTATCCACGCTCGGCAAAGAGCGCCCGACCGATCTCGATCAACTGCTGGCGACGCTGGGTGCCCGTCATCCGGACCCGAATCGCTCGCTCGGGTGCGCGGTCACCGCCCGTCGGACCGGGAACCGTTGCCATGACTGCCTCTTTCCACCGTGCCGTCGGGCGGTTGTTACCGCACCTGTGGAAGCAAGCCTATCGGCACCTCGCGACCCGAAACCGAGGAGCGGTTCGACCTACGTGGGGTCGGCATGCGATTATTCTCTCGCGCAATCCACCGAAAGGTACGGAGAGCGTGGCAGTCCGCCGTGGTGTAATGGCAGCACCTCTGATTTTGGTTCAGATAGTTCAGGTTCGAGTCCTGGCGGCGGAGCTGGTAGTTGATGATCTGCCGCAGTTGTTGATCTATAGAGGGAGCTCAAACCAGTGCAAACCGCCGTGATCGTTCTCGCAGCGGGTGCAGGCACTCGGATGAAGTCCAAAACTCCCAAGGTCTTGCACACTCTCGCCGGCCGAACCATGCTCGCGCATTCACTCCACGCCGCGGCGGCCCTTAATCCGACTCATCTCGTGACCGTCGTCGGACACGATCGTGAGCGAGTAGCCGCAGCCGTGACATCCGTCGCCGCAGATCTGCACCGCTCGATCACCATCGCGGTGCAGGACGAGCAGAAGGGCACCGGGCACGCCGTCAGTTGCGGCCTCGAAGGCTTGCCGGCCGATTTCCGCGGCACCGTCCTGGTCACCGCCGCCGACGTCCCCCTCCTCGACGGCACGACCATCGCAAACCTTCTCGAGCGCCACACGAGCGCACCGGCCGCCGCCGTGACGGTGCTGACGTCCACGGCTACGGATCCCACCGGCTACGGCCGGATCCTGCGCACTACCGACGGCGAAGTCAACGCCATCGTCGAGGAGAAGGAAGCGACCGAGTCGCAGCGTTCGATCACCGAGGTCAACTCGGGCGTCTACGCCTTCGATTTCGAGACGCTGCGCGACGCACTGGCATCGCTCGATTCGAACAACGCGCAACACGAGTTCTATCTCACCGATGTGATCATGATCGCCCGACGAGCCGGAAAACGAGTTCGAGCGCAGCACATCGCGGATTCGGTTCTCGTCGCCGGCGCCAACGATCGTGTGCAGCTCGCTACCCTGGGTCGCGAATTGAACCGTCGGATCGTCGAAAAGTGGATGCGCGCCGGAGTATCCGTCGTTGATCCCGCGAGTACGTGGATCGACTGCGACGTCACCCTCGAGCAGGACGTCACGCTGCTTCCCGGAGTGCAGCTGACCGGTACCACTTCGGTCGGCGAAGACGCTGTGATCGGCCCGGATACAACTCTGACGGATATGACGGTGGGCGCCCGAGCAACTGTCGTCCGTTCACACGCCAGCGGGTCGACGCTCGGCGAGGACTCCACGGTCGGACCCTTCGCTTACATCCGCCCGGGAACGAACCTCGGCGCCCACGGCAAACTCGGCGCCTACGTGGAGACCAAGAACGCCGAGATCGGCGCACATTCGAAGGTTCCGCATCTTACCTACGTCGGCGATGCCACCATCGGCCATCACAGCAACATCGGAGCTTCGAGCGTCTTCGTCAATTACGACGGGGTGAACAAGACCCGTACTGTTGTGGGGTCGCATGTCCGGACCGGATCGGACACCATGTTCATCGCTCCGGTTCGAGTAGGTGACGGTGCCTACACCGGCGCCGGCACGGTACTGAAATTCGACGTTCCGCCGGGGGCTCTCGCAGTCTCGGGTGGGCAGCAACGCAATATCGAGGGTTGGGTCGAGAAGAAACGTCCCGGCACTCCTTCAGCCGTTGCAGCTGCAACGGCTGCGGAATCAGAGCGCACAGATCAGCAAGTACAAAAGGATGGCATGAACCAGTGACCGCGAATTGGATCGACAACCAGAAGAACTTGATGTTGTTCTCGGGTCGAGCGCATCCCGAATTGGCTGAGCAGGTGGCGAAGGAACTCGATATCCGCGTCACTCCGCAGACTGCGCGTGATTTCGCGAACGGTGAGATCTTTGTTCGCTTCGAAGAGTCTGTTCGCGGCTCCGACGCGTTTGTTCTGCAGAGCCATCCGGCGCCCCTGAACACGTGGGTCATGGAGCAGCTCATCATGATCGACGCTCTCAAGCGTGGATCCGCCAAGCGCATCACCGCAGTTCTGCCGTTCTACCCGTACGCCCGTCAGGACAAGAAGCACCGCGGACGCGAGCCGATCTCCGCTCGCCTCATCGCGGATCTGCTCAAGACCGCCGGCGCCGACCGCATCATCACGGTCGATCTGCACACCGACCAGATCCAGGGCTTCTTCGACGGCCCCGTTGACCACATGCACGCGCAGGGCCAGCTCGCCCAGTACGTGAAAGAGAATTACGGCACCGACAACATCTGCGTCGTCTCCCCGGACGCCGGCCGCGTCAAAGTTGCCGAGAAGTGGGCCGATGCGTTCGACGGCGCTCCGCTGGCGTTCGTGCACAAGACCCGCGACCCTCTGGTCCCGAACCAGGTCAAGTCCAACCGCGTCGTCGGCGACGTCAACGGACTCACCTGCGTGCTGATCGACGACATGATCGACACCGGCGGCACCATCGCCGGCGCCGTCAAGGTTCTCAAGGACGCCGGTGCGGGTGATGTCATCATCGCCACCACCCACGGCATCTTCTCGGATCCGGCTGCCGAGCGATTGGCTGCCTGCGGCGCCAAGGAGGTCATCACGACCAACACGCTCCCGATCCCCGAGTCCAAGCAGTTCCCGACGCTGACGATTCTGTCCATCGCACCTCTGCTCGCTCGGACCATCAAGGAAGTTTTCGAGAATGGTTCTGTGACTTCACTGTTCGACGGCAGCGCATAGTTCTAGCGTGTCCACGGGCGCGTATCGGCGACTTTTTCACGGTCCCCGATACGCGCCCTTCGCATTTCACCGAGCCTGGTGTACCCACATCCGGACCAGACCGATCAGTCTTCACGAAACCATTTGCGCGACACACAGATACCGCCAAATCCGACAATCGGCATGATCTTGATCACGCCCTCGTGGAGAATCCCAGGTCGATGTTGGGCCGGTGTTCACCGCCCCGCAAACTTCGCCTAATGTGGCTCGTCGTGATCGACGCGCAAACCTTGGAATCCCGGCCAGAATCTCATTCACTGAATTCATCAGTTCCGACGGTCCGGCGGTGGCGCCCAGGATCTTGTGTCTGGTGTGGCGACGACACCTCCGTCGAAATGTTCCGCAATGAACCGCGCTGCGAAAAGTGCCGCGAAAACGAAGGCATCATCGACGACGCCAAGCGCTTCCTCGGAATGTACGGCTTGCGCCCGCTCGGCGGAACGCTGCAGTCCGACGACGACGAAGAGCGCGAGTACCGCGTCACCGCCCGCGAAGCTCGCCGCGTCCTCAACGAAATCCGAATGGACGTCCTTCCCGACGCAACCGCCGTGCGCAAGGCAATTCGCCCCCGCGCCGCATCCGTCGTCGCCGACACGTCACCCGCGCGCGCCGCTCGCCCCTCCAGCACCGGCACCGCGACACGCGTAGCCGCTCCGGTGAAGACGGACACCGTCGACATCAACACGCTGCAGACGCGCGTTCTGGGGCTTCTTGATCAGCTCGGCACCGTCGACGAGCAGATCAAGGTCGCCGAACTCGCTCAGGGCCTTCCGGCTCGCGCCCGTCTGAGCGATCTCAACAAGCAGAAAGCAACTGTGCTCCGCACGCTGGCTGCCCTCGAGAAGGCTCGCATCGCCGCCTCCAACTAATTCCCTCGCGTCCGTCCCACGGCCCTGTCTCGTTTGTCGAGATGGGGCCGTTCTGTATTCCCGGCACGGCTTCAACTCATCCACCGACACGGCGATGCGGGGCGGTTGCCCGATCGCAGGTAGCTTTACGAATCGTGAATGACATCACCATCACCTTTGTCGTGCTTGCCGTAGTCGTGGCGCTCTTTGTCATCGGCCGGATCCCGGTCGGAATTATCGCAATCGGAACAGCGCTGGCACTGTACGCGACCGGGGTGATCTCGATGGAGCAGGCACTGGCCGGATTCGGCGATCCGACAGTCGTATTCATCGCCGCGCTGTTTGTCGTGAGTGAGGCGCTCGACGCCACCGGCGTAACTACGTGGGCGGGCGAGAAACTGCTCGCCAAGGTCGGTGATTCGCGGGTTCGGTTGGTGAGCGCGATCATGTTGCTGGTTGCGGCGCTGACCGCGTTGATCAGTGTCAACGGAGCAGTAGCTGCCTTGATCCCGATGGTTGTCGTCCTGGCCGTTCGGCTGGGCCGATCCACCTCTCAGTTGCTACTCCCCCTCGCGTTCGCCGCGCACGCCGGTTCGATGCTCACGTTGACCGGTACTCCGGTGAACATCATCGTCTCGGACGCCGCCGCCGACGCCGGTGCCGGCGCGTTCGGGTTCTTCGACTTCACCCTGATCGGTGCACCGCTGGTACTCGGAACCATCACGATCGCAGTATTTCTCGGCCCGCGTGTGCTCCCCCACCGCGCGGGCGTTTCGATGTCCCCGGATCTGAGCCGCCACGCAAAAACGCTCGCGCAGCAATACAGCATCGCGGGCGGTTGCGATCAATCCGAAGCCCCGCTCATCACCAAGGAAGACGGCGTCGTCGAGGTGATCGTGCCGCCGCGTTCGGAGATCATCGGCGACAAGGTTTTTCCCGGCATGGTGACCGACAGCGGCGATCTCGTGATCCTCGCCGTCCAGCGCGCCGGCGAGAACTGCGGACCCAACGGCGTCCACCTGGCACCCGGCGATACTTTGTTGCTCCAGGGCAGCTGGGACGACCTGGACGCACGCACCTCCGTCGACCCGAACGTCCTCGTCGTCGATCCGCCCGCATTGATTCGCAAGCAGGCCGCACCGCTCGGCACCCGCGCCGTCCTCTCCCTGGCCGTCGTCGCAGCCATGGTGATCATGCTGACCTTCGGCATCGTCCCGTCCGCCATCGCGGGTCTGCTCGCTGCCTGCGCGATGGTCCTGCTGCGCGTCATCAGCGTCGAGCAGGCACACCGCTCGATCTCCTGGACCACCCTGATCCTCGTCGGCGGAATGATCCCGCTGTCCACGGCAATTCAACAAACCGGTGCGGCCGAGAAGCTGGCCAACGGATTTGTCGACCTTGTCGGCGACTCCGGCCCCTATGTCGTGATCGCCGGTCTGTTCCTCGTGACGGCAACACTCGGTCAGCTCATCAGCAACACTGCGACGGCATTGATCATCACCCCGATCGCAGTGTCCGTGGCATCTGAGTTGAACATTTCGGTACTGCCGGTTCTGATGACGGTGACCGTTGCCGCCGCCGCGTCGTTCCTGACGCCGGTTGCGACTCCCGCCAACATGATGGTGATGGGTCCGGGTGGCTACAAGTTCGGTGACTACTGGAAGCTCGGATTGCCGCTGCTCCTGTGGTTCCTGGTAGTCGCGACGGTACTGATTCCGGTGATCTGGAGTTTCTGATGTGCTCACCGCGGCTCTTGTCCCAGGTGTACGAATCGATCGGACGCGAAGACCGGAAAGTCAGCCGGCGATCGATGTTCGCCGCTTTGGGCGTTACCGCGCTCGGCGCAACGGCGCTCGCCCGCGGAACCGCGTCGGCAGCCCCGGCAGCGCTTCCATCTGGCGGTTCCACACTGGTCGATCTCACTCACGTGCTGACGACAGATTTTCCCGTCTGGCCGGGTGCACCGTCGTTCGAGATGAAGAATCTGGCAAGTATCGCGTCGACAGGCGGATCGCTGGGGTCAGTAGGGTCGCTGGGCTCACTGACTGAGAGCGCTTTCTATCTGAACGAACTTCGGATGGGAGAACACACCGGCACCCACATCGACGCGCCCGCGCATGCCAGTGCAGACGGAATCACCGTGGAGAAGATCCCCGTCGCAGACCTCGTCGCCGGCCGCAGCACAACCTACGGCGCTCACCGAAACGCACTGGGCTCAGGCAAATACGCGGTGGAGGCCCTGGCCAATTTGTCGACGCTTCCACCGGTGGGCGCCACCGTGATGATCGGTGCGCCCACCCATGCCGGCGGCTCCGGTGGACCGTGCCGGGTTATCGCCTGGCACTGACGGTTTCTAAGACACCGGAGTCACTCGAAGCACTTTGTCGTTGGTGCCGTTGTCCGTGGTGACCAGAAGTGAACCGTCGCCAGTCGGAGTAACCGAGCGCAGGCGACCGAACTGGTTCTCCAACCCGTAGGTCTGAGCGTCGACGGATCGACCGTCGTCACTCAGTCGCACGAAGACCAGTTTCTTGGTCTTCAATGCGCCCATCACCAGCGCCCCGTTCCACGCTCCCCATTGCGGTCCGGTCACAAAGGCGCCGCTCGCGGTGGCCAGCGTCGAGTTGCCTGAACGCCACACTGCTTCAATGGCTCCCGGCACTCTGCTCGGATCGGTCATCGGCACGGACTCGTCGTATCCGGGCAAACGGTCCGGGCGGTAGCCGTAGTTTCCGCCGGGCGTCAGGAGGTTCACTTCGTCGTCGACACCGGTGCCCTGCTCCACCGCGTACACCCGATCGGTGCCCGGTTGAACCGCCAGACCCTGCACGTTCCGATGACCGAGGGTGTAGACCGGGCTAGCCGGGTTGGGGTTTCCTGCTGCCGGCGTTCCATCGGCATTGATGTGCAATACCTTGCCGCCCAGAGAGTTCGGATCCTGCGGAACAGTAGGCATCGCGGTGTCTCCGGTTCCGACAAACAAGGTACCGTCCACTGCTGCGAGGATCCGGCAGCCGCCGTGACGACCGGCTTCCACGGGGATTCCCGTCAGTACGTTTCCGGTGCGGGTAAGCGCCGTCCATCCTGCGTCAACCGTCCAGGCCACAATTCGGATGTCAGTGACTCCCCCGCCCTGAAATCCCTGGCAGGTGTAGAGAATTCGCGACTGCTCGAAATCTCGGGCGAGAGCCGTTCCCATCAACCCGGTCTCCACCTTGGCGTAGAGATCCGAGAGGTCTGCGCTCACCGACCCGGTCGTGCCATCGCTTCTCCGGACGAAGAAACCACCCGAACGTTGCCCGGTAAGCACCGCGCCGTCGGGAGCTGCCACAACGTCCCACGGGTGATCGAGTCCGTCCAAGACTGTGGTGACCGAAAGCTCGGGAAGCGTGTCTTCGGTGGGGGTTTCCGAGCTGCCCAGGGAACCGCTGCTGCTACTCAGTGAGCCGCTGTTCAGTGAGCCCAGGCTCCCCGACGACGGCAGTGATTGAGCCGAGCACTGGGTCACCGGGATTGTCAGAATCGCGATAGTGGCTGCTGTCAGGACAGCATATTTCGGGTGACGCACACGTGCTCCTCAGCTTGGCAACCGTTCTGCAAAGCCTCACTATAAACAGTCAATAGGGATAATTGGGGCAAATATCGCCTGCATGCGTGCGCATAACCGTCCACTAGATGCCGTTCTATGCGGAAACCCGCATCCCGGGACAGTTTGTGGACAGTTATGCACGGGCATCAATACAACAGGAGCCGCACCGATCACACCCGGTCCGCACAGAGCAGCGCGAACCGCTGATCGTCATCGGTCCACACTTTCTGCACCGCAAATCCCGCGGCCTCGAGTTCCGCGGAAATACTGTCGACCGTGAACTTCGCAGAAATTTCGGTACGCAACTGCTCTCCTTTCGCGAAGGTGATCTCCAGATCCAAGTCTTCGATACGCACCGAAAGATCGCGCGACGCTTCAAGTCGCATCTCGATCCACTGGTTCTCACTGTCCCAGAGGGCTACGTGACGGAAAGCTTCGATCGGAAAGTCAGCTCCCAGTTGCTTGTTCAGAACGCTGAGAACATTGAGATTGAATTGCGCTGTCACTCCGACACTGTCGTCGTAGGCCGGAACGAGCACAGCCGGATCGGTCACCAGCCCCACGCCGAGGATCAGGCTCTCCCCCGAATCCAGCACTGCGGCAACACCGGCGAGAAACTCTGCGCGCTCAGCCGGAATCAGGTTTCCGAGAGTACCGCCCAGAAAAGCGACTGCCCGCTTGCCGCCGTTGGGTAGGTGATGCAGCGATCCAGTGAAGTCACTGACCACTCCGACAACATCCAGATCGGGGAACTCGGCATCGATCTGACGAGCGGCACCCTCCAGTGCGGTCACCGAAACATCCTGCGGTACATACGTGTGCAGCGAACCTTTCATCGCGTCCAGCAACAAGCGTGTCTTCTCCGACGAACCGGATCCCAGTTCGATCAGCATCTCCGGTCTGGTCAACTCGGCGATCGCCGGCGCGCAGTCCGCCAGCAAGGCCCGCTCGGTGCGCGTCGGGTAGTACTCCGGCAATTGTGTGATCTCTTCGAACAATTCGCTTCCGCGTGCGTCGTAGAACCACTTGGGCGAGAGCCACTTCGGAGATGCAGTCAGCCCGGCACGGGCGTCGACGCGTAGCGCGTCGACTAAGTCTTCCGGGGTCAGATAGACGTTGAGCATTGGGGTACTCATCGTTCTCCCATCGGGATCGGGGTGATGATCAGGTGCCCGGGACGGGCGCAGACCAATGCTCTGTCGGGGATTTGCTCCCAACCGGGCGAATCGTCGAATGGTTCCGAGGCGATCAGGGCCGACGATTCGTCGACGAGCGCGTACAACGTGTGTCCCCAAGCTGTCGCCCACATTTCGTTCCCGTCGCCGAGCAGTAGGTTCAGTTTCGAGCCGGATGCCGCTGCCTCGACATCATGGACGACGGTGGTCAATGCGGACTCCGCTGATGCCGACTGCAGACGGCGTCGCACCATCGTCCACAGCAGTGCGGCATCCGTCGGTGCCGGCATGTTCAACAACTGAACCGCCGGAATGTCCTCAGCCAGAGAAGAAACCGACTCGGGCCAGCCGAAAACAGCTCCGTTGTGACTGAAGGCGTAGCGATCATCCACAAACGGAGCGCAGGCGCCGATCTGTACTGCCATTCCCTCCGTCGCGGAACGCACTGCCGCAATGACGGACCCGGAGTCGACATGCGAAAGCGTTTCCTCGACAGTGAGATCCGACCAGATCGGCAAAACGCTGCGGTAGCGACCGAGTGTGCCCCCTCGCCACCATGCGGCACCGAAGCCGTCGGCGTTGATGGTTCCACCGCCGCGCATCTCGTTGGGTGCCCACGACTGCCGCACCAGCGAATGCGATCCGAAGTGCAGGAGGTCGCGGACAGAAGTGACCGGCCCGACGTACCCGAGGTGTCGGCACATGTCAGGGGCGACCGGACAGCGTTCTGGCGCAGCGAAATCCGGAGAATATCTGCCGACGAATCGGATGATCCCAGTTTCGGAAGGTTCCCCGAGCGGCAACACTGTCGGTCCCGAACGAGCCTCCCCGCAATACCTTGTAGTCACCACCGAAGAAGACCTCGGAGTACTCACGATAGGGAAAGGCATGGAAACCGGGATAAGGATGGAAGCCGGACGAGGTCCATTCCCAGACATCCCCGATCAACTGCTGCACGCCGTGCGCCGACGCCCCCTCGGGGTAGGCCCCGGCATCGGCGGGACTGAGGTGCCGTTGGCCGAGATTGGCGCGGTTCTCGTCCGGCAACGCGTCGCCCCACGGGAACTTGCGGGAGCGACCGGATTCCGGATCCCACCGCGCAGCCTTTTCCCACTCAGCCTCGGTGGGTAGCCGTTTCCCGGCCCACGTTGCATACGCCTGCGCCTCGTAGTAGCTCACATGAACAACCGGACGGCGCAGGGCCACCGGCTTGTCGATACCGAATACTCTTTGCCACCAGCGTGATCCATCACGTTCCCAGAACTGTGGCGCCTGAAGTTTGGCGTCGATGCGATGGCGCCACCCTTCCCTCGACCACAGTTCCGGACGGGAGTACCCACCGTCGTCGATGAATTCGATGTACTGCCCGTTGGTGACGGGAAATCTGTCGATTGCGTACTCGGTGAGATACACCTGATGTGCGGTTCTCTCGTTGTCGAGCGCCCACGGTTCGTCGTCCGTACCCATGACGAAGGCGCCGGAGGGAATGATCACCTCGTCCAGTAGCGGCTTGCGCCGGACACTCGGCGGCGGTTCTGCTACGAGTACCGCTGAGCCGGAACGCAATTGATGCGTCGCGAGCATGGTTTCAGCATGCTGCTGTTCGTGCTGAGCGATCATCCCGAACGCAAACCCGTTCAGCTCGAGCGGCGATCCACTGAAAGTGCTGGCGGCGAGGACGTCCCACACCTTGCCGCGGACCGTACGTATGTAGTGGCGTGCCTGCCGTGGATCCAACAACGGAAGCTCGGGTCGCGAAGACCGTGAATGCTTGAAGGCGTCGTACAACTCGTCGATGTCGCGCCTCACCGGTTCACGGCCGCCGACATCGCGCACCAGCCAGAGCTCTTCCTGATTACCGATATGCGCGAGATCCCAGACCAAAGGGCTCATGAGTGGTGAGTGCGCAGCAATCAGTTCGGTGTCATCGAGGCAATCGGTGAGCAGAAGTGAACGGTTCCGCGACCGCACAAGGACGGCTTCCGTGAATTCTTTGGTGACCACGGAAGTTTCGGCAACCTCGATCTTGGTGACATCCATCGACATCAGTGTCCCTCGACCCGCGCCAAGTCCTGGATCGACGTCAGACCTCGACAGCATCGTTCAGCCGCGCGATCGAGGAGTCGCACGAACTCCGGATCCGGCGCATACGAGGCCGCCAGCGACATCAGAGAGGTTGCTGCCGAACGTAGCTCGACGTCCGACAATCCGTACTCAGCCGCGTCCCGCCACCGACCTGCCGTCGATGCTGCCGCATCTCGCGCTTCCTGCATGACGGCGGGCCCGGAAAGCAAGGCGTCGACCGCGGCAATCGGTACTCGCCACAGGTCTCCGGGTTGAGCGTCGATGTACCTCACCTCCATGTGTCCGACGGCGCGAACCGGCGGAAACAGCGTGGACAGGTGATAGTCCAGGTCCTCGACGGTGGGGCCGCGCCCTATCTCGGAGTCGAGTGCCCCGTCGATCCAGTCTCCAAACGTGGCGCCCCGTGGGGCAGTCCAATCGTCGGTGCAGTTCTGCACGCACAACAGGGGCACGCCGAGTACCCACCGCGGATAGTCCGCCGCGTCCGTTACGGCCATGGTGCGTCGAGCGTCCAGCTCGAGCCACGTCCGCATGCGTTGCGATGCCCACGATCCTCGCGGAATCCCTTCCAGCTGTGGAGAACAGGCGAATGCGGCGATCAGTGCCGGCCCGATGTCGCCGAGGAGCCGCCATCGTCTCGCTATTGCTTCGGGACTACTTCCGGCGTCGACGCTCACTTGTACAGCGGCGGTGTTGCACATCATGAGGGTGCCGTAGGGCCCGATGTCGGCAAATTGTTGTTCCATCGCGCGGTATCGCGGCATCTGCAGTATTCGGTGCGGCGGGCGCCCCCGATCCGCCGGAGCAGCTGTCATCTCGATGGATTGAGTAGCAAGGAGAACGCGCAGCGCCTTACGGTCTTCTTCGAGATAATCGCAGACTTCCCGGGCTGACGTGCGCGGCGCGGAGGACAGTTCGATCTGGCCGCCGGGTTCGACGGTGACGATACTCCCGCCGGGAAGTGTCATCGCCGGCGATTGCGCGTTGATGCTGGTAGGAGCATGTCCCCCCAAGGCAACGGCGAGTGCCTCCAACGACGGACGCTCACCGCCGACGCCGTTGGTCAGCCACTCGACCTCGGCACCGATGAGTCGCGGTGGGCCTTGTTTGAAGCACACACCGCCGATGTACGCCTCGGCTGCGGGACGTGAGTCCACCTGAGTGTTCAGTACTGCGGTTGCCATTCGACGGTCCCCTTCGGGTGGTGTCTAGCGGGCCCTACTGATGATCGCTACCGACCATAGAGCGCCTGAGCCCGACATGCACGCTTTGTCCCTTTACGTGTCGCTGGTTTTTTCCAGTCGTAACCACCGATACCCACAACCCACCAGAACCACACCTACGCCTGCTACCACGGCCGATACCGGCAGCGTGAATGCCAGAACCACGCAACCGAGGGCGCCCACCAGTTGGAGCCACTGCGGGAACATTCGATCCGCGTCACCCTGCACGAATGCACTGACATTGGCCACGAAGTAGTACAACAACACACCGAACGACGAAAACCCGATCACCCCACGGAGATCAACCACAGACACCAAGAGAATCACGATGACGCCCACGGTCAGTTCAGCGTGATGGGGCACCGCGAATCGCGGATGAACAACCGCAAAAGTGGTGGGAAGGTCCCGTTCTCGGCCCATTGCCATCGCCGTTCGACTGACACCGGCGATCAACGCCAACAGCGCACCCGCGGACGCTGCGGCGGCGCCGATCACCACAACGGGCACCGCCCACGCCACACCTCCCGCGGCGACGGCGTCGGAGAGCGGCCGGGCTGACACAGCAAGCTTCTCTGGCCCCAGCGTCACCAGGAGAACCGTCGCTACCAGTGCATACACAACAATCGCTACCGTCAGCGCGATGAGAATTGCCCGCGGAATAGTGCGCCGGGGATCGCGGACCTCCTCTCCCAACGTCGCGATCCTGGCGTAGCCGGCGAAGGCGAAGAACAACAATCCCGCCGATTGCAGAACGCCGTACCAGGACCCCACTGCAAAATCGGGAAGTGCCAGATCCACATCGCGGCCCCAGAATGCCGTCGCCAACCCCACGCCCAGCCCCGTCAACGACACCGCGACAATCACCCGAGCCATCTGCGCAGTTCTGGTGACCCCGCGATAGTTCACACCGACCAGGACTACCACGATCAGAATCGCCGCGAGCTTCCGATATGGTTCGGGCACAACGTAAGTCGCAAATGTCAGAGCCATCGCTGCGCAACTCGCGGTCTTGCCGATCACAAACGACCAGCCGGCAACAAAGCCCCACCACGGCCCCAGTTGTTCACGGCCGTAGACGTACGTTCCACCCGAAGTCGGATAGCGCGCCGCAAGTTGCGCCGACGACGTCGCATTGCAGTACGCAACAAAGGCTGCGAACACCAACCCGAACAACAGGCCGGTACCCGCAACTGCCGCCGCCGGTGCGAACACCACAAAGACTCCGGCGCCGATCATCGCGCCCAAACCGATGACAACCGCGTCGAGGGTGCCCAGCCTTCGCTCCATCGGTATAGCTTCGTTCACAAGGTATTAGAACCACACCGATGTGAACGGAAGGTGCCATGTTCGATCTCGATACGGTCCGCCGCGATACTCCCGGATGCCGAGACAAGGTTTTCCTCGACAGCGCGGGATCCTCGCTCCCACCCGAATCCGTAGTGACCACGATGATCGAACATCTGCGCCTCGAAGCTGATGTGGGCGGGTACGTCGCAGCCAGTCGGCAGGCCGAGGCCTTGGCCGCGGTGCCGCACTCGATCGCCCGCGTGATCGGCGCCCAGGCATCGGATATCGCGCTGACGGACAGCGCAACCCGCGCCTGGAACGACTTTTTCAACGCGGTACCCCTGAAGTCCGGTGACCGCATCTTGATCTCCGGAGTCGAGTACGCCAGCAACGCAATTGCCGCACTCGGCCGCGCCCGCATCACCGGCGCACAGGTCGAGGTGATTCCGAGCGACGCCGACGGCCGGATCGACCTCGACGCACTCGAATCGATGCTCGACGACCGAGTTCGATTGATCTCTGTAGTTCACGTGCCAACCAACAGCGGACTGATCAATCCGGTCCGGGAAGTCGTCGAACTTGCCGCACCCCACGGCGCGTTGGTTCTCCTCGACGCCTGCCAATCCGTCGGCCAATTACCTATCGACGTGATTTCGCTGGGCGTCGACGCGTTGAGCGCAACGGGCCGCAAATGGCTTCGCGGTCCACGCGGCACCGGGATTCTCTACGTACGTCCCGGATTGGCTGACGCCCTCGAACCGGTCTCGATGGACCTGCACGGCGCCGCGTGGACCCACGCCGACGCCTATGTTCCCGCGCCGGATGCAACACGATTCGAGTTGTGGGAGACCAGTGTCGCGGCTCGACTCGGACTCGGCGCCGCCGCGGACTATCTGCTCGGCCTGGGGACGGAAACCGTTGCGCAGCAGATCCAGTTGCGGGCGAACCATCTTCGAGACGGACTGAAAACCATGCCAGGCGTTGCCGTTCACGATCGCGGCGCACACCTGAGTGGGATCGTCTCGTTCACGCTCGACGGCCACGAAGCCGCCGAGGTGCGCGATCACCTTGCCGCCCAGAACATCACGGTCACCGTCAGTAGTCGCAGTTCGACTCTCCTCGATATGACCGCGAGGGGGCTCGACGCCGTCGTGCGGGCCTCCCCGCACTGCTTTGTCGACGACGCGGACCTGGACAAATTTCTCGGCTCGGTGCGGGATCTACAGATCTCCCGATGATTGGGACGACAGTGCGCAAAGTCGACCAGAACTGCAAATGTAAGTGATACCTAGCTCACATTTGGAGAGGACTCTGCACATGGCTGACGCCACAATTAATCCGATTTCTGCCGCCGACATCACCACCTGGGACTACGAAGCCGACGTCGTTGTCGCTGGTTACGGCATTGCCGGTGTCACCGCAGCAATCGAAGCCGCACGCGCCGGCTCCGAGGTATTGGTACTCGAACGGACCGGCGGATGGGGCGGCGCAGCATCGCAGGCCGGCGGCATCATCTACCTCGGCGGCGGCACACCGCTCCAGAAGGCCTGCGGATTCGACGACACCGTCGACAATATGAAGACCTTCATGAAGGCTGCACTGGGCCCCGGAACCGACGATGCCAAGATCGACGCCTACTGCGAGGGCAGCGTCGATCATTTCAACTGGCTCGTGGATGCGGGCGTTGCATTCAAGGAAACGTTCTGGGGTCAGCCCGGCTGGGAACCGCCGTACGACGACGGACTCATGTACTCCGGCGGCGAGAATGCCGCACCGTTCAACACCCTCGTCGATCCGGCACCGCGCGGTCACGTCCCGCAGATGTCGGGCAAGACGACCAGCGAGCACGGCGCCGGCTTCATGTTGATGACACCGCTCGTCGAAACTGCCGAAAAGCTGGGTGTACGAGCAGAATACGATCTGCGGGTGCAGACCGTCGTCGTTGACGAGAGCGGACGCGTCGTCGGGATCGTCGCCAAGCGCTACGGCAAGGACGTCACCATCCGGGCCCGCAAGGGCGTCGTGCTGGCTATGGGCAGTTTTGCGTACAACGACGAGATGGTGCGTTCCAACGCTCCCAAGATCTTCGGACATCCGGCAGCTTCCATCGAGGCGCACGACGGCCGAGCGATCCAGATCGGGCAGGCTCTCGGCGCTGACACCGCCCATATGGATGCCACCGAAGTTGCCTTCTTCTGCGACCCCCAGTTGATGGCGCGCGGCATCCTGGTCAACGGCCGTGGCCAGCGATTCATCCCCGAAGACACGTACCCCGGCCGGATCGGTCAGGCAGCACTGTTTCAGCAGGACAATCAGGCATTCCTGGTCATCGACGAAGCTGCCTACGAGGAGGGCGTCGCAGCCGAAACCAAGACCATCCAGTTGCGGGCCCAGCCGAAGTGGGTCGCCGAAACCGTCGAGGAACTCGAAGCTGAGATGGGCCTCGTTGCCGGCGCACTGCAATCCACCGTCGACGTCTACAACCGTCACGCCGCCGAGGGTTCGGATCCGTTGCTGGGCAAGAACTCCGAATGGGTCAAGCCGATCGGAAGCCCCGTCGCCGCTATCGATCTACGTGGACGTACCGGCGGATTCACCCTCGGCGGATTGAAGACCAACGTCAATTCCGAGGTTCTGCACGTCTCCGGCGAGCCCATCCCCGGACTCTTCGCTGCGGGCCGCTGCACCTCCGGCGTCTGCGCCGGCGGATATGCCAGCGGAACAAGCCTCGGCGACGGCAGCTTCTTCGGTCGTCGCGCCGGCATCAGCGCCGCTCGCTAGCGCCGCTACCAGTACCGGAACTCGTGCGGTGATTCGCTCCGACGCACGAGTTCCGGTAGGGTATGAAAAGTTGTCTCGGCGAGGGTGAATCGCAGCTGCTCCACATGCTGCAGGTTTACCGTGATCGACGCGGATACGGTTCAGCTCGAGCGTTTCGCTCCTGGCCGTGCGCGCCTGTCCACTCGTTTGTGACAAGAGAGCCACACCGCCAGTACACACCGAGCACGCATTCCGTGAGTTGTAGGAGCTTTTCATCATGTCTGTAGCGAACAACCTCGTCGCCGTTACCCGCACCGAATTCGGCAAGGGCGCGGCTCGCCGTGCACGTCGCGACGGCCTGGTCCCCACGGTTCTGTACGGCCACGGTGAAGACCCGAAGCACCTCAACGTCACGGCTCGCGACTTCGCTCGCATCCTCCGTGCACACGGCACCAACGCCATCCTGACCCTCGACATCGACGGCACGGACCAGGTTGCACTGGTCAAGTCCATCGTCGTGCACCCCATCCGCAACTACATCGAGCACGCTGACCTCCTCGTCATCAAGAAGGGCGAGAAGGTCACCATCGACGTTCACGTCATCGTTGTCGGCGACGCTGCTGCCGGCACCATGGTCGCTCAGGATGCTTCCTCCATCTCCATCGAGGCAGACGCGCTGCACATCCCCGAGTCGATCGAGGTTTCGATCGAAGGCCTCGAGGCCGGCACGCAGATCCTGGCAAGCCAGCTCGTTTTGCCGGAAGGCTCCATCCTGCAGGCAGATGCGGACACGCTGATCATCAACGTCACCGCAGCGGCCACGGATGCTTCCGAGGCAGCAGCCGAGGCTGCAGCCGAGGCCTGATCCTCGCAAGCTTCACTTGCCGGCGGCGCGTCATTTCCGAGTTTTCGGAAGTGACGCGCCGTTTGCGCGTCGTATCCTCGAGCCCGTAAAGGACAGCATCCGTTGAGCACAGACACCGCCCTGGTGATCGGACTCGGTAACCCCGGCCCACAGTACGAGAAGACTCGCCACAACGTGGGCTTCATGGTTGCCGGCACACTCGCGGGCCGTATGGGCGGAAAGTTCAACGCGCACAAGAAGAGTGGTGCCGAGATCGTCGAGGGCCGCCTGGCCGGCCGACGCGTGATCCTGGGCAAACCTCGCTCGTACATGAACCTCTCGGGCGGCGCCGTAGCTGGGCTGGCCCGGTTCTTCTCCGTTGATCCGGCAAACATCATCGTCGTCCACGACGAACTTGATCTGGACTTCGGGACCATTCGCCTCAAGCTCGGCGGCGGCGAAGGTGGCCACAACGGCCTGCGCTCCATTTCGAGTTCCCTGGCCACCAAGGACTATCTGCGTACCCGCGTCGGCATCGGCCGTCCGCCGGGTCGGATGGACCCGGCCGACTACGTCCTCAAACCTTTCTCCGCTGCGGAACGTAAGGAACTCGACCTCGTGTGCGAGGAAGCCGCAGACGCCGTCGAACTCCTACTCGAGCTAGGTCTCGAAGCGGCGCAGAACCGCCTTCACTGATCCGACGCTCCGAGCAACGCAGCCGAGTTCGCGCGACGCAATTTGCCCGACGACGTCTTGGGGATCGTGCCGGGGCCGAGCACTGCCACGGCGCGCGGGCGTACTCCCACGTCCGAAACGACGGCTCTGACGACTTCGCGTTCGATGCGTTTGACCTCCTCAGGATCCTCGAACGCGTTGGTCTCGACTGCGACGGCAAAACTCTCACGCTTCTGACCTGCGTCCAGACGAATCGCAACCGCATTTCCCGGGCGCACTCCGGCGACCGTTCCCGCGGCCCGCTCGATATCAGTCGGATAGACATTGCGACCGCCCATGATGATGACGTCCTTGACACGGCCACAGACGACAACGAGGCCTTCTTCGGTGAAGTAGCCGACATCACCGGTGTCGAGCCAACCGTCGGCGTCTTGCGCCGGTTTGGGTCCGTCCACGGTGAGATACCCGGCGGTGACAGCCCGTCCACGAACTTCGATGATTCCGACTCCGCGCGCCGGCAGAACCTGCTCCTCGCTGTCGACAACGCGCCCTTCCAAGCCCGGAACCATCCGTCCCAGGGTCGCCATCGCCCGGGCGTTCTGCCTCGTCGACGGAACGGCGCGGGACATCGCTTCGAGAAAGTCCGGATCGACGTAGTCGAGAACCTGTCCCTGATTCGGATCGGGGACCGACGCTGCCAGCGTTGTTTCCGCCATTCCGTACGAGGGTGCAAGCGCAGTGGGATCGAGGCCGAACCGAGCGCCGGCTTCGGCGAGAGCAACCATGGTGTCCGGATCTACCGGCTCGGCGCCGTTCCACATGTACCGGACGCTCGAGAGATCAACGGCACCGTCCGGCGCCTGCGCAAGCCGACGAGCCAGCAGGGAGTACGCGAAATTCGGTGCAGCCGTGACAGTTCCGCGATACTTACCCATCAGCTCTGCCCACAGCAGCGGGCTACGGAGAAAGTCCAACGGAGTAATGGAGACAATTTCGGCCCCCAATTGCATGGGAACCGTGAGGAATCCGACCATCCCCATGTCGTGGAAGAGCGGAAGCCAACTCACCATCACGTCGTCGTCGATCGAGAACTTGATGCGGTTGATCATCGCGTAGGCGTTGACATAGAAGTTCTCGTGCGTGATCTGCACTGCCTTCGGGGAACCTGTCGAACCGGACGTCAGTTGCTGAAAAACGATATCCGACTCGGCCGTCGGCACCGGATCGATCGAGGGACCTTTCCGCAGTTCCTCCACTGTCACCACAGTGATACCGCGCTCCTCGAGGAGCGGTTTCGCCACACCGAACGGGGCTCCGAGAATGACCACCTTCGCGGAAATCATGTCGATCACCGTCTGCGTGTCCTGACCCCAGACCGCCAGATCGGTACGTGGCGTCGGTTGATGGAGCATCGTCACGGAAGCGCCACGCATCCAACTCGCCTGACACGCCGGCGCGATGTCCACCGGCTGACCGGCTAAGACTGCGATCGCAGCCCCATGAGCAATCCCGGCGTCGGCAAGCCCACCCGCCATCCGTCGTGCGTCTTGATGGATCTCACCCCAGGTCTGTCGAAACGGGCTCTCCGGCTCACCCGTCACCAGGCCGCGATTACTGATTGCGGCACTCGCATACATTTCGTCTGTGAATTTGCTCAACGCAACTCCTAAGAACGCTTTGATGCAGTTGTTGTACCCATTCGAACGCCATGTGATGTAGCGCATACCCATGTGGATAATCAGACAAAGTTCGCCGAGTGTTACCGGTAATGCGGCGGCGAGTATCCTTTCTCTGTTGTGCGTCCGCACTCTGCGCCCTTGCTTCACCGCGCGCTGTACCCACTTGCGAGAGGTTCTTCGTTGACTACCCCGTCCGACTCGACTGTCCCTACCGACTCGACTGTCCAGTCCGACGCCACGGGCGAAGACACAGCAGGCCTAGCGACGACGTCGATCCCCACCACGACGAAGGGCCTGGCTGCCGAAGCCACCCGTCGTCGCACCTTCGCTGTCATCTCTCACCCCGACGCCGGTAAGTCGACGCTCACCGAAGCGCTCGCGCTGCATGCCAAGAAGATTTCCGAGGCCGGCGCGGTCCACGGCAAGGCCGGGCGCAAGTCCACGGTCTCCGACTGGATGGAAATGGAGAAGGCCCGAGGCATCTCCGTCAGCTCCACGGCGCTGCAGTTCAACTACCACTCGTCCGAGACGCCTGACAACACGATCAACGTCATCAACCTCGTCGACACCCCGGGTCACTCCGACTTCTCCGAGGACACCTACCGCGTCCTGACAGCTGTCGACGCGGCCGTCATGCTTATCGACGCGGCCAAGGGCCTCGAGCCGCAGACACTCAAGCTCTTCCAGGTCTGCCGTCACCGCGGCATCCCGGTCATCACCGTCATCAACAAGTGGGACCGTCCCGGTCAGACGCCGCTCGAACTGCTCGACGAGATCAGCGAACGCATCGGCCTCACCCCCACTCCCCTGTACTGGCCTGTCGGCATTGCCGGCGATTTCCGCGGTCTGCTGCGACGCGGCGAAGACGGCGCAGCTCGTGAGTACGTCCGATTCACCCGTACCGCCGGTGGCGCAAAGATCGCTCCCGAAGAGATCATGGACGCCGACGCCGCCCTGGCCAAGGAAGGCTCCGAGTGGGAGACCGCCGCTGAAGAGAGTGAACTGCTCTCGGCCACCGGCCAGGATCACGACCAGGAAATGTTCCTGGCCGGTCAGACGTCACCCGTCATCTTCGCGTCCGCGATGCTGAACTTCGGTGTCCGTCAGATCCTCGACACCCTTGTGGAGTTGGCGCCGCCGCCGCGTGAACGCGAAGACGTGAACGGCAAGCCTCGCGAGGTCACCGACCCGTTCAGCGCCGTGATCTTCAAGGTTCAGGCCGGCATGGACACCGCGCACCGCGACCGTCTGGCGTTCATGCGCATCGTGTCCGGAGTGTTCGAGCGCGGCATGGTTGTCACGCACGCCCAGACCGGCAAGCCGTTCACCACCAAGTACGCCCAGACCGTCTTCGGCCGCGAGCGTTCCACCGTTGAATCCGCGTTCCCCGGCGACGTCGTGGGTCTGGTCAACGCAACCGCGCTCGCCCCCGGTCACACGCTGTACACGGACAAGAAGGTGGAGTTCCCGCCCATCCCGTCGTTTGCACCGGAACACTTCTCGATCCTGCGCGCCGAGAGCGCCGGCAAGTACAAGCAGTTCCGACGCGCCGTCGACCAACTCGACTCCGAAGGCGTCGTTCAGATCCTTCGCAACGACATTCGCGGCGACGCTTCCCCGGTCATGGCCGCCGTCGGACCCATGCAGTTCGAGGTTGTCGCAGCCCGCATGAAGTCGGAGTTCAACGTCGAAGCGAAGATGGAACCGCTCGGCTACGCCCTTGCGCGTCGTACCGATGCCGAGTCCGAGGTGGAGCTCAACCGTCAGCGCGGCGTCGAGGTCTTCACCCGTTCCGACGGCGTCATGCTCGCTTTGGTCAGCGACAAGTGGCGCCTGCAGTACATCCAGAAGGAACTTCCCGATCTGACGCTCGAACCACTCGTCGCCGCTGCTGACTGATGAGTCTGATCGAGGCGCTGTTCGACGCCGAACTACACATCGGCAGCGCCACGATTCTCTGGCGGGAGATCATCGGCAACACCTTCGGCATCGGGTCTGCCATTGCCGGGGCACGGCGTTCGGTGTGGGCATGGCCGGTCGGTATCGCCGGAAATGCCCTGCTGTTCACCGTGTTCATGGGCGCACTGTTCCACACGCCGCAGGAACTCAACCTGTACGGACAAGCCGGCCGTCAACTGCTGTTCATCACCGTCAGCATCTACGGCTGGACGCAGTGGCGACGCGGGGCGCAAAGCTCCGGAAACGCAGTCCTGCCCCATTGGGCATCCACGCACCAGCGCCTCACAATGGTTGCCGTAATGATAAGCGGCACAGTTATTTTCGCTTGGATATTCAATGTCCTGGGATCGTACGGCGCCTGGGCTGAAGCCTGGATCTTCACCGGATCCATCCTCGCCACCTACGGCATGGCCCGTGGGTGGACCGAGTTCTGGCTCATCTGGATCGGCGTCGACGCCGTGGGTGTTCCCCTACTCTTCCGCGCCGGTTACTACCCGTCGGCAATCCTCTATCTCGTCTACGCATTTTTTGTTCTCTGGGGATTCTGGTCATGGCTCCGAATCCAACGACGGACGCCCGTACTCACCTAGCTCCGCCCACCGAGGGAGTGCGACCCGAAACCAACTCCTGGTATGTTTGCCAGCACTATGCAAACCGACGGTCTGTTTACGGGCATCAGGAGCGAAACAATGGAAGACAAGACTTCGCATGGAGCAAGCGGCCACGGTAGTTCGACAAACGGTGGTTCGGCCAACGGTGGTTCGGCTAACGGTGGTTCGACAAACGGCCTCACCAATGGGTCCAACGGATCCAACGGCTCACGAACGAGCAGTTCCGCGGCAACCACAGACACCCTGTCTGTCAGGCCTATCGAGGACGCACTCTCGACCGGGCCGACAGGTGCCTTCACTTTTCCGCTCCCCGACCGAAGCACGGCCGCACACAGCAGCGGAGAGGACCCTTCCATGCCTGCCCCAACCCCCACACCGTCACGTGAATCGTCACGAACCCTCGAGACTCGCAGCCGCACCGTCGTCCGGCGCGACGCGATGGGTGTAGCAGCAGTTCGCGTCGCCGGGCGCCTCACCCACACCGAACTCATTGCCAACCATTCATCACCGTCGGGCACCTATTCAGCCGATCCCACGATCAATCTGGATGAACTGCTTACAATGTTGGGAAGCTACTTGCTGTCCTCAGGCTTCGAGCATCCCGAGATCCATGCAAAACTCGGCGGCCAATCTATCGTCGTCAATCTCGTGTCACCGGAGATCAGCGCAACCTGACTGCACCAGGGCGATTTCCGTGGTCGGTCACGGCCACAAGTTCGTGACCGTCCATGTCCCGTCTGACGTACGCCGGTACAACCACCGCAGGTGTCGGCGACCCGGGTCTGCTTGCCAGAATTCGACGGACTCCGGCTCGAGACACCACGCCCGCCAATCGTCGGAGACAAATGCCGGATCAGCCTCGATGCTGTCGACCGCACCGGCCACCGCACGCTCGTAGTCACGCGAGTCTGCCAGCTCTTGACTTTGCCGGCTCGCCGTCGCCACTGCGCGTGCTGTCACAGACCGTTCGACGAAGTCTCGTGCCCGTATCTGCTCGTCTCCTTCGCGGACCACACCGCGCACACGTACCTGCTGACCACTCTCGCGCCAGTAGAAAGCCAACGAGGCGCGCGGATTGGCCGTGAGCTCAACACCTTTCGGCGATCGAGCCGATCCCGAGAACCAAAAACCGCGGGCGCCGACATCCTTCAGGATGAGGAACCGTGAATCCGGCATGCCCGTATCGTCGACAGTGGACAACGCACACACGTGCGGTTCAGTAACTCCGCCGTCGACGGCTTGACGCAGCCAGGTAAGAAACAACGCACTCGGTGTGGACGGAAATTCAGTCGGAGCATCCGGTGCGACGCCGGTCAGTGCCGGAATGCCTCGGATCCACGCACGTGTATCCAACTCGGGTGAAACGTCCTCGGCCATTCAACGACTGTAATAGCCGCGATCAAGACACGTTGCGCACTACCGAATTACCCAACGACGACGGCTGCAGCATTGCCCACTTGTTCGAGGTCAAGCGGAAACTCGGCATGTCGGACAACGACACGACCGACTCCCAGGTCCGCTCGTAACTGGTGTGCGAAATCCGCCACTTCCCGTCACTGCACAATGCATACCGGTCGTGATAAAAAGCGGACCCCCGCAGCAACATTCCGTCCTCCGGCACCACGACGGTATCCGCGAGACACCACACCCCCGTAGCGGTGTCGCCGTCGACATCGATCTCCGGTTGCCCACACTGATGCTCGGTGATGATGTGGGAGCCGAGTGTGTTCTCGAGGAAGGACACAAATGAATCACGGGAATCGAAGCTGAGCTGCTCGCCGTAGATCGCGGTCGCGTCGACCGTCAATGTATCGGCGAGTTCAACCCACGATTTGGTGTCGAGCGCACGCGCATACCGGTACTTGAGTCGTTGAATCAGAAGTATCGCTTCGAGATCCATGATCCCTGCCTCTCGTGGAGCCACCACCCGCGTCTACCGGGACCTTAACCTGCAGTACGCCGAAGCGGGCATTACTCTCAAAGTTAGTGCAAATCTCGGCGGATAACACGCGATTCGCGACCGTCGATCGTGATCGTGATCTTGTTTCCTACTCTCCGGGTACTCCTGCGTTCGGAACGCTGCCGCCGATCCGTGACACAAACCGACGGAAGCCGTTGCACGGTAACCAATGACGCCGGATATCGGATAGTCGAAGAAGGTGACAAGGTCGTATCTGTGATGATGCAACCATGAACGAATCGCGTCGACGCCTGTCGATCGTCCTGTTCGAAGGATTCGAACTGCTTGACGTCTTCGGCCCACTAGGGCTGTTCGGCATGGTGCCGGAGACGATTTCCGTCGAACTGGTCGGGCCCACTGCCGGACCGGTCCGAAGCAGTCAAGGGACCGAAGTCCTCGCAACGGTGGGATACGAAGACGCCCACCTCCCCGACATCGTTCTGGTGCCTGGCGGACAGGGAACCCGACGTGCTGTTGCAGACCGCGCCTTCCTCGATTGGCTGAACGTGTGGGCGACAGACGCACAACTCGTGACCTCGGTCTGTACCGGGTCCGCTGTCCTTGCCGCGGCAGGACTACTGGACGGCTACCGAGCGACCGCCAACAAGCGTGCCTACGAATGGGCAACATCGCACGGATCATCGGTGACCTGGGTTGCCCGAGCGCGGTGGGTCGAAGACCAGAACCGTT